>NZ_CP017074.1:169845-428262 GCF_001717465.1 Luteimonas sp. JM171 | reverse complement strand
GGCGGAGGGCGTGGATTCGACCGCGATCGGCTTCTTCTCCCACGCCGAGGCCGCCGGTTCGGTGGCGCTGGGCGTGGATTCGGTGGCCGACCGTGAGAACACGGTGTCGGTGGGCAGCGCGGGCAACGAGCGCCAGATCGCGAACGTGGCCGACGGCACCGAGGCGACGGACGCGGTGAACCTGGGCCAGCTGGAAGCGGTGACCTCGGACACGCACTACTTCGCCGCCACCGGCGATGGTGAAGCGTTCGCGACGGGCCTGGACGCGACCGCCTCCGGTTCGGACGCCTTCGCGGAAGGCGACTACAGCACCGCGACCGGCTCGGCGAGTTGGGCCTTGGGCGAGGGCGCCTCGGCGTTCGGCAGCGGAGCCCAGGCCTGGGGCCAATACGCCACCGCCTCGGGCTTCAATGCGTATGCAGAGGGTGATTCAACGACCGCGGTTGGGGGCTGGCTGTATTACGAGGATCCGGCCACCGGCGACGTGCTGCTCGATGCCACCACCACGGCATTTGAAGTCGGCGCGTCGGCATTCGGTGCCGGTGCGCAGGCGCTGGGTGCGTTCAGCACCGCCAGCGGCGCCGCCGCCGAAGCCGGCGGCCTCCAGGCCACCGCCACGGGTTACAGCAGCTCGGCAAGCGGGAACTACAGCACCGCCAGCGGCGGCTTCAGCTCTGCGGGCGATGTGGGCGCCACCGCGCTTGGTTACGGCGCCGACGCCAGCGCCGGCTACGCCACCGCCGTGGGCACGGCGGCGTGGGCGCAGGGTGTCTCCAGTGTGGCGGTGGGCGAGTACAGCGAAGCCACCGGCGCGGAAAGCGTTGCGGTGGGCGGCACCGTGTTCGGCTTCATCCCGTCCCGGGCTTCGGGCGCCGGGGCGGCCGCGTTCGGCGCCGGTGCCTGGGCGACCGGTGACGAATCCACCGCCCTGGGCTGGATCAGCAGCGCCGACGGCGATTATTCCACCGCGGTTGGCGCGGCGAGCTGGGCCGAAGCCGCGGATTCGACGGTGGTGGGCTACGGCGGATATGCCTCGGCCGAGAACAGCGTGGCCCTTGGTGCAGGCTCGGTGGCGGACCGTGCCGACAGCGTGTCGGTCGGATCAGCCGGCGGCGAGCGCCAGATCACCAACGTCGCGGCCGGCACCGAGGGCACCGACGCGGTGAACGTGGAGCAGCTGACGGACGCCATCGCGGCCGTGGACACCGAGGGCAATCGCTTCTTCGATGCCTCTGCGGGCGTGGATGAGGCCGGTGTCGGAGCGTCCGCGGATGGCGAGTACGCCACCGCCGGCGGCGAACTGGCAAGCGCGTCCGGTGACCTGTCGGTGGCCATGGGCGCCCTCAGCGATGCCTCCGGATGGGGGGCGACCGCGGTCGGCGTCGAAAGCGTCGCCTCGGGTGAACTGGCCGCCGCGTTCGGCGGGGCCGCGGAAGCCTTCGGCGACTTCTCCACCGCCCTTGGCGGCTTCTCCACCGCGGCGGGCTACAACAGCACGGCGCTGGGCAATTTCGCAACGGCAACGGCTGACAACAGCGTCGCCCTGGGTGCCGACTCGGTGGCCGATCGCGACAACACGGTGTCGGTCGGTTCGGAGGGCAGCGAGCGCCAGATCACCAACGTCGCCGCCGGGACCGAGGGCACCGATGCGGTGAACCTCGGCCAGCTCGAAGAAGCGACCGCCTACAACCAGTACTTCCGCGCCACCGGCGAGGGCGAGGCCTGGGCGGTGGGCGAGGACGCCACGGCGGCAGGTTCCAATGCGTGGGCCGGCGGCGATTACAGCACCGCGGTCGGCTCCACGGCGGAAGCGTGGATGGAGGGCGCTTCGGCCTTCGGCAGCGGTGCGTTCGCGCTGGAAGAAAACGCAACCGCGCTGGGCTTCAACACCGTGGCGGGGGGCATCGATGCGGTGGCCCTGGGCTCGTATGCCGAGGCTTACGGCGAGCAGAGCATTGCGCTTGGCTCGCAGGCCTATGCGGCTGAAACCGGTGCCAGCGCCATCGGTGCGGGCGCGGTGGCAGAGGGTGCATACAGCACTGCGACCGGCAGCGAGGCAAGCGCGTCCGGCCTGCAGGGCACGGCAACCGGCTTCCGGAGCGAGGCGTCGGGCGACGGCTCGGCCGCGTACGGCGGCTACAGCGTGGCGCAGGGCTTTGGCGCCTCGGCGCTGGGCTACGGGGCCAATGCCCTGGCCGATGGCGCCACCGCGGTTGGCTTTGCCGCCGATGCGAGCGGTGAATCTTCGGTGGCGGTCGGCGAGGCGGCCATCGCGAGCGGCTTCAACTCGGTCGCGGTGGGCGGCGCCAGCTTCTTTGGCCTGCTGCCGACCGAAGCCACCGGCGACTATGCAACCGCCGTGGGCGCCGGGTCATGGGCGCCCGGGGCCAACGGTACCGCCCTGGGCTCGCTGTCCATGGCCACCGGCGTCGACTCGCTGGCCGTGGGTGCGGATGCGTTCGCCTCGGCGGAGGGTGCGGTGGCGCTGGGCGTGGGCTCCGAGGCCGATCGCGACTACAGCGTGTCGGTGGGGTCGGCCGGCAACGAGCGGCAGATCACCAACGTGGCCGCTGGCACTGAAGCCACCGACGCGGTGAACCTGGGCCAGCTGGAGGCGGTGACCGGCGATACCCACTACTTCGCCGCCAGCGGCGAGGGCCAGGCGTGGGCCACCGGCGACGATGCGACGGCCTCCGGTTCGGACGCCTTCGCGGAAGGCGACTTCAGCACCGCCACCGGTGCCACGAGCTTCGCGGTGGGCCAGGGCGCGTCGGCGTTCGGCAGCGGCGCGCAGGCTTGGGGCCAGTATGCGACCGCCTCCGGCTACAACGCCGTGGCCGAGGGCGATTCCTCGACCGCGGTTGGCGGCTGGCTGTACTACGAGGATCCGGCCACCGGTGAGGTCCTGCTCGACCAGACCACCACCGCGCTGGAGGCGGGTGCCTCGGCGTTTGGCGCTGGCGCGCAGGCGCTGGGGGCGTTCAGCACCGCCACCGGTGCCGCATCGACCGCCGAAGGCCTGCAGGCCACGGCCACCGGCTACAGCAGCACCGCCAGCGGCCTGGCGTCCACCGCCAACGGCGGCTTCAGCGAGGCGACCGGCGAGTTCTCCACCGCCCTGGGCTACGGGGCCGTGGCGAGCAACACCCGCACCACGGCGGTCGGCATCTCCGCCGAGGCCAGTGGCCTGAACGCCACCGCGGTGGGCAATACCGCAACCGCCAGCGGCAGCGCGGGGGTGGCGGTTGGAAGCAGCTCCAGCGCCAGCGGCGTCAACGGCACCGCGGTGGGCGGCACGGCCTGGGCCACGGGCGAGGACGCGACCGCGCTGGGCCAGTTCGCCTGGGCCACCCGGGCCGGCGCCACCGCGCTTGGCCAGGACACGTTCGCATATGCGGACGGGGCCACTGCGGTTGGCGCCAGCGCCTGGAGCAACGGCGTCAACAGCGTGGCGCTGGGTTCCGGCTCGCGAGCCAGCGCCGACAACGTGGTGTCCGTGGGCAACGGCACCGGGAACAGCGGCTTCCCGGCGACGCGCCGGATCGTGAACGTCTCCGACGGCGTGGATGACAACGACGCGGTGAACGTGGGCCAGATGGGCGAGTTCGTCGCCGAGGCCAATCGCCACTTCCAGGCGACGGGCGAGGCGGATGCCTATGCGCTCGGCGAAGAGTCCACGGCCGCTGGCGCCAACGCGTACGCGGAAGCGGACTACTCGACCGCGGTCGGCTCGGCCAGCAGCGCGTTCGAGCTCGGTGCCTCCGCCTTTGGCAGCGGGGCGCTGGCTGGCCAGCAGCAGGCCACCGCGGTCGGCTTCAACGCCTCTGCGGCGGGAAGCAACAGCTCGGCCTTCGGCGCCGGGGCGGACGCCTATGGCGACGCCAGCACCGCCGTGGGAGGCCAGGGCGAGGCCTTCGACGAGTTCGGCTGGCCGATCGAGGATTCCGAAGGCAATCCGGTGCTGGTGGCTGCAACGGCCGCCGACCGGGGAACGGCCGTAGGCGCCGGCGCCCAGTCGACCGGGACCGGTTCGGCGTCCCTGGGCTACGGTGCCCGGGCCGAGGGCGAGTTCAGCCTGGCCGGCGGACACAAGGCGCATGCCCAGGGCGGCTACACCGTATCGCTCGGCGACAACAGCCGTGCCAACGGCGACCAGAGCACGGCCACCGGCTCGTACGCGTGGGCCACGGAGTCCGGTTCCACCGCCCTGGGCAGCTTCGCCTGGGCCACCGGCGAAGAAGCCACCGCCGTCGGTGTGGATTCCTACGCCACCGGGCGTCGCTCGGTGTCCATCGGCTCGGGGAGCTGGTCGCCCGGGGTCAGCTCGGTCGCCGTGGGCCGCGGCGCGTTCGGCTACGACGACTACACCGTCGCCGTTGGCCACCAGGCGCTTGGCAATGACATCCACGCGATTGCCGTGGGCACCAACTCGCTGGCCAACGCGGAAAGCGCCATCGCCATCGGCGCTGGCGCCACCGTGGCGGCGACGGCCCCCAATTCGGTGGCGCTGGGCTCAGGCTCGGTCGCCGAGCGGGAGCGGACCCTGTCCGTGGGTTCAGTCGGAAATGAGCGCCAGATCACCAACGTGGCGGCCGGTACCCAGGACACCGATGCGGTCAACCTCGGCCAGCTCAACGCGGTCGCAGACGGCGTCACCGCACTGGCCGACAGCGCGGTGGTGTACGACGACGACAGCCGCGGCGCCATCACCCTGGCCGGTGAAGAAGGCACTCTGGTGACCAACCTGGCCGATGGCGAGGTCAGTGCGGAGAGCACGGACGCGGTCACCGGCAGCCAGCTGTTCGAGACCAACGAGCGCGTGGGCGTGGTGGAAGGCCGGGTGGACGACCTGGACGTGCGAATCGGCGACGTCGAGGGCATGGCCTCCAACGCCATCTCCTACGACGACGATTCCCGCGCGGTCGCGACCCTTGATGGCGAAGGCGGTACCCGCCTGACCAACCTCGCCCCGGGCCTGATCCGCAACGGCAGCTCCGACGCGGTCACCGGTGGCCAGGTCTTCGCCTCGATGGGGACGATTGCCACGGCGCTGGGCGGCGGCACGGTGGTCGATGCCAATGGCCGGCTGATCGGCACGGTGTACTCGGTGCAGGGCAATTACTACGGCAACGTTGGCGAGGCGCTGGCAGCGCTCGACACCCACCTGGAAGGGTTCGGCAACCGCCTGTCCGGCGTCGAGGCGATCGTCCGCAGCGCCCAGGGGCCGGGCAACGGCCGCGTGGCCGTGGGGGGGGCGGGTCGCGCCCAGCTGGGTGCCGAGGACATCAACGCCATCGCCGCGGGTGACGACGCCTATGCGCACGGACCCAACGACATCGCGATCGGCGGCAACGCCAAGGTCAATGCCGACGGCAGCACCGCGGTGGGCAGCAACGCCACGATCACTGCGGACGCCACCAATGCGGTGGCCATCGGCGAGGGCACCAGCGTCAGCGCCGCCTCCGGGACCGCCGTCGGCCAAGGGGCCTCGGTGACAGCGGAAGGTGCGGTGGCGCTTGGCCAGGGTTCGGTGGCCGACCGTGCCAACACGGTGTCGGTGGGCGCCGAGGGCAGTGAGCGGCAGATCGTGAACGTGGCGGCGGGCACCGCGGATACCGACGCGGCCAACGTGGGCCAGGTCAACGCCGCGGCGGCGCAGTCGCGCAGCTACACCGATACCGTTGCCACGCAGACGCTTTCGTCCGCCAACGCCTACACCGACCAGCAGTTCGCGGTGTGGAACGACAACTTCGAAGCCTTCCGTGGCGACGTCGAGCGCAGGTTCCATGACGTCGACCGCCGCCTGGACCGCCAGGGCGCAATGAGCGCGGCAATGCTGAACATGGCCACCAGCGCCGCCGGCATCCGCACCCAGAACCGCATCGGCGTGGGCGTGGGCTTCCAGAGTGGCGAGAGCGCGCTGTCGGTGGGTTACCAGCGTGCGATCAGTGAGCGCGCCACGATCACCTTCGGCGGTGCCTTCAGCGGTGATGAAAGCTCGGTGGGTATCGGCGCGGGCTTTGGATGGTGATGGAGTGCACGGGCCGGGCCGCTGTTGCAGGGGGCAGCGGACCGGCCCGGTGAAGTATGGAACGCAAAGCGCAGCAACCTGTTGGTTTTCCAAGGAGAGAGTCGATGAAACGCAAGTCCCTGTTGTGCGTCGCCGTGGCTGCGGCGATCGGAATGTCCGCTGCCCATGCGGCCGGACCGGAAGTGAAGATCGGGCAGTCCCGGGTCGACCAGCCCGCTGCCACCCAGGCCGGCGACGGCATCATCGTCAAGTACCGCAGCGGCACGCTGGCCGCGACCAGCAGCGCCAACAAGGCGCGGGTGTTCGAAGCCGCCGCGGCGCGTGCGGGCGCTGCCAAGCTGGCCCCCCGCGGTGCCGGCCTGGCTGCCGCGCTCGAGCGCCGCATGGGCACGGGCGCCGAGCTGATGCGCCTGAACCAGCGGCTCGACCGTGCCTCGCTCGAGCGCCTGGTAAACGAACTCCAGGCCGATCCGGCGGTTGAATACGCAGTGGTCAACGACCGTGATTACGCCCTGCGCCCGGTGGAGCGCCGCCAGGCACAGGCCGCCTTCACCCCGGATGACACCTTCTTCCCCGTCTACCAGTGGAACTTCCGCAACGACACCCCCGGCGGCATCGATGCCGAGGAAGCGTGGGACATTTCCACCGGCGAGGGCGTGGTGGTCGCGGTGCTCGACACCGGCATCCTTCCTGATCACCCGGACATGAACGCCGGCCAGCTGCTGGAAGGCTACGACTTCATGACCGATCCGTGGATGTCGCGCCGGCCCACGGCTGACCGCGTGCCGGGCGCGCTGGATTACGGCGACTGGAACCCGGTGGCCAACGAGTGCTACGCCGGCTCCCCGGCGCAGGAAAGCTCCTGGCACGGTACCCACGTGGCCGGCACCGTGGCCGAGACCACCAACAACGCCCTGGGCGCGGCGGGCCTGGCATTTGATGCCAAGGTGCTGCCGGTGCGCGTGCTTGGCCGCTGCGGCGGCATGCTGGCCGACATCGCGGACGCGATCGTCTGGGCCTCGGGCGGCGACGTTCCGGGCGTGCCCGCCAACGAAAACCCGGCCGAGGTCATCAACCTCAGCCTCGGCGGTGGATCGGCCTGTAACGCGGTCTACCAGGAAGCGATCGATATCGCCGTGGCCAACGGCAGCACCGTGGTGGTGGCCGCCGGCAACAGCAACGCCAACGCCGCCAACTCGCGGCCGGCCAGCTGCAACAACGTGATCGCCGTGGGCGCCACCCGCATCACCGGCGGCAAGGCGTACTACTCCAACTGGGGCGACGTGATCGACCTGTCGGCGCCGGGCGGCGGCGGCAGCGACGACCCGGGCAACGGCGGCTGGGACGGCTACGTCATCCAGGCCGGTTCGGATGCGGCCACCACGCCGGATTCGGGCGATTACCTCTACACCGGCTACATCGGCACGTCGATGGCGGCCCCGCACGTGGCGGCCGTGGCGGCACTGGTCCAGAGCGCGCGGGTCGAGGCCGGGATGGATCCGCTGATGCCGGCGGAAATGGAGTCGCTGCTCAAGGAGACCGCGCGCCCGTTCCCGGTGTCGATCCCGAGCAGTACCCCCATGGGTGCAGGCATCGTGGATCCGGGCCACGCCCTCAACACCACGCTGGTTCCGCCCTGCGATCCGGACGTTGAAGAGTGCACCCCGCCGGCGACCGACATCGAGAACAAGGTGCCGCTGCGCGGCCTGTCCGGCACGGCCGGCTCGGAAGCGCTCTACGCCATCCAGGTGCCGGAGGGCGTCACCGGTCCGCTGAGCATCGTGACCAGCGGTGGCCGCGGCGACGTGTCCATGTATGTCAGCCTGGACGAAGAGCCCAGCGCCGACGACGCCGACTGGAGCTCCACCCGCCCGGGCAACAACGAGGTGGTGCGGATCAACAACCCGGAAGCGGGCACGTACTACATCAAGCTGGTGGGCGTGCGTGACTACAGCAACCTGACGCTGCAGGCACGCTTTGAGGAGCCCGAAGACGGCGGCGGCCCCGGCGGCAACGAGCTGGAAAACGGGGTGCCGGTCACCGGGATTGCCGGCGATGCCCAGAGCGAACAGTTCTGGACCATCAACGTCCCGGCGGGCACCGCTTCGCTGAACGTGCAGATGGCGGGCGGCACCGGTGATGCGGACCTGTACGTGCGCTACGGCGCGCAGCCGACCACCACCGACTACGCCTGCCGTCCGTACCAGTTCGGCAACAACGAGACGTGCACGATCTCCAACCCCACGGCGGGGACGTGGCACATCATGATCCGCGGCTTCTCGGCCTTCAGCGGCGTGAGCCTGACCGGCAGCTACTGACCGCCGGCGGCCGTCCCGGCTCCGGCCGGGGCGGCGTGGTCATCCCTGAGCCCCGGCCCGGCCGGGGCTCTTTTGGTTGCGGCCGGACCGGCGCCCGCCGCGGCGCCATCGTTGTACATTGCGCCTGAGGACATGTGGATGCCCCACCGTGAACCCAGAGCCTGACACCGCCATCCTGGCGGACGGAACGGACAGCCAGGACGCGCCAGCGGCCGAGGAGCGGGTGGTTGCGGCGCTGCTGGAGAAGGGCCGGCTGAAGGAGCCGGACCTGGCGCGCGCGCGACGCCTGCACGCCGAGACCGGCGGCAGCCTGCTCGGTCTCCTGGGCCGCCTGGGGCTAGTCTCCGAGCGCGACCACGCGGAAACCTGCGCGGAGGTCCTTGGCCTGCGGCTGCTGGCTGCAAGGCAGGTGCCTGACAACCCGCCCGAGCTGATCGACGATGCCCGGCCGCTGTCGGCGCGGTTCCTGCGCCAGTTCCACCTGTGCCCGCTGGGGGAGGCGCGCGGCCGGATCCTGGTCTGGATGGCCGATCCGTTCGACAGTTACGCGCGCGATGCGGTGAAGCTGGCCACCGGCCTGGAGGTGCAGCCGCTGGTGGGCCTGCGCTCGGCGATCGACGACCTCATCGAGCGCTGGCACGGCCAGGGCCGCAGCGCCATGGGCGCGATCGTGGAGTCGGTGGACGGCGACGGCGGCGACATGGACGACGTCGAGCACCTGCGCGACCTGGCCAGCGAGGCGCCGGTGATCCGGCTGGTGAACCTGGTGATCCAGCGCGCGGTGGAGCTGCGCGCATCCGACGTCCACATCGAGCCGTTCGAAAACCGGCTCAAGGTGCGCTACCGCATCGACGGCGTCCTCAACGAGGGCGAGAGCCCGCCGGCCAACCTCACCGCGGCGGTGATCAGCCGGATCAAGATCATGGCCCGGCTCAACATCGCCGAGCGCCGGCTGCCGCAGGACGGCCGGATCATGCTGCGGGTGCAGGGCAAGGAGCTGGACCTGCGCGTGAGCACGGTGCCCACCGCGCACGGCGAAAGCGTGGTGATGCGCCTGCTGGACCGCGAGACGGTCGTGTTCGATTTCGAGCGGCTGGGTTTCACCGGGCAGTTCCTGCCGCAGTTCCAGAAGGTCCTGGAGCAGCCGCATGGCATCCTGCTGGTGACCGGCCCCACCGGCTCGGGCAAGACCACCACGCTCTATACCGCGCTGTCCAAGCTCAACACGCCCGACGTCAAGATCATCACCGTCGAGGATCCGGTGGAATACCAGATCGAGGGCATCAACCAGATCCAGGCCAAGCCGCAGATCGGGCTGGATTTTGCCAATGCGCTGCGTTCGATCGTGCGCCAGGACCCGGACATCATCATGATCGGCGAGATGCGCGACCTGGAGACCGCGCGCATCGCCATCCAGTCGGCGCTCACCGGGCACCTGGTGCTCAGCACCCTGCACACCAACAACGCCGCCGGCGGCATCACCCGGCTGCTGGACATGGGCGTGGAGGATTACCTGCTCACCTCCACCATCAACGGCATCCTCGCCCAGCGCCTGGTGCGCCGCCTCGAGCCGGCGCACGCGGAGCGCTATCGCGCGTCAGCGGAGGAAATCGAGAAGTTCGATCTGCGCCGCTTCCAGCCCGAGGGAGAGATACACCTGTACCGCCCGCGGCCCTCGGAAATGTCGCCAACCGGCTACCTGGGCCGCACCACGATCATGGAATTCCTGGTGATGAACGACGACCTGCGCCGCGCCATCATGCGCCACGCAGGGATCGGCGAGCTGGAGCAGCTGGCGCGCCAGCACGGCATGCGCACGATGTACGAGGACGGCATCGCCAAGGCGCTTGCCGGTGTGACGACGATCGAGGAAGTGCTGCGGGTGACCGAAGATGCGTGAGGCCTGAGCCGTCCCCATGGCCCTGTTCCGCTACAAGGCGCTCGATGCGCGTGGAGAACCGCTGGACGGCGAGATGGAAGCCGCCAGCGAAGCCGAGGTGGTGCTGCGCCTGCAGGAGCAGGGCCACCTGCCGGTGGAGGCGCGCCCGGCGGCGGAAGGCGGCGGCGCGCGCAACTGGCGGACCCTGCTCAAGCCCAAGCCGTTCGCCGGACAGCGCCTGGTGCAGTTCACCCAGCAGCTGGCAACCCTGCTCAAGGCCGGCCAGCCGCTGGACCGCGCACTGACCATCCTGCTCGACCTGCCGGAGGACGAGGCCGCCAGGCGCACCATCACCGACATCCGCGAAGCGGTGCGCGGCGGCAGCCCGCTGTCGCAGGCGCTCGAGCGCCAGCACGGCACGTTCTCGCGCCTGTACGTGAACATGGTCCGTGCCGGTGAGGCGGGAGGCACGCTGCAGGAGACGCTGCAGCGGCTGGCCGAATACCTCGAGCGCAGCCGGGCGCTGCGCGGCAAGGTCATCAACGCGCTCATCTATCCCGCCATCCTGGTGGTGATGGTGGGGCTGTCGCTGCTGTTCCTGCTGGGTTACGTGGTGCCGCAGTTCGCCGGCATGTACGAGAGCCTGGACGCGGAGCTGCCGTTCTTCACCCGCCTGGTGCTGGGCGTGGGCGAGCTGGTGCGCGACTGGTGGCTGCTGCTTCTGGCGGTGCCGCTGCTGGCGCTGCTGTGGTTCGACCGGCGGCTGCGCGATCCGCAGTTCCGGGCCGGCTTCGATGAATGGATCCTGGGCACCAGGTTGGCTGGTTCACTGGTGGCGCGGCTGGAAACCGCGCGCCTGGCGCGCACCCTGGGGACGCTGCTGCGCAACGGCGTGCCGCTGCTGTCGGCGCTGGCCATCAGCCGCAACGTGCTCGCCAACCGGGCGCTGGCGGCGGACGTGGATGCGGCGGCCGAGGAAGTGAAGGGCGGCGCCGGGCTGGCGCCGGCGCTCGGGCGCGGCGGTCGATTCCCGCGGCTGGCGCTGCAGATGATCCAGGTGGGCGAGGAATCCGGCGCGCTGGACGCCATGCTGCTGCGCACCGCCGATACCTTCGAACAGCAGACCGCACAGGCCATGGACCGCATGCTGGCCGCGTTGGTGCCCGCGGTTACCCTGATCCTCGCCGCCGTGGTGATGGTGGTCATCCTGGCGGTGCTGGTCCCGATCTACGATCTCACCAATGTCATAGGTTGATGCATGAACAGAACCCGCAGTTACCGGCGCCTGCCCTCGAGGCAGCGCGGCTTCAGTCTCATCGAGATCATCGTGGTGGTGGTGCTGATCGGCGGCATCGTCGCCTTCGCCGCCAGCCGCATCCTGGGCGGCGGCGACCGTGCCCGGGTCAACCTGGCGCAGGCCCAGGTGCAGACCCTGGCCGGCAAGGTCGAGAACTACGAGATGGACACCGGCACGCTCCCCGAGCGCCTTTCCGACCTGGTGGTGCAGCCGTCGGGCGTGAGCGGCTGGCTGGGCCCGTATGCGACGGAGGGCGAGCTGACCGATCCCTGGAATACGCCGTTCGAGTTCCGCGTGCCGGGCGACGGCCGCCGCTTCGACATCGTCAGCTACGGTGCCGACCGGCAGCCGGGAGGCGAGAGCGTGAATGCGGACATCGGGATCCAGCAGTAGGCGCAGCCGCGCCGGGCGCGGCTTTTCCCTCATCGAGGTGCTGGTGGTGGTGGGGCTCATTGCCATCGCCGGCGTGCTCTCGGCCGGGATCCTTGGCGGCGGTATGGAGCGCATGCAGATCCGTTCGGCGGCGAAGGAAATCGCGGCGAACCTGCGTTTCACCCGCGCCCACGCGCTGGCCACCGGGACGCCGCAGCAGTTCCGGCTCGATCCGGCCGCGCGCTCCTGGCAGGCACCGCGCGATCGGAGCGGCACGATCCCCGAACGGCTCGCGGTCGAGTTTACCGGTGCGCGGGAGATGCAGCAGCGCGAGGACGAAGGCGTCATCGTGTTCTTCGATGACGGCGCATCATCCGGCGGCCGGGTCCGGCTGGAGGCGGGGGATGCGCGCTGGGACATCGACGTGGCCTGGCTGACCGGAGAAGTGCGGATCCACCGGGGTGGGCGATGAGGGCGCGCCGGCGGAGCGCGCGCCACGCGCGGGGCTATACGCTGATCGAAGTGCTGGTGGCGTTCGCCGTGCTTGCGCTGGCGCTCACGGTGCTGCTGGGCACGCTGTCGGGGGCAACGCGCCAGGTCCGCTGGTCGGACGATTCCGGCCGCGCCGCGCTGCATGCCCGTTCGCTGCTCGCCCAGGCCGGGGTGGGCGAGGTGCTCGAAGCCGGCCGCCGCGAGGGGGAGCTGGACGCCGGCCGCTATCGCTGGCAGCTGGATGTCGCGCCCTGGGAGGATCCACAGCAGGCAGCGGGGCCGCTGGCCGACCCCTTCGGCCCGCGGTTGATGGCGCTGCGCCTGACCGTGGAATGGGGCGAGGGCGGGCCGCGGGAGCGCCTGCAGGTCGAGTCGCTGCGCCTGGTCGAGACCGGGCGCGGCCCGTAGGCATGGCAATCCGCATGCGCCCGTGCGGACCGGCCCGGCACACCGTTGCCGCCATGGCGGGTCGCGTCGGTCCTGACGCTGCTCCGCTGCAGCGCCGGACGCTGCGGGGCTTCACCCTGATCGAGGTGCTGGTGGCCACCGCCCTGCTCGCGGCAGGACTGACGCTGGCCTTCGCCACCCTGCGCGCGGCCACGGCCACGGTCGAGCGGGGCGAGGAAATGGCACGCCAGGCCGAGCGCATCCGGGCGGTGGAAGGCTTCCTCCGCCGCCGGCTGGCATCCGCGCACCCGTTTGCATTCGAGGTGGACGAGCGCACCGGTGAGCCGCTGCGCTTCACCGGCGAAGCCGACCGCATGCAATTTGTCAGTGACCTGCCGCCGTACCTGGGGCATGGCGGGCCGGCGCTGCACGATCTGGCCGTGGTTCGCGACCGGGATGGCCTGCGCCTGGAGGTTTCGTTTGCCACCGTCCTGGCCGGCCAGACCTGGCGCGAGGAGCCGCCCCGCCCGCCGGAGCCGCTGGCCGATGGGTTGGGCAGCGTGCGCCTGAGCTATCGCGGGATCGATCGCGAGGGCGCGCTGACCGGCTGGCTCAGCCAGTGGCCCGATTCCTCCCAGCTGCCGCTGCAGGTGCGCATCGAGATCGAAGGCGAGCGCGAAGGCCCATGGCCGCCGCTGGTGGTCTCGCTGGTGCAGGGGCAGGGCCGCCTCGACGGGGCGTTCCCGGAGCTGGCGCAATGAGCCGCCGGCGCTGCAGGGATCAACAGCGTGGCGCGGCGCTGCTGTTGGTGCTGTGGCTGATCGTGCTCCTCACTGCGCTGGTGGGTGCGTTTGCGCTCACCGCGCGCATCGAGCAGATCCAGGGCCGGGTGTTGTCGCACGCGGTGGTTGGCGACCAGGCCGCGCGCGCCGGGCTGGAATATGCGCTGCTCCGGCTGCGCGACG
The DNA here is from genome assembly GCF_001717465.1 of Luteimonas sp. JM171. Classification (NCBI taxonomy): domain Bacteria; kingdom Pseudomonadati; phylum Pseudomonadota; class Gammaproteobacteria; order Lysobacterales; family Lysobacteraceae; genus Luteimonas; species Luteimonas sp. JM171. Next base: position 414,521 of record NZ_CP017074.1, on the reverse strand, counting down.
CCGATCCCCAGAGCCGCTGGATCGCCGACGGACGTCCCTACGACTGGAGCTTCGGCGGCGTCGCCGTGCAGGTGCGGATCGTTGATGAAACCGGCAAGGTGGATCTCAACGTCGCCGAACACGGCTTGCTCGCCGACCTGCTCGAAGCACTGGGTACCGAGCCCGCGGACGCCGCGCGCCTGGCCGGGGCCATCATCGACTGGCGTGATCCCGACGACCTGGGCCAGGCCGTTGGCGCAGCCGAGGACCCGCAGTACGCGGCCGCGGGGCTGCCCTATGGCGCAAAGGATGCGCCCTTCGAGGCGGTGTCGGAGCTGGAGCTCGTGCTGGGCATGCCGCCCGGCCTCCCGGCACGCATGGCCCCGCATGTCACCGTGCACACGGGCAGGGCGCTGCCCGATCCCAACTACGCCGGCAGCGTGGTGCTGCAGGCCGCCGGGATCGACCCCGGCCCGGTGCTGGCGGCCCGCCAGGCCGAGGCGGGAGCAACAGCCCCCGTGGTCGTGGGCGCCGCGGGCACCGGCACCTACAGCATCGAAAGCCGCGCGTGGCTGCCCGATGGCCGTCAGTCGCTCCTGCGCGCGGTCGTGCGTGCCGGCGGCGTGCTGCCGGGTGCCGCGTATACCGCGCTGCGATGGCAGGAGGGCGCGGTGGCCGCCGAGGGTGGATGAGCAGCGTGCGGGGGCGTGCAGTCCAGCGCCGGGGAGCGTGTAGTATCGACAGCCGCGCCCCCATGGGCGCGTGCTTTCGCAAGCTGGCGCGCGCGGGGAGTGGGGGGCTGCCGGCGCGGCCGGGGTTCCGTTTCGCTGGATGTGGAGGGCGCCTGCGTACCTGATGACGAGCGAGGCCGACATCGCTGCACGCAAGCCGCTGCGCGAGCGCCTGGGCGGGATGGCTGGCGGCCGTCTCGCCCCGGGGGTAGGGGGGTTCTGGCGCTGGTGGGGCCGGGCCCTGGCGAGCTGGCTGCCGGCGCGCGTGCGCGCCCTGCTGGAACTTGATGGCCGGCGCCTGCTCCTGCGCCGGCAGGCCGGCGGCCTGGACGTGGCGCTTGAGCGCAGCGGCCAGGCCCGCCGCCTGGCGCGGCTGCCCGGACCGGTGGCAGAGACGCCGGAGGATCCGCTGCAGGGCCTCCTGCCGTCGGCCATCGCGGCCCTGCCCCGCTGGCTGGTGCTGCCTGCCGATGCGGCCCTGCGGCGCCCGATGGTGGTTCCGGCCGCGGCTGCCGAGCGGCTGCACGACGTGCTCGGGTTCGAGATCGACCGGCAAACGCCGTTCTCCGCCGCCGACGTCCGCCACGCCGCCCGCGTCACCGGCCGCCGGCCCGATGGCCAGCTTGAGGCCGAACTGGTCGTGGTTCCGCGGGCAGTGTGCGATGCGGCAGTCGCCGCCGTGGGCGGCCCGGCCGCGGGCCTGGCCGGCGTCGACCTCGATGACGCGGCAGGCGATCCGCTGGGCATCAACCTGCTGCCGCCGGCCGTGCGCCATCGCCGCGCCGACCCCTGGGCACGTTGGAACCTGGCCCTGGCGGCACTGTCGCTGGTGGCGCTGGCCAGCGCGATGTGGATGGTGCTCGACAACCGCCGCGATGCCGCCGACGCCTTTGAGCAAGCTTCGCGGCAGCGCATCGCCCAGGCGCGCGAGGCGTCCAACCAGCGCCGCCAGGTGGCCGACCATATCGAGGGCATGGCGTACCTGGCGTCGCTGCGAGCGGCGCGTCCGACGATGGTGGAAGTGCTCGATGAGCTCAGCCGCCGGCTGCCGGAGCATTCATTCCTCGAGAAGCTTTCGGTCGAGGAGGGCCGCCTGCTGTTGATCGGCCAGAGCACCGAGGCCTCGGCGCTGGTGCGCGAGCTCGGCGAATCTGCCCTGTGGCGCGAGCCGGCGCTGGCGGGCGCGCTGCAGCCCGATCCCCGCAGCCGGCGCGACCGGTTCACGCTGGCCGCGGAACTGGTGGTGGCCGATGACGATGCCGGTCCGCCCGCTTCTGGAGGCGCCGATGCGCAGCGCGATCCCTGACCGCGAGCGCTGGCTTGCGCTGGGCCTGCTCCTGCTGGCCCTGGCCGCCGCCTACCTGGTGCTGGTGCACCCGTGGTGGACGCGGCCGATGCTGGAGCTGGACGCGCGCATCGAGGCCTTGCAGCAGCGCGACCTGCGGGCCCGGATGGCGCTGGCGCAGCAGCCGCAGGTGCGCGAGCGGCTGGCGGAACTGGAGGCGCGGGCGGCCCGCGAACCCGGTTTCATGGCCGAGTCCAGCCCCGAGCGCGCCGCCGCAGCGCTGGTGCAGCGCCTGGAAACCACCGTTGCCCAGGCCAGCCCGGGCAATCGCAGCTGCGCCATCATCAACCGCTCGCCGATGACCGAAACCCGGGAACAGCGCTTCCCGCGCGCGGTGGTCGGCGTGCGCCTGCGCTGCGGCAACGCCGAGCTGGCAAGCGTGCTGCACGCCCTGGAAAGCGGTGCGCCACGCCTGTTCGTGGAGAACCTCAACCTGCTGGCGCAGCAGTCCTTCGCCGACGCGGCGGCGTCCGGGCAGGGGCTGGGCCTGGACGTCAGCTTCGACCTGGTCGGCTACGTGCGCCCGTCGCCGGAAGGAGTGGCCGATGCGGATTGACCAGGCCGGCCCCCGCACCTGGCTGCTCGCCGCGGTGGCGCTGTGGGCGGTGGTGACGTGGGTCCTTGCCGCCGCCGGCCTGGGAGGGCGGGTGGAGGCCCTCCCGGAGGATCCCGCGCTGCTGCAGCCGCTGCCCCAGGGGGGCGGCGCGGGCGGCGAGCGGCTCGGCCCGCCCGGCCAATACCCGGCGATCGTGGAGCGGGCGCTGTTCGCACCCGACCGCCGCCACCGCCCGTTCCTGCTCGATCCCGGCGAGGGCGGCGAAGGCGGGGCGCCGGACGGATTTGACGTGGTCCTGACCAGCGTCCTGATCACCCCCGGGCTGGAGATGGCGATCGTGCAGCGCGAAGACGGCGAGGCGGTGTCCTTCCGCGTCGGCGAGACGGCGCGCCAGGCGCCCGGCTGGCGCCTGGTGTCGGTGCAGCCCCGGGCCGCGACCTTCGCCGGCCCGGAGGGCGAACGCGTGCTCGAGCTCAGGGTGTATGACGGGGTGGGGGGGCAGCCGCCCACGCCTGTGACGGGGACCGACGGCGGCGCCGATGCGCGAGCCGTCGCGGACGATGACGGCGCGCCCCGGCGCCGCGCCGCGGACGATGCGTCCAGCGACACCATCCGCGAATCCGCCCCGGCGGCCGAGGAGGTCACGCCGGCGCAGCAGGCCGAGGCGATCCGGCGCAGGATCGAGGAGCGACGCGCCCGCCTGCGCGAGCAGCGACAGCAGGCGCCGGCAGCGGCGCAGGAGAACCCTTAGAGTGCAGCCCATGATGCTTTCCAGATGGTTCAAGGCGCCGCTGGGCGCCGCCCTGGCCCTCCTGCTTGCCGCGTGCGCCACGCCGGTGCCCCAGGTCCAGCGCGCGGGCACCACCGATGCGCCACCGGTGCCGGTGATCCAGAGCACCCTGCTCGATGACGAGGACGAGGCGCCGCGAGCCCAGGTCCGCCGTGGCAGCGGCCAGACCATCAACCAGTCCGCAGCGTCCGCCCCGCGCCCGGGCCTGGCGGCCAGCACCGGCGAGTCGACCTTCAACTTCGAGGGCGCGCCGCTGCACGCGGTGGTGAAGGCGATCCTGGGCGACATGCTCGGGCAGAACTACGTGATCGCGCCGGAAGTGCAGGGCACGGTGACCCTGGCCACCCCGCGGCCGGTGGGCGCAGCCGGCGCGCTGAACCTGCTGGAGATGGTGCTGGGCTGGAACAACGCGCGCATGATCTACAGCGGCGGCCGCTACAACATCGTGCCCGCCGAGGGGGCGGTGGCCACGGGCACGGTGGCGCCGCGCGCAGGCGGCACCGAGGGTGCGCGCGGGTTCGAGGTGCGCACGGTGCCGCTGCGCTACATCTCCGCCACGGAGATGGAAAAGGTGCTCGGGCCCTACGCCCGCCCGGACGCAATCGTCAGCGCCGACAACGCGCGCAACGTCATCACCATTGCCGGCACCGCCACCGAGCTGGAGAACTACCTGCGCACGATCGAGATCTTCGACGTCGACTGGCTGGCCGGGATGTCGGTGGGCGTGTTCCCGCTCGAGACCGGACGGGCCTCGCAGGTGGTCGCTGACCTGGAGGCGGTGTTCGGCGAGGAAAGCGGATCGCCGGTGGCGGGCATGTTCCGCTTCATGCCGCTCGATGGCGCCAACGCGATCATGGTGATCACCCCGCAGGCGGAGTACCTGGGTGAGGTGCAGCGGTGGCTGGAGCGGATCGACAGCGCCGGCGGCGAGGCGCGGCTTTACTCCTACGAGCTCAAGTACATCAAGGCCATGGACCTGGCTGACCGCCTGGCCGAGGTGTTCGGCGCCGGCGGCGGGCGCCGGGACAGCGGCGGTTCGGCCTCGCTGATGCCCGGGCTGCAATCCACCACCATCCGTGGCAGCGGCGTGGGCGGGCGCGGCAGCAGCCTGCCGGTGGGTGGCGAGTTCGGCGACGGCGACGGCAACCGCCGGCGCGGGCAGGGCGCCCAGGCGGGCCGTTCCTCCGGGACCGGCGGGCGCAGTGGCATGGGCGGCTCGGGCGGCCAGCTGGACCTGGGTGACGCCGGCCCGGGTTCGGGTAGCGTGACCCTGGAGGTGGACGGCGTGGAGGTGGGCGTATCGGCGGTGGAGGAAACCAACACCCTGCTGGTGCGGGCCACCTCGCAGGCCTGGAAGTCGATCCGCGAAGTGGTCGAACGCTTGGACGTGATGCCCATGCAGGTCCACATCGAAGCGCAGGTGGTGGAGGTCGCGTTGACCGACGAGCTGCGCTACGGGGTCAACTGGTTCATCGAGAACGGCGGCCAGCAGGCATTCGGGCTGCCCAGCCTGAGCCTGCGCGACAACCCCTCGCTGCCGCGCAGCTGGAGCACCTTCGGCGGCAACATCATCGGTTCGGGCGACAGCCCGGGCATGACCTGGATGCTGTTCAAGAACGACGCCGCCGCCATCATCAGCGCGCTGGACGACGTCACCGACCTGCGCCTGCTGCAGACGCCCTCGGTGTTCGTGCGCAACAACGCCGAGGCCGAGTTCAACGTCGGCAGCCGGATCCCGGTCAATTCGGTGTCCATCAACCCCGTGGTCGGCAGCGATACCGCCTATTCCCAGGTGCAGTACCTGGATACCGGCATCATCCTCAAGGTGCGCCCGCGCATCACCCAGGATGGCACCGTGTTCCTGGACATCGCCCAGGAAGTCAGCTCGCCGCTGGGCGACCCGGACGAGTACGGCAACGTGCGCATCGATACCCGCTACCTGAAGACCGAGGCGGCGGTGCAGTCGGGTGAGACGGTGATGCTGGCCGGGCTGATTACCGATGGCACCAGCCGTGGGTCGTCCGGGCTGCCGGGCCTGAGCCGCATCCCGGTGGTCGGCGCCCTGTTCGGCCAGCAGCGCAACCGCACCGAGCGCACCGAGGTCATCATCCTGCTCACGCCCAACATCGTGCGCAATCCGGTGGACGCACGACGGCTCACCGACGAGTACAGCCGCCGGTTCCGGGCCATGGAGCCGCTCCACCAGCGCGAGGACGCCGCGCGCGCGGCGCAGCAGGCCGGCGAAGGCGCCGACTGACGGGACGGGACGCGGATGTCCGTGCTGCCGGTTGTCCTGCTGCCATTGGGGACCGACGACGATGCGCTGGATGCCTGCCTGGCGGCGCTTGATGCCGGCACGCCGGCGCGCACACGCGTATGGCTGGCGGACGACGCCAGGGCCGGCCCGCGCGGGCTCGCGATCGTGGAGAAATGGCTGGCTGCCACGCGCATGCACGCCGACTACAGCCGCCGCCAGCGCGCCATTGGCGAGGTGGCGCACCTGGATGAGGCGCTGCGGGCCTGCGGCGGGGCCGACGTGGCGGTGCTGGCACCCGATGCGATCCCGGCGCCGGGCTGGCTCGAAGCGCTTGCAGCGTGCTTCTCGCGCGACGCGTCGATCGCCACGGCCACGCCGTGGTGCAACGCCGGGGAGGCGGCGGCCTGGCCCCGGATCGGCGAAGTGGACCCGGTGCCCGGCCAACTGGCGCGGATCGGTCGGGCCTGCGCGAAGCTGCGGCCGCTGCATCCGGAACTGCCAGCCGCGGTCGGGCACGCGGTGCTGCTCCGGGGCAGCGCGCGCGAACGCGTGGGCGGGCTGGACGCTTCCAGTTACGGGTCCTGGTATGCCGCGCTGATTGATCTTTCGCTGCGCCTGTCGGGCCTGGGCTGGCGCAATGTGCTGTGCGAAACCGCCTTCGTCGCGCGCGGCGGCGAAGGCGGCCCGGCCGAAGGGGACATGGCCGCGCTGGCCTCGCGCTGGCCGGCCTGGCATCCCCGGCTGGCGGATTTCCTGATGGGCGATCCGCTGCGCGCACAGCGGGCGCGGCTGCACGAAGCGCTCGCCGGGATCGATGGCGAGCCGCCGCAGCGCGAGCTGTTCCCGGCGGCCGGGCCGGTGCTGGAAGAGGGAGATGCCGGTGCGGAGTGAATCGATCGCAGCCGTCGTGGTCACCTATCAGAGCGCCTCGACGATCGGCGAGTGCCTGGACCGGCTGCGCGCGGCCGAGGGCGTGGTGCAGATCCGGGTGGTGGACAACGCCTCCAGCGACGACACCATGGCCATCGTGCAGCGTCACGCCGCGGCCGATCCCCGGGTGCGCTTCATCGCCAATCCCGACAACCCGGGCTTCGGCACCGCGTGCAACCAGGGCGTGGCCGCGGCCGACGCCAATGCGGCGCACTGGGTGGCGCTGGTCAACCCGGACCTCATGGTCGAGCCGGATACGCTGTCGGGCATGGTTGCTGCAGCCCGGGGCCACGGGCCCGGACCGGTGCTGCTGGGGGCCGACCTGGTGGGCGAGGCGGGAAAGCGGGACCCGGCCGCGCGTCGCCGCGACCCGGACTTCGGCGCCATGCTGATCGCCATGCTGGCCGGCGGATCCACGTCGGCCAGCATGGCGATCCCGCCCGACGACGGGCTGGTGCTGCAGCCCGTGCAGGCGGTGTCCGGCGCGCTGATGCTGATGCCGCGCGCCCTGTACCAGCAGCTTGGTGGCTTTGACGAAGGCTACCGGCTGCACGCCGAGGACCTCGACCTGTGCCGGCGCGCGCGAGAATCGGGCGCGCTCGTGGCCGTGGCCAACCGGGCGCGGGTGCTGCACGTGCGGGGGGTATCCAGCCGCTCGCGGCCGGTGTTCGTGGAGTGGCACAAGCACCGGGGGCTGGTGCGCTACTTCCGCAAGTTCGAGGCGTCGCAGCGCAGCCTGCCGGTCCGCATGCTCGTGTGTGCGATGATCTGGGCCCGCTTCCCGATTGCCGTCCTGCGCGCGCTGTAGCCGCGGCGGAACCCTCCATGCCGGTCATTGAATCGCTGCTCGACACCGACCTGTACAAACTCACCATGATGCAGGCGGTGCTGCACCAGCATCCGGCGGCCGAGGCGGTCTACCGGTTCCGTTGCCGGACGCCCGGCGTCGACCTGTCCCGGCATATCGATGAGATCTCGTCCGAGATCGATGCGCTGTGCACGCTGTGGTTCGCCCGGGAAGAGCTGGACTGGCTGCGTGGCCTGCGCTTCATGAAGCCGGACTTCGTGGATTTCCTCGGGCTGTTCCGGCTGGACCGCAAGTACCTGCGCCTGCGAGCGTCGTCGGCGGAACAGGGCGGGGTTGAGCTGGAAGCGAGCGGCCCGTGGCTGCACACGATCCTGTTCGAGGTGCCGCTGCTGGCGATCGTGAGCGAAGTGCACATGCGCCACGCCGCCGGCGCCGACGTGCGCGGGGAAGGACTGCGCAGGCTGAAGGACAAGGCGGGGCGGCTGCGCGATGCGGTGGGCTACGAGGACTGCCGGATCACCGACTTCGGCACCCGCCGCCGTTATTCGCGCGCGTGGCACGGCGAGGTGGTCGCGATGCTGGCCGAAGAGCTGGGGCCGAAGTTCGCGGGTACCAGCAACGTCGACCTGGCCCGCCGGCTGGGCCTCAACCCGCAGGGGACGATGGCCCACGAGTGGCTGCAGGCGTTCCAGGCGCTGGGGCCGCGGCTGCGTGATTCCCAGGTGGCGGCGTTCGACAGCTGGGCCCGCGAGTACCGCGGGGACCTGGGGATCGCGCTGACCGACGTGATCGGGCTGGATGCGTTCCTGCGCGACTTCGACCTGTACTTCTGCAAGCTGTTCGACGGGATGCGCCACGATTCGGGCGATCCCTTCGAATGGGGCGAGCGGATGATCGCGCACCTGCAGGCGCATCGCATCGACCCGATGGGCAAGGTGCTGGTGTTCAGCGACAGCCTCGACATCGACCTGGTGATGCGTCTGTACCAGCGGTTCCGCGGGCGGGCGCGGATGTCGTTCGGGATCGGGACCAACCTGACCAACGACGTGGGCGTGCCGCCGCTGAGCGTGGTGATGAAGATGGTCCGCTGCAACGGCCAGCCGGTAGCCAAGCTCAGCGATTCGCCCGGCAAGACCATGTGTGACGATTCGGGGTACCTGGCCTACCTGCGGCAGGTGTTCGACGTCGCCTGATCCGCGCCGGGGGGCGCGCCGGCGTCAGCGGTGGCGATTGATGGTGTCGCGCAGCTCGCGGGCGGCGTTGGCCGCGGCGCCGGCGTAGTCGTCTCCATTCGAGGCGTACAGGATCGCCCGGGAAGAGCTGACCATCAGGCCGGTGCCATCGGCAGTGCGCGCGTTGCGGACCACCGCCCCGGCGTCGCCGCCCTGGGCGCCCACCCCGGGCACCAGCAGCGGCATGTCGCCCACGATGGCGCGCACTTCGCGCAGCTGCCCGGGCCAGGTGGCCCCGACGACCAGGGCGCAGTTGCCGTGGCTGTTCCAGTCCCGGGCGATGGTCTGGGCGATGTGCTGGTAGAGCGGGCGTTCGCCTGCGCCGGTGCGCACCGGGAGGTCCTGCAGGTCCGCGGCGCCGGGGTTGGACGTGCGGCAGAGGATGACCACGCCGCGGTCGGCGCGGTCCAGGAACGGCTGCACGGAGTCGCGGCCCAGGTACGGGTTGGCGGTGACCGCATCAGCCCGGTAGCGGTCAAACGCCTCCCTGGCGTAGTGCCGGGCGGTGCTGCCGATGTCGCCGCGCTTGGCGTCCAGGATCACCGGGATGCCGGGATGGGCCGCGTGCAGGTGCGCGATCAGGCGCGCGAGCGCGTCTTCCGCGCCGAGGGCGGCGAAGTGGGCGATCTGGGGCTTGAAGGCGCACGCGTACTCCGCTGTGGTGTCGGCAATGTCGCGGCAGAAGTTGAAGACCGCGTCCGGGTCCCCGGCGAACCGCGCCGGGAACTTCGCCGGCTCCGGGTCAAGGCCGACGCAGACCAGCGTATCGGCGGCCTGCCAGCGTTTGCGCAGCGTATCGATGAAGCCCATGGATCGCTCCTGGATTCGCCGGCCCGCGCCGGCCAAGGCTCCCGCGCGGGGGCGCGGGAGCGGCTGGCGGTTACTTGAGCGCCTTGAAGCGCAGGCGCTTGGGCCCCGCGTCGTCGCCCAGGCGGCGCTTCTTGTCTTCCTCGTATTCGCGGTAGTTGCCCTGGAAGAACTCCACGTGCGAGTCGCCCTCGAAGGCCAGGATGTGGGTGGCGATCCGGTCCAGGAACCAGCGGTCATGGCTGATCACGAAGGCGTTGCCCGGGAACTCCAGCAGCGCGTCTTCAAGCGCGCGCAGGGTTTCCACGTCCAGGTCGTTGGACGGTTCGTCGAGCAGCAGCACGTTGCCGCCCTGGAGCAGGGTCTTGGCCATGTGCAGGCGGCCACGCTCACCGCCAGACAGCGAGCCCACGCGCTTCTGCTGATCCTGGCCCTTGAAGTTGAAGCGGCCGATGTAGGCGCGCGACTGGATCTCGATGCCGTTGATGTCGAGGATGTCGCGCCCGCCCGAAACCTCCTCGAACACGGTCTTGTCGCCTTCCAGCGCGTCGCGGCTCTGGTCCACGTAGGCCAGGTTCACCGTCGGGCCCATGATGATCTCGCCCGAGTCCGGCTTCTCCTGTCCGGTGATCATCTTGAACAGGGTCGACTTGCCCGCGCCGTTGGGGCCGATGATGCCCACGATCGCGCCCGGCGGCACGATGAAGCTCAGGTCGTCGATCAGCAGGCGGTCGCCGAAGCTCTTGGAAACGTTCTTGAACTCCATCACCTTGCTGCCCAGGCGCTCGCCGGGCGGGATGAAGATCTCGTTGGTCTCCTGCCGCTTCTGGTAGTCGACCGACTGCAGCTCCTCGATCCGGGCCAGGCGCGCCTTGCCCTTGGAGCGGCCGCCCTTGGCGTTCTGCCGGGCCCACTCCAGCTCCTTCTGGATCGCCTTCTGGCGGGCCTTCTCCTGCGACTCCTCGCGCTTGAGGCGGTCCTCCTTCTGCACCAGCCATTCGGTGTAGTTGCCCTTCCAGGGGATGCCGCGGCCGCGGTCGAGCTCCAGGATCCATTCGGCGGCGTTGTCCAGGAAGTAGCGGTCATGGGTGACCGCCACCACGGTGCCGGAATAGCGGGCCAGGAACTGCTCCAGCCATTCGACCGACTCGGCGTCCAGGTGGTTGGTGGGCTCGTCGAGCAGCAGCATGTCGGGCTTCTGCAGCAACAGCTGGCACAGGGCCACGCGGCGCTTCTCGCCGCCGGAGAGGTTGCCGATCTTCGCGTCCCAGGGCGGCAGGCGCAGGGCGTCGGCGGCCACCTCCAGCTGCTGCTCCAGGGTATTGGCGTCGCCGCTGGCCAGGATCGCCTCCAGGCGCTCCTGCTCCTTGGCCAGGGCGTCGAAGTCCGCGCCTTCCTCGGCGTAGGCGGCGTACACCTTCTCCAGTTCCGCCTGGGCCTGCAGCACCTCGCCCACGCCTTCCTCCACCGCCTCGCGCACGGTGTGCTCGGGGTTGAGCTGCGGCTCCTGGGCCAGGTAGCCGACCTTGATGCCCGGCTGCGGCCGCGCCTCGCCCTCGAAATCCGTGTCCACGCCCGCCATGATCCGCAGCACCGTGGACTTGCCGGCGCCGTTGAGGCCCAGCAGGCCGATCTTGGCGCCGGGGAAGAAGCTCAGCGAGATGTCCTTGATGATCTGCCGCTTGGGCGGCACGGTCTTGGACACCCGGTTCATGGTGTAGATGTATTGCGACATGGGAACTCCGCAGGCGAAAGCCGGCCCGGCAGAGGCGGGCCGCGGGGGTGACGGGTATCGGGACATTATAGCTGGGGGCGGCTGCCACGGATTGCCAGCCCCTGTACCGGAACACGGTCCGCGCACGGCCGGGCGGGGCCGGGATCTGGGCAAAAAAGCTACAATTGCGGCCTTCCCCCGCCCCTGCCAGGAGTATTCCGGATGTTTCCAAAAGACGCCCGCATTGAAGGTTATGACCCGGAACTGGCCGCGGCCATCGCCGAGGAGGGCCGCCGGCAGGAGGACCACGTCGAGCTGATCGCCTCGGAGAACTACGCCAGCCCGCGGGTAATGGAGGCGCAGGGCTCCAAACTCACCAACAAGTACGCCGAAGGCTATCCCGGCAAGCGCTACTACGGGGGCTGCGAACACGTGGACGTGGCCGAGCAGCTGGCCATCGACCGCCTCAAGCAGCTGTTCGGCGCCGACTATGCCAACGTGCAGCCGCATTCGGGCTCCCAGGCCAACCAGGCCGTGTACCTGTCGATGCTCGCGCCCGGCGACACCATCCTGGGCATGTCGCTGGCCCACGGCGGCCATCTGACCCATGGCGCCAAGCCGAACATCAGCGGCAAGCTGTTCAAGGCGGTGCAGTACGGGGTGAACGACGACGGTCTGATCGATTACGACGAAGTCGAGCGGCTGGCGGTGGAGCACAAGCCGAAGATGGTGGTGGCCGGGTTCTCGGCCTATTCCCAGGTGATCGACTGGGCCCGCTTCCGCGCCATCGCCGACAAGGTCGGCGCGATCTTCTTCGTCGACATGGCGCACGTGGCCGGGCTGGTCGCCGCCGGCGTGTATCCCAACCCGGTCCCGCACGCGCACGTGGTCACTTCCACCACCCACAAGACCCTGCGCGGCCCGCGCGGCGGCATCATCGTGGCCAGCCGCGAGGGCGCCGGCGAGGCGTTCGACGACATGTGCAAGAAGCTGCAGTCGATCGTCTTCCCGGGCCTGCAGGGCGGGCCGCTGATGCACGTGATCGCGGCCAAGGCGGTGGCCTTCAAGGAAGCGCTGGAGCCGGAATTCAAGAGCTACCAGCAGCAGGTGGTGAAGAACGCGCAGGCGATGGCGAAGGTGATCATCGAGCGCGGCTACCGGGTGGTGTCCGGCGGCACCGAGAACCACCTGATCCTGGTGGACATGATCGGCAAGGGCGTGACCGGCAAGGATGCGGAAGAGGCGCTGGGCCGGGCCCACATCACGGTGAACAAGAACGCGGTACCCAACGATCCGCAGAAGCCCTTCATCACTTCCGGTCTGCGCATCGGCACCCCGGCGGTGACCACGCGCGGCTACCGGGAGCAGGACTGCATCGAGCTCGCCGGCTGGATGTGCGACGTGCTGGACGCGCCGCAGGACGAGGCGGTGATCGCGCGCGTGCGCGAGGCGGTGACCGCCCAGTGCCGGAAGTTCCCGGTCTATGGCTGATCGCGGGCAGCGGGCAGTGGCCGGGCACTTCACCACCAGCAGGTCGCGGCGGGCCGGGGCCCGCCGGGCAGGCTGATGTTCTGTCCCTTCTGCCAGCACACGGAGACCCGGGTCATCGACTCGCGCGCGTCCGAGGACGGCGCCACGATCCGCCGCCGGCGCGAGTGCGAGGCCTGCGGCGAGCGCTTTTCCACCCTGGAAACCATCGAGCTCAAGCTGCCGGCGATCATCAAGTCCGACGGCCGGCGCGAGACCTTTGACGCGCGCAAGCTGCGCCTGGGCTTCGACCGTGCGCTGCACAAGCGGCCGGTATCCGAGGAGCAGATCGAGGCAGCGGTGAGGGCAGTGGTACACCAGCTGCGCATGACCGCCGAGCGCGAGGTCAGCTCGCGCCGGATCGGGGAGTTCGTGATTTCCGAGCTGCGCAAGCTCGACCACATCGGGTTCGTGCGGTTCGCCTCGGTGTATCGCTCGTTCCAGGACGTGGCCGATTTCCGCGAGGAGCTGGACCGGCTCGAGCGCGAGGGAGTGCCGGGCGAGGGTCAGTTGCCCTTGCCCGGCGTGGGAGCCGGGGCCCCCGCTGCCACCAAAGGCCCCGACAGGGAGCGCAGGCGTTGAGCGGATTCACCCCAACCGACGAGAAGATGATGGCGCGCGCGCTGGAACTGGCGGAGCGCGGCCTCTTCACCACCAAGCCCAATCCCATGGTCGGCTGCGTGATCGCGCAGGGCGACGAGGTGGTGGGCGAGGGATTCCATGTCCGCCAGGGCGGCGCGCACGCCGAGGTGCTTGCGCTGCAGGCCGCAGGCGAGCGGACCCGCGGCGCCACCGCCTACGTCACCCTGGAGCCGTGCGCCCATACCGGGCACACCGGCCCCTGCGCCGACGCCCTGGTGGCGGCCGGCGTGGCCCGGGTGGTGGCGGCCATGCGCGATCCGTTCCCGCAGGTGGACGGCAAGGGCTTCGAGCGGTTGCAGGCAGCCGGTATTGATACCGCTTCCGGCCTGCTTGAAGCGCAGGCGCGCGAGCTCAACGTCGGTTTCCTTTCGCGGATCGAGCGCGGACGGCCATGGGTGCGGGTGAAGCTGGCGATGAGCCTGGACGGGCGCACGGCATTGGCCAGCGGCGATTCCAAGTGGATCACCGGCGAGCCCGCGCGGCTGGACGGCCACCGCTGGCGGGCGCGCGCCGGGGCCATTCTCACCGGCGCCGGCACGATCATGACCGATGACCCGCAGCTCACCGTGCGGCTGGGCGATGACACGCCTTTCGTGCCGCCGGTGCGGGTGGTGCTGGACGCCGGCCTGGCGACCGTCGCCCGGGGCCGGATCCGCGAGGGCGACGCCCCCACCATCTATCTGCACGCGCCCGATGCCAAGCCGCCGCGCGGCCTGACGGCGCGGCGCGCGGCGGTGCCTGCGAGCAATGGCCGGCTCGACCTGCATGCCGTGATGAGGCTGCTGGCAGAAGCCGGCATCAACGAGCTGCACGTGGAAGCGGGGGCCACCCTGGCCGGATCGCTGCTCTCCGGGGGCTTGGTGGACGAGCTGCTGCTGTACGTGGCGCCGGTGCTGCTGGGGGACAAGGCACGGCCGCTGTTTGCCGGCCTGCGGGTGGAGGACATGGCGCAGCGTTACCGGATGGCGCTGTGCGAAGTCACGCCGCTCGGCGATGACCTGCGCATGCGCCTGCGCCCGGCGGGGCGCGGCTGATGTTCACCGGCATCATCCAGGGCGTTGGCCGCCTGGCCGCACGCGAGCCGCGCGGCGGCGACGTGCGCCTGGTGATCGACGTTGGCAGCCTGCCGTTCGAAGACGTCGAACTGGGCGAGAGCATCGCCGTCAACGGGGTGTGCCTGACGGTGGTGGAATTCGGCCCCGGCCGCTTTGCCGCCGATGCCTCCAATGAAACGCTGTCGCTGACCACCCTGGGCAGCTTGGCCCCGGGCGATGCCCTGAACCTGGAGCGCGCCATGCGCCCGGACGACCGCCTGGGCGGCCACCTGGTGAGCGGCCACGTCGACGGCGTGGGCCGCGTGGCCGCGATCGAACCCGACGCGCGCGCCCAGCGCTGGCGCTTCGAGGCCGGACCCGAGGTGCTGCGTTACGTGGCAAAGAAGGGCTCGATCTGCGTCGACGGGGTGAGCCTGACCGTCAACCAGGTAGACGAGACGGGCTTTGAAGTCGCACTCATCCCCCACACCGTCGAGAACACCCGCTTCGCCTACACCGGCGTTGGCGATCCGGTCAACCTGGAAGTCGACCTGATCGCCCGCTACGTCGAGCGCCTGCTGCAGGCGCGATGACTTTCCGAGAACAGCATGTCCTTTGCCCCCATCCCCGAACTGCTTGAAGAGATCCGCGCCGGCCGCATGGTCGTCATCGTCGACGACGAAGACCGCGAGAACGAAGGCGACCTGATCATGGCCGCCGAACTGGTGCGCCCGGCCGACATCAACTTCATGGTCACCCACGCCCGCGGCCTGGTCTGCCTGTCGCTCACCCGCGAGCGCTGCCAGCAGCTTGGCCTGCCGCCGATGGTGCGCGACAACACGTCGTCGCACCACACCAACTTCACGGTCAGCATCGAGGCGGCCGAGGGCGTGACCACCGGCATCTCCGCCTATGACCGCGCCCATACCATCCGCACCGCGGTCAAGCCGAACGCGGCGCCGTCGGACCTTGCCCAGCCGGGGCACATCTTCCCGCTGCAGGCGCAGCCGGGCGGGGTGCTCAGCCGCGCCGGGCACACCGAGGCCGCGGCCGACCTGGCGCTGATGGCGGGCCTGGAGCCGGCCGGGGTGCTGGTGGAGATCCTCAATCCCGACGGCACCATGGCCCGGCGCCCGGAGCTGGAGGTGTTTGCCCGCGAGCACGGGCTGAAGATCGGTTCGATCGAGGACCTGATCCGCTACCGGCTCGAGACGGAGCACACCGTCGAGCGGGTGGACGAGCGCGACATCCACACCGCCCATGGCCCCTTCCGCTTGGTCACCTACCGCGACAGGCTCAGCCACGGGCTGCACTTCGCCCTGGTGCGCGGGGAGCCGGATGCGGCCACGCCGGCGCTGGTGCGGGTGCAGCCGCTGAACCTGCTCGCCGATGCCCTGCACTGGCAGCGCGCCGACTTCGGACCCGCGGTGGGCGGCGTGCTGGAGCGGCTGGCCGGGGAGGAGTCCGGCGCGCTGGTGATGCTGGAGGACCGCACCGGCCCGGACGCCCTGCTTGACCGCATCCGCGAGGTGCCCGAGCCGGCCGCCGCCGGCCGCGGCAGCGCGCTCACCGAGTGGCGGCGCAACGGCGCCGGCAGCCAGATCCTCTCCGACCTGGGCTTCGGCAAGCTGCGCGTGCTCGGCACGCCGCGCAAGCAGGTGGGCCTGCCCGGCTTCGGCCTGGAGGTCGTGGAATACGTGGCCCCGTAGGGCCGGTCCGCCGGCTGCACCGCCGGCATGTTCTAAACTCATCGCTCCATCGAGGACCTGATCCGCATGACCCACTACGAAGGCGACCTGCGCGCGCCCGCCGATGCGCGTTTCGTCATCATCGCCAGCCGCTGGAACCCGCGCATCACCGATTCGCTGGTGGCCGGCGCGCGCAAGGCGTTTGAATCCAACGGCGTGGAAGAGCGCGCCCTGGACGTGGTGCGGGTGCCCGGCGCCTGGGAGATCCCGGTGGTCGCGGCCCGCCTGGCCCGCAGCGGCGGCTATGTCGCGGTGGTGGCGCTGGGCTGCGTGATCCGCGGCGACACGCGCCATTACGAGCAGGTCGCCGACGGCTGCAGCGAAGGCCTGATGCGCGCCTCGCTGGACACCGGTGTGCCCGTGCTCAACGGCGTGCTCGCGGTGGAGGATGCCGAGGACGCCGAGCGGCGCGCAGGCGGCAGCCACGGCAACAAGGGCGAGGAGGCCGCGCTGGTGGCCATCGAGATGGCCGAACTGATGGGGCGGCTGCCGTGAGCCGGCCCAGGCGCGCCGACGGCGTCGATCCCGTCCACCGCACCCGTTCGCGCCGGCGTGCGCTGCAGGCCGTCTACACCTGGCAGATCGCCGGCGGCCAGCCGCAGGAAGTGATCGCCCAGTTCGCGCACGAGCAGGCGCATGAAATCGCGGACCTGGAATATTTCGAGGACCTGGTGCGCGGGGTGCTGGCCCATCGCGCCGCCCTCGATGCCTCGCTGGAGCCGTTCCTGGACCGCGGCATCGAGGAGGTCGACCAGATCGAGCGCGCCATGCTGCGCATCGCTGCCTACGAACTGCAGCACCGCATCGACGTGCCCTACCGGGTGGTGATCGACGAGGCACTGCGCACCGTCAAGCGCTTTGGCTCCGAGCACGGCCATACCTACGTCAACGGGGTGCTCGACCGCGCCGCCGCCCAGTGGCGCGCGGTCGAGGTGCAGGCCACCCGCGGCTGAGGGCAGCACCGGCCCGCCACCACCAGGACCGGCCATGGAATTCGACCTGATTGCCCGCATCCAACGCCGCGCGCGCCAGCGCGGCGACGTGGTGACCGGCATCGGCGACGACGCCGCCGTGCTGCGGCCGGGTGAAGGACGCGAGCTGGTGGTGACCACCGACGTGCTCAACGAAGGCGTCCACTTCCTGGCCGCGCACCCGCCGGCCGACATCGGCTGGAAGGCGCTGGCGGTCAACCTGTCCGACCTGGCGGCCATGGGCGCCGCGCCGGCCTGGTGCACGCTGGCGCTCACCCTGCCCGGGCCCGACGCCGCCTGGTGCGACGCGATGCTCGACGGCTTCTTCGCGCTCGCCGATACCCACGACGTTGCCCTGGTCGGCGGCGACACCACCCGCGGCCCGCTGGCACTGGGGGTGACCGCCATCGGCCAGGTCGAGCCGGCCCGGGTCCTGCGCCGCGCAGGCGCCATGCCGGGCGACGACATCTGGGTCAGCGGAACGCTCGGCGACGCCGCGGCCGCGCTGGCGCTGGCGCCGGCCGCAGGTGGCGATGCCCCTGACGCCTTCCTGCGCGAGCGCCTCCAGCGCCCGACGCCGCGGGTTGCCCTGGGGCGCGCGCTTGCCGGCGTGGCCCGCGCCGGCATCGACCTCTCCGACGGCCTGCTGGCGGACCTGGGACACATCTGCAAGGCCAGCGGCGTGGGCGCACGGGTCATGCTCGACGAACTGCCGGCCTCGCCGCCGCTCGTGGCGGCCGCTGGCGGACGCGACGCGCGCTGGAACTGGCAGGTGGCCGGCGGCGATGACTACGAGCTGTGCGTCACCGCGTCCCCCGAGGCCCGCGAACGCATCCTTTCAGCCGCCGGAGCTGCCGGCGTTCCGGTCACCCGCATCGGCGTGATCACCGACCCGGCGCCGGCCGGCCCCGCGGTGCGCCTGGTCGATCCCGGCGGCGAATCCTGGGTTCCCGACCGGTCCGGCTACCAGCATTTCGCCTGACTGCGGCGGGGCGCGCTACGGGTTGCCTGCCACTGCGCCGGCCATGCGGTCGAGCGCTTCCTGCAGCAGTGGCCGGGGCAGGGCGAAGTTGAAGCGGACGAAGCCCGCGCCGGCATCGCCGCACTCGGCGCCATCGGTCAGCGCCACGCCGGCGTTGCGGAACGCCAGCTTCGGCGGCATCCCCAGCTCCAGGCCCCGGCAGTCCAGCCAGGCCAGGTAGGTTCCTTCCGGCGGCCGGAACCCGATCCCCGGCATGCGCCCGGCGAGGGTGCGCTCGAGCAGTGCCAGGTTTCCCTGGAGGTAGGCCATCACCGAATCCAGCCAGGGCCCACCGTGCCGGTACGCTGCGGTGTTGGCGATCACGCCCGGGGTGGAGGTGGCATGCCCGGCGAGCGGCAGCATCCGCCTCCAGGCGGCAAGGTCATCCCCGTTGGTCAGGATCAGCTGCGCGCACTTGAACCCCGCCAGGTTCCAGCCCTTGGACGCCGAAGTCGCGGTGATCGCCTGCCGCGCGGCGGCTTCGCCCACCGATGCGTACGGCACGTGGCGGTGCGGGGCGAACACCAGCGGCGCGTGGATCTCGTCGCAGAACACCCGCGCCCCGTGGCGCCCGGCCACCGCGCTGAACTGCTCCAGCTCGTCGCGGGTGAACACCCGACCCAGCGGATTGTGCGGATTGCACAGGATCGCCACCTGCCCGCCGCCGGCGAACGCCTCGTCGAGCGCCTGGAAATCAAAGCGCCAGCCGTCGGCGGCCTCCAGCATCGGCACCTGCACCACCTCGTGCCCGAGCATCCGCAGCAGCGGCAGGAAGGGCATGTAGTTGGGCGTGGGCAGCACCACCCTGGCGCGCGGGGGCAACAGGTGCCGCAGCGCCAGCTCCAGACCGGTCAGCACGTCAGGCAGCGGCTGGATCCAGGCCGGGTCCGGCCGCCACCCGTAGCGTTCCGCGTGCCATTGGCTGCAGGCCGCGGCCAGGTCGTGCACCAGGGCATCGGTGAGGTAGCCGAAGCGGTTGCCATCAAGCGCCTCGCGCACCGCGGCCATCACTTCCGGCGCGGTGCCGAAATCCATTTCCGCCACGAATGCGCCGATGCAGTCGGGAAACGCGTTCCACTTCAGCGCGCCGGAAGACCGCAGTGCGTCCTCGGTCAGCGCATCAAAGGCGGCGTGGTCGCTCACTGATGGCCCGCGCGGCGGAACACGTAGAACAGGCTGCCCACGCCGATGGCGATGGCCACGGCAACAAGGTTCCACAGGCTGGCGCTGGAGAGCAGGGCGAGCGAAAGCACCAGCGCCAGCACCGGGATCACCGGGCCGCCGGGCAGCCGGAAGCTGCCTTCCGGCTCGCCATAGCGGCGGTGCAGCACCAGCACGCTGGCGGCGGTGGTGATGTAGCCGATCAGGCGCGTCACCATCGACAGCACGGCCAGCGCCACGAACGAGCCCGTCATCGCCAGCGCCAGCGCCAGCGCGAACTGGGTGATGATCGCCGCGGCCGGGGTGCGGAAGCCGGCATGCACCGAGGCCAGGTAGCGCGGGCCATAGCCGTCGGCGGCCAGCGCGTGCAGGAAGCGCGGGCCCAGCAGCATGGTGTTGTTGTTGGTGCCAAGGATCGAGAGCGCCGCGCCTATCGTGAGCAGCAGCGCCATCCCCTCGCCGCCGAACATCGCCGCGGCATCGGCCAGCGGAGAGCTCGACTCGGCCAGGTCCGGCAGCAGGCCCTGCGCCACCATCTGCACGGCGGCATAGAGCAGCGTCACCACCACGATCATCGACAGCAGCGCGAACGGCACGTTGCGCTTGGGGCTGTGGTATTCGCCCGCCGCCGCGGGCAGGTTCTCGAACCCGGCGTAGGCGAACAGGAGCAGCAGCGCGGCTTCGCCCAGCTGGCCATAGTCCTGCGGGCCCGGGCCGCCGAACGCCAGGCCCCAGTCCATGTGGAACAGGCCGATGAACACGAACACCAGCAGCGGCACCAGCTTGCACACCACCAGCACCACCGCCGCGCGTGCCGCCCAGCCCACGCCGATCACGTTGACCACCGTGAGCAGCAGCAGCGAGCCGGCGACCACGAAGGTCCGGCCCGGCCCGGCGATGGCCGGTTCCCAGAACCGGGCCACCGCGTCGGCAAGGCCGTTGCTCAGCGAGGCGGCCACCACCACCCGGGTCAGCCAGATGGTCCAGCCGACCTGGAAGCCCACGAACGGCCCGAAGGCCTCGCGGGCGTACAGGTACGCGCCGCCGGGCTGGTCGAAGTAGCTCGAAGCCTTGGCGTAGCACAGCACCAGCAGCCCCACCGTGGCCCCGGCCAGCAGCACCGCCCACACGCTGAACGACCCGAGCATCGCAAAGGCGGCAGCCGGCAGCAGGTAGATGCCGCTGCCGATGACATCGTTGATCGACAGGCCGAGGATCTGCCACCGGCCGACGTCGCGGCGCAGCGCCGGCTGCGCGAGCTTCTCCCCCTGGATGCTGCTCATGCGGTGCCGGGATCCGGGTTGCACTGGGTCATGTGGCGCGCCTGTAGTCGGGTCGCCGACATTGTAGGCACAGCCGCGAGCCGCTTGTCCCGGCCTCAGCCGTCGACGCGGAAGGCGTCGCGGATCCATTCCAGGGTGGGGGATTGCGGGTCGCCGCTGGCGTCGACCACGTCGAAGCGGCATGGTGCATCGACAAACTGCGGGTGCTTCAGCAGGAACAGCTGCGCGGCGCGGATGATCCGGCGCTGCTTGCGCCAGTCCACCGAGGCCGCGCCGCCGCCGTGGCTGTCCGAGCGCCGGAACCGCACCTCCACGAACACCAGCACGCCGGCGCCGTCGGCTTCCCGGTCCAGCATCACCAGGTCGAGTTCGCCCAGCCGGTAGCTGGCATTCGCCGCCACCGCTTCCAGGCCCGCACCCAGCAGGTACTCGCGCGCGGCGTCTTCAACCGCGCCGCCGCGGGCGCGCGTGTGGCTCAACCCCCGCCCAGCGGCACCACGTGGCCGCCGCTGAAGGTGGCCCATGCTGGCGCCCGTTCGACGTTGCCCAGGCCGTCCAGGCGCAGGGTACCGGTGGCGCCGCGCAGCTCGCCGTCCGCACGGGTGACCAGGCGCTCCATGAACGCAGTGAGCAGCCACGCGTCGTGCCCGAACGCGAACAGCCGGGCCGCCGGGCCGCGCGCGGTTGGCAGGGTCGACGCCACCGTGGATGCCATCGGCAGCCCGGCGACGCCGCTCGAGGTCCAGCGTTCGGTGGGGAACACGATCCCATCAAGCACGGCGTCGGCCTGCGGATTGCCGCTGGAGAACAGCTGCGAGGTGCCGATGCGCGGGCGCGTGGCGTACCCCGCCTCCACCAGCTGCGGCGCGATCGCCCGCGCCTCGGCCATGCGCAGCGCCAGGAACACCGCCTGCGCGCCGTCCGGCTTGAGCATTGCGTTGCGCAGCGCTTCGATCATGTCCGGCTGGTCGTCGCCGCCCACGATCACCATCATGTCGCTGATCGTGCCGCCGCCGGTTTCCAGCTGCCGCCGGAACGCGTCCACGCTGCGGCGCGCGCTGTCGTCGCCGCCGGTCAGCACCAGCACCCGGCGCACGTTCTGGCCCAGCAGGTGGTTGGCGGCGGCGATGCCGTCGTCCTCCGGCGCCATGGCAAAGCTGACGTGCCCGGCCGGGACGTCGTCCCCCGCGCGGTTGAGCGCCAAGACAGGCACTTGCAGGCGGGACGGATCGGCGAGCACCGCGGCAACCTCGTCGCGCCCGAGCGGCCCGACCACGTAGTCCGCGCCCTCGGCCACCGCCCGCTGGTAGGCGGCCATGGCGCCTCCCGGGGTGCCCCCGGTGTCGTGGAAGACGATCTCGGGGCGCTGCCGGCGCTCGGCGTAATAGCCTGCCAGCAGGCCGTCGCGCACGGGCGAGGCGGCGGTGGCCAGCTGGCCGGAGAGCGGCAGCAGCACGGCCAGCTTCTCCGGCGGCCGGTAGCCGTCCGCGTCGGCCGGCGGGCGGTTCGCGGCCTGCGAGCGCCACAGCATGCCCGCGTCGAAGGGCCGCGGCAGCGGCAGGCCCCGGGCCATCAGCGCGCGGCCGGCAAAGGTGTAGAGGGGATCGCCCTCGGGCAGGGCCGCGGCTGCATCGGCCAGGGCCTGGTCATCCATGCGTGCCAGCAGCTGCTCGATCAGGCGCGCGGTGTCGGCGCGCTCCTGCCCGCGCAGCCCGCCGATGCGCTGCGCCAGCTCCGTCGCCTGTGCGAGCTCGGTATCCACCACCGGGGCCGGCGCCGCCGGTCGCACCACCTGGACCGATCCACAGCCCGTCAGCGCCAGCACTGCCAGCGCGCATGCCATCACCGTCGCCTTCAAGCGCATCGTTTCCATATCCACGGGAAAGTCGGGGCGATTCTACCCATCCCGGCACCGCCGGCCCATGAAGGGGCCCTGGGCGCACTATCATGCCGGCCCATGAGCCATGCCCCCGATCCCGCCCGCCAGCCAGGCACCCTGCATGTGGTGGCCACTCCCATCGGCAACCTGGGCGACCTGTCGCCGCGGGCGCAGGAGACCCTTCGGGACGTGGCCGCGATCTGCGCCGAGGACACCCGGCACACCCGCCGGCTGCTTGCGCACTTCGGCATCGAGGCCGAGCTGGTGGCCCTGCACGAGCATAATGAGCAGCAGCAGGCGGGACGGCTGGTGGAACGCCTGCAGGCGGGGGAATCGCTGGCGCTGGTGAGCGACGCCGGCACGCCGCTGGTCAGCGATCCCGGTTTCCGCCTGGTGCGCGCCGCGCGGGAGGCGGGCATCCGGGTGAGCCCGGTGCCGGGACCCAGCGCGCTGGTGGCGGCGCTGAGCGTGGCCGGCCTGCCCAGCGACCGGTTCGTGTTCGAGGGATTTTTGCCAGCCAAGGCGGGCGGCCGGCGCGAGCGGCTGCAGCAGCTGGCGGGAGAGCCGCGCACCCTGATCTTCTACGAGTCTTCGCACCGGATTGCCGAAACCCTGGAGGACATGGCGCAGGCGTTCGGCCCGCACCGGCACGCAGCGCTGGCGCGCGAGCTCACCAAGTTGTTCGAGACCGTGCTGGACGGTCCGCTGTCGGCGCTGGCCGAGCGGGTCCGCAAGGACCCGGACCAGCGCAAGGGCGAGTTCGTGCTGGTGGTGGAGGGGGCGGGCGAGGATGGCGAAGCGGTCCTGGCCCAAGGGCGCCGCGTGTACGGGCTGCTTGCCGCGCACCTGCCACCCTCCAAGGCGGCGCGCCTGGCGGCCGACCTCACCGGTGCGCCCCGCAAGGCCCTCTACGGCGGTGAGGACGGACAATAGCGCGCCGCCTCACTGCCCGGGGGCGCCAACCACCCGCGCAGGCTTCCGGGCGTGGGATAATGCCCGCTGGCGGAGTCGGCCGGGCAACCGCGACATCCCTCCGGGATGCCGAGGAAAGTCCGGGCTCCACAGGGCACGGTGCCAGGTAACGCCTGGGCGGCGCGAGCCGACGGAAAGTGCAACAGAAAGATACCGCCGAACGGTCCTGCGGGATGCGTGGCAAGGGTGAAATGGTGCGGTAAGGGCGCACCGCGAGCCTGGTAACAGGCCGGCACGGCAAACCCCACCGGGAGCAAGACCGAATAGGGACCCCATGACGTTGCCCGCGTCGGGTCCGGGTAGGTTGCTTGAGCGTATCGGTGACGATGCGCCCAGAGGAATGGTTGCCCACGACAGAACCCGGCTTACAGGCCGGCTCCGCCACTTTTTCCCCGCGCAACCTCCGCGCATTCTCACGCGTCCTTCACGCCGGGCCTTCACGGGGCCTAAACATCCGATTTTTTGGCCTGCGTCTCAAAATTTGAGATGAAACAGCAGCTTGTGGATAAAGCTTGAACAAGTCTCTCAAGTATTGCGCAAGTCATTGAGCTGCTTGGCGAATTTGGCGGTGAACAGTTGTTGACAACCCCATACACGGGTCATAAGGTGGCGCTGCGTGGGGTGAGCGGGAATTTCGTGGAATCCCATGTCATTGAAGCCCGCCACAGACGGGTATACGGGCAGGACCGACGTGTTCCAGGGCGAGTACGCCATCACAATCGACGACAAGGGCCGGATGGTGATCCCGACCGGCCTGCGCGAGGACGTGTCCCGCGCCGGGAATCGTCTGGTGATCACGTACAACCCGTTCGATGCGGGCAGCCTGTACCTGTATCCGTACTCGGTGTGGGAGGGCGTGCGTGACCAGGTCAACGCCCTGCCGCGCACCAGGCAGCGCAACCGCACCCTGCAGCTGAAGCTGGTGGGTGCCGCCGCGGTGGTGGAACCCGACGGCAGCGCGCGCATCTCCATCCCCGGCAGCCAGCGCAACACGGTTGGCATCGAGCGCAAGGCGGTGCTGGTGGGGATGGGCGACAAGTTCGAGCTGTGGAGCGAGCAGGCCCACCAGGAGCAGATCCGGCAGACCCTTGGAGACGAGGACATGGCCGGCGATGACCTGGAGGGCCTGCAGCTGTGACGGACGGTGGCGCGGACGCCCGGTCCGGCCACCTTCCGGTGATGTTCGGGCAGGTCATGGAGGGCTTGCGGGTGGTCGGGGACGGAACCTACCTGGATGGCACGTTCGGGCGCGGCGGCCATGCGCGCGGCGTGCTCGAACGCCTGGGACCCGGAGGACGGCTGCTGCTCATGGACAAGGACCCCGAAGCGGTCGCATTCGCCGGACGCGAGTTCGGGGCGGACCCGCGCGTGGCGATCCGCCGTGGCAGCTTCGCTGCGCTCGCGCAGTGGGAGGAGACCGCTGCGGGGCTGGACGGGGTGCTGTTCGACCTTGGCGTGTCATCGCCGCAGCTGGACGTGGCCGAGCGCGGCTTCAGCTTCGGCAAGGACGGCCCGCTCGACATGCGCATGGATCCCGACTCGGGCGAAAGCGCGGCCCAGTGGCTGGCGCGCGCCGACGAGGCGGAGATCGCCGACGTGCTGTGGACCTATGGCGAGGAGCGGATGAGCCGGCGCATTGCGCGCGCGATCGTGGCCCGCCGCGCCCAGGCGCCGCTGCAGCGCACGGGCGAGCTTGCCGAGCTGATTGCATCGGTGGTGCCGCGCCCGCGGCGGGCGCCGGGCAAACCGGAGATCCATCCCGCGACGCGTTCGTTCCAGGCCATCCGCATCCACGTCAACCGCGAGCTGGCGGACCTGGAGGACGGCCTGGACGCCGCGCACGGGCGGTTGCACCCGGGCGGACGGCTGGCGGTGATCAGCTTCCACTCGCTGGAAGACCGCATCGTCAAGCGCTTCATCGCGCGCCACGCCAAGCCGCCGCCGGCCGACCGGCGGCTGCCTGACACCGGCGGTTTCGTTCCGACGCTGCGCGCGATCGGCGGGGCGATCAAGGCGCAGGCCGATGAAACCGCCGCCAATCCGCGCGCCCGCAGCGCGGTGCTGCGCGTGGCCGAGAAGCTCCCCGCGGAGGCGCACGCATGACCCTGCGCATCGCCATCGCCGTGCTGCTGGCCGCCAACATCGTCACCGCGATCGGGGTGGTGCACGCGCGCCACCAGCATCGCCAGCTGTTCGTGGAGCTGACCCGGCTCGAGCACGAGCGTGACGAGCTGAACATCGAATTCGGCCGCCTGCAGCTGGAGCAGGCGACCTGGGCCGAGAGCAACCGGATCGACCAGGTGGCCAGGGAGCGGCTGGGGATGAAATTCCCGGAGGCGGCCGAGATCGTGGTGGTGAGCCCGTGATCGGCCGCGCTTCCAGCAACCGACCGCAGCGCCGGCGTCCGCGCGCCCGGTTCAACCTGCGCGCGCGCCTGGCGCTGGTCGCCGGGGGCCTGGGGCTGTGCGGGGTGGTGCTGGTGGGCAGGGCGGTGGACCTGCAGCTGATCGACAACGCGTTCTACCAGCAGAAGGCGGATTCGCGGTTCCTGCGCGAGCTCCCGATTGCGACATCGCGCGGGATGATCACCGACCGCAACGGCGAGCCGCTGGCGATTTCCACGCCCGTGGCATCGCTGTGGGCCAATCCGCAGGAACTGGTGAAGCACCCGGACCGGATCGTCGAACTGGCCGCCGCGATCGAGGTGGACCCCGATGAGCTCGCGCGCCGGGTGGCCCAGCGCGCCGACAAGGAGTTCATGTACCTGCCGGGGCAGCGCCGGGTCCATCCGGCCGCGGCCCAGGAAGTGCTGGACCTGGGGGTGCCGGGCGTTTTCAGCCAGCGTGAGTATCGCCGCTTCTACCCGCAGGGCGAGGCGATCGCCCACGTGCTGGGATTCACCAATATCGACGACCGCGGCCAGGAAGGCATCGAACTGGCGTTCGACGACTGGCTGCGCGGGCGGCCCGGCGTGCAGAAGGTGATCCGCGACCGGCGCGGGCGCATCGTCGAGAACGTGGACCTGGTGCGCCCGGCCGAACCGGGGCGCGACCTGGTGCTGAGTATCGACCGGCGTATCCAGTTCCTGGCCCACCGCGAACTGCGCAATACCCTGGTGCGCACCGGCGCCAGCGCGGGCTCGGCGGTGATCCTGGACGTGGCCACCGGCGAGGTGATCGCCATGGCCAACCTGCCCACCTACAACCCGCACGTGGTGTCGGGCGATGACCGCGACGCCCGCCGCAACCGTGCGGTGACCGATCTCATCGAGCCCGGTTCCACCATCAAGCCATTGACGGTGGCCGCCGCGCTGCAGGCGGGCGTGGTGACGCCCACCACGCCGGTGGATACCAGCCCGGGCTGGATGCCCAACGGCCGCTACCGCACCAGCGACGTGCGCAACTACGGGCTGCTGGATGTCACCGGGGTGATCACCAAGAGCTCCAACGTGGGCACCGCCAAGCTCGCAGCGATGCTCGACGATCGCCAGCTCTACGACGTGCTGCGCGCCTTTGGAATGGGCCAGAGCACCCGCAGCGGCTTCCCCGGCGAGGCCTCGGGCCTGTTCCCCGACCCGTCGCAGTGGAGCGGTACCAGCAAGCAGACGATTTCCTATGGCTACGGCCTGTCGGCCACGCCGCTGCAGATCGCATCCGCCTATGCCGCGATCGCCAATGGCGGCACGCTGGTGCAGCCGACCTTCGTCAAGGGCCAGCACGGCGAGTCGCGCCAGGCGGTGGATCCGCAGGTTGCCGGGACGGTGCTGCGGATGATGCAGACCGTGACCGAACCCGGCGGCACCGCCACCCGTGCGCGTGTGCTGGGCTATCACGTGGCCGGCAAGACCGGCACTTCGCGCAAGGCCAGCGGCGGCGGCTATTCGCGCCGCTACGTGTCGTTCTTCGCCGGCGTCGTGCCGGTGGAGAACCCGCGCTTCTCGATGGCGATCGTCATCGATGATCCGGATCCGGCGCGCGGCTACTACGGCGGCCTGGTGGCCGCGCCCATGTTCCAGAGCGTGATGGAAGGGGCGCTGCGCCTGATGGACGTGCCGCCGGACGACATCGAGACCTGGCTGGCGGCGCAGGCCGAGGCCGACGCAAAGCGCCGCACCGCGGCCGGAGGCGGGCGATGAGTGCCGGCCTGCCGCTTTCGGAGCTGCTGCCTGATGTGGCCGGGGTCCCGGCGGGGCTGCGGGTGACCGGCATGTCGCAGGACAGCCGCGAGGTCGCCGCGGGCGACGCGTTCCTTGCCATTCCCGGCTTCGGCACCCACGGCCTGCGCTTCGTGGACCAGGCGCGGGCGGCGGGCGCGGCGGCGATCGTGTACGAGCCGCCGGCGCCCCACGGCGTGCAGGTCCCCCCGGAGGCCATCGCGGTGCCGGCCCTGCGCGCGCGCATCGGCGCCATGGCCGATCGCCTGCATGCCAGCCCGTCGGCGGCCATGACGGTGGTCGGCGTGACCGGTACCAACGGCAAGACGTCCACCGTGCAGATGCTCGCCCAGGCGTGGAGCCTGCGCGGGCTGCGCGCGGGCAGCATCGGCACCCTGGGCGCGGGCCTGCACGGCCAGGTCGAGCCCACCGGGTTCACCACGCCGCAGGTCTCGCGCATGCACGGGCTGCTGGCGCAGCTGCGCGATGAAGGCGCGCAGGCGGTGGCGATGGAAGTGAGCTCGCACGCGCTCGACCAGGGCCGCGTGGACGCGGTGCGGTTTGCGGTGGGCGTGTTCACCAACCTCACCCGCGACCACCTCGACTACCACGGTGACATGGATGCCTACGGGGCGGCCAAGGCCCGCCTGTTCCAGGCCCCTGGTCTGCGCGCGGCGGTGGTGAACCTCGACGACGACTTCGGGCGCAGCCTGCATGCCGCGCTGGACCCGGCGCTGCAGGCCGTGGGCACCAGCGCCCGGGGGCGGCCCGAAGCGCGCGTGCGCGCCGAAGGGGTCGTGTTGGACGCCGAAGGGCTGGCATTCCGCCTCCGGATCAACGACGAAGCGCACGCCGTGCGGACCGGACTGCTCGGCCGGTTCAACGTCGACAACCTGCTGGCCGTGGCCGGCGTCCTCCACGCGCTGGGCGCTGGCGCCGATGAAATTGCACAGGTGCTGGGCCAGCTGCAGCCGGTAGCAGGGCGGATGAACCGCCTGGGCGGCGCGGGCGCGCCGATGGTGGTGATTGATTACGCCCACACCCCCGACGCGCTGGAGCAGGCCCTGTCGAGCCTGCGCGAGCATGCGCGTAGGCGCATCGTGTGCGTGTTCGGCTGCGGCGGCGAGCGCGATCGCGGCAAGCGGCCGCAGATGGCGGAAGTGGCCGGCCGCCTGGCCGACGCGGTCATCGTCACCGACGACAACCCCCGGCGCGAAGACGGCGATGCGATCGTGGCCGACATCCTCGCGGGGTTCCCCGATCGCTCGCGGGTGAGGGTCGAGCGCGACCGGCGCGCCGCGATCCGCCGCGCCGTGGGCGAGGCGGGGCCGGGGGACATCGTGCTGGTGGCCGGCAAGGGCCACGAGCCCTACCAGGAAATCAACGGCACCCGGCATCCGTTCGACGACGCCGAACAGGCGCGTGCAGCGCTGGAGGAAAGGGAATGAACCCGCTGCCGCTCTCGCGCATCGCCCAGTGGACCAACGGCCGCCTGCATGAGGCCGATGGCGCGGGCGATGTCCTGATCGAGTCCCTGTTCACCGATACGCGCACCTTTGACGCCGGCGACGGGCGCGCGGCGCTGTTCGTTGCCCTGGCGGGCGAGCGCTTCGACGGCAACGACCATGTGCAGGCGGCGGCCGAAGCCGGCGCGCGCGCGGCTCTGGTGTCCCGGCCGGCGCCGGTGCGGATCCCGCAGGTGGTGGTGGCGGACACCGGCCACGCGTTGGCCGCCATCGCGGCGGCCATGCAGCATGGGCGCCCGGCGCGGGTGGCGGCGATCACCGGCAGCAACGGCAAGACCGGGGTCAAGCAGATGCTGCTGTCGATTCTGCGGCAGATTGGGCCCAGCCATGCCAACCCCGGCAACTTCAACAACGAAATCGGGCTGCCGCTCGCGGTGATCCAGTGTCCCGAGGAGGCCCGTTTCGCCATCTACGAAATGGGCGCTGGCAAGCCCGGCGACATTGCCTGGCTGACCGCGGTGGCGCGACCGGACGTGGCGGTGGTGAACAACGTGGCGCCGGCGCACCTGGAACGGATGGGCAGCCTGCTGGGGGTCGCCGACACCAAGGGTGCGATCTACGACGCGCTGCCCGCCGACGGCGTGGCGGTGATCAACGCCGATGATGCGTTTTCCCAGTATTTCGCCAACCGCGCCCATGGCCGGCGGGTGATCCGGTTCGGGCTCGAGGCGAGCGCCGACGTGACGGCCCGCCAGGTGCAGGTGGGCGAGGCCGGGTCGCGCTTCGTGCTGGTGACGTCGCGCGGCGAGGCCGCCGTGGAGCTGCCGCTGGCCGGGCGCCACAACGTCGCCAATGCGCTGGCGGCCGCGTCGATGGCGATCGGCATGGCCGAAGTAGCGCCCGAGGTGATCGCCGCCGGGCTGGCGCGCGCCGAGCCCGTCGCGGGTCGGCTGGTCCGCCACCGGCTGGCGTCGGGCGCGCTGCTCATCGACGACAGCTACAACGCCAACCCCGGGTCGCTCGCCGCAGCCATCGAAACCCTGGCCGCCACCGGCGGCGAGCGCTGGCTGGTGCTCGGCGAGATGGGCGAGCTGGGCGAAGACGCGCAGGCCCTGCACGCCGGGGTCGGCAGGCGGGCGAGGGAGGCCGGGATCGAGAAGCTGTTCGCCCTGGGCGCATTGGGCCGGGCCGCCGTGGACGCGTTCGGCGAGGGCGGCGCGCATTTCGATACCCATGAGGCGCTGGCCACCGCCCTGCGCGCCGGCTTGCATCCGCAGGCCCGGGTGCTGGTGAAGGGTTCGCGCTCCAGCGCGATGGAGCGGATCGTCTCCGCGCTGCTGCAGGACAACGGAGGAGATCCCACCCATGCTGCTTGAACTCGCCCGCTGGTTGCAGGGGCTGGAGGACTTCTTCGGCCTGTTCAACTACCTCACCTTCCGCGGGATCCTGGCGGCCCTGACCGCGCTGGCGCTGTCGCTGTGGTGGGGGCCGGCGGTGATCCGGCGCCTGGCGCAATACAAGGGCGGCCAGCCGATCCGCGACGACGGCCCCAAGACCCACTTCTCCAAGGCCGGCACGCCGACCATGGGCGGGGCGCTGATCCTGATCAGCGTGCTGGCGTCAGTGCTGCTGTGGGGCGACCTGCGCAACAAGTACGTGTGGGTGGTGCTGGCGGTGATGGTGGCCTTTGGCGCCATCGGCTGGTACGACGACTGGATCAAGATCGTCCACCGCGACCCGAACGGCCTCAAGTCGCGCTGGAAGTACCTGCTGCAGTCG
This sequence comes from Luteimonas sp. JM171, assembly GCF_001717465.1. NCBI lineage: Bacteria > Pseudomonadati > Pseudomonadota > Gammaproteobacteria > Lysobacterales > Lysobacteraceae > Luteimonas > Luteimonas sp. JM171. The sequence continues at coordinate 383,736 of NZ_CP017074.1, read as the reverse complement.
GTGTTCGGGCTGGCCGCGGGACTGTTCCTGTTCCTCACCGCCGACGTCCCGGCGGCAACGACGTTCTACATCCCGCTGTTCAAGGCGGTCGCGCTGCCCATGGCCGGCGTCACCTTCGTGCTGATCGCCTACTTCTGGATCGTCGGCTTCTCCAACGCGGTCAACCTCACCGACGGCCTGGACGGCCTGGCCATCATGCCCACGGTGCTGGTGGCCTGCGGCCTGGGCGTGTTCGCGTATGCCTCCGGCCATGCCGTGTTCTCCGACTACCTGCAGATCCCGCACATCCCCGGCGCCGGCGAGCTGGTGATCATCTGCGCGGCGATCGCCGGGGCCGGGCTGGGATTCCTGTGGTTCAACACCTACCCGGCCATGGTCTTCATGGGCGACATCGGGGCGCTGGCGCTGGGCGCGGTGCTCGGCACCATCGCCGTCATCGTGCGCCAGGAGCTGGTGCTGGTGATCATGGGCGGCATCTTCGTCATCGAGACGCTCTCGGTGATGATCCAGGTGGCGTCGTTCAAGCTCACCGGCAAGCGCGTGTTCCGGATGGCGCCCATCCACCACCACTTCGAACTCAAGGGCTGGCCCGAGCCCCGCGTGATCGTGCGCTTCTGGATCATCTCCGTGATCTTGGTGCTGGTCGGGCTGGCCACGCTGAAGGTGCGCTGATGGACCGCTTCGACGTGCCAACGCCGCGCCAGGCTACCCGCATCGATGACATCCACGGGCGCTACGACCCGTGGCTGATCGGCGCCGCCGTGGCCCTGGCCGCGCTGGGCGTGGTGATGGTGGGCTCGAGTTCGATTGCCGTGGCCGAGGACCTGGAGGTCGGACCGTTCCACTTCCTGGTCAGGCACGTGGTGTTCCTCGGCGTGGGCGTGGGGCTGTGCCTGTGGATGGCCCGCACCGAGCTCAAGACCATCGAGCGCTTCGATCGCCTGCTGCTGCTGGGATGCTTCGTGCTGCTGCTGGCGGTGTTCGTGCCCGGGCTGGGTCACACGGTGAACGGCGCCCAGCGCTGGATCAACCTGGGCGTCTCCAATTTCCAGACGGTGGAAGCGGTGAAGCTGATGTACATCGTCTGGCTGGCGAGCTACCTGGTGCGCTTCCGCGACGAGGTCAATGCCACCTGGGCGGCGATGCTCAAGCCGATCGGCGTGGCCCTGGGCCTGATGCTGCTGCTGGTCCTGCAGCCGGACTTCGGCTCGCTCGCCCTGCTGCTGGCGATCACCGCCGGCATGCTGGTGCTGGGCGGGGTGCACCTGCCGCGCATGGCCGCGCCGGTGCTGGTGCTGCTGCCGCTGCTGGCGATCGTTGCCATCGCCGAGCCGTACCGCATGCGCCGGCTGACCTCCTTCATGGACCCGTTCGCCGACCCCTTCAACAGCGGCTACCAGCTCGCCAACGCGCTGATGGCGATCGGCCGGGGCGAGCTTTGGGGGGTGGGCCTGGGCGCGTCGATCCAGAAGCTGTCGTACCTGCCCGAGGCGCACACCGACTTCATCCTCGCGGTGATCGGCGAGGAGCTCGGCTTCGCTGGGGTGTGCCTGGTGATCGCGCTGTATGCGCTGCTGGTGGGCCGGGCGTTCTGGGTGGGGCTCAAGTGCGTGGAAATGCGCCGCCACTTCGCCGGCTACTGCGCCTTCGGCATCGCCCTGATGATCGGACTGCAGAGCCTGGTCTCGATCGGCGTCAACCTCGGCCTGCTGCCGACCAAGGGCCTGACCCTGCCGCTCATCTCCGCCGGCGGCTCGAGCGTGCTCATGACCTGCATGGCGATCGGCCTGCTGCTGCGGATTTCCTACGAACTCGACCGTGCCGAGCGCCAGGTGGCGCGGCTGCGCGGCGAGGCGCCGGCACCGGTGGCTGAAGAAGACGCCGGGAGCCCGCTGCCGGCGGCCGTCGCGCCGGCGCCCGCCGGCGCCACCGCCGTGGCCCGTGGCAGCGCGCGCAAGCGGATTGAACCTACCTTGGGGAGCGCGGTATGACCCGGCGCCTGCTCAACACCCGTGCGCTGTCCACCGCCGAGGTGGGTCGCGCCTTCTCGCGCGTGCATTTCGTGGGCATCGGCGGCGCCGGCATGAGCGGCATCGCCGAGGTGCTGTGCACGCTCGGCTATCAGGTCTCCGGCTCCGACCTGGCCGAGGGGCCAGCGGTGCGGCGCCTGCGCGAGCTTGGCGCCAGCGTCCACCTGGGCCATGACGCGGCCAACGTCCGCGACGTGGACTGCGTGGTCGTCTCCAGCGCCATCCGCGCCGACAACCCGGAGCTTCTGGAGGCCCGGGCGCGCCGCATCCCGATCGTGCCGCGCGCGGAAATGCTGGCCGAGCTGATGCGCTTCCGCCGCGGCATCGCGGTGGCCGGCACCCACGGCAAGACCACGACCACCTCGCTGCTGGCCAGCGTGCTCGCGCGCGGCGGGCTTGACCCGACCTTCGTGATCGGCGGGCAGCTGCTGGCGGCCGGCGCCAATGCGCGGCTGGGCGGCAGCGACTGGCTGGTGGCAGAGGCCGATGAGAGCGACGGCAGCTTCCTGCGCCTGAACCCGCTGGTGGCGGTGATCACCAACATCGACGTCGATCACATGGAGCACTACGACAACGACTTCGGGCGCGTGCGCGAAGCGTTTTCGGAGTTCCTGCACCGGCTGCCCTTCTATGGCCTGGCGGTGCTGTGCATCGACGATCCGGAAGTGGCGGCGCTGGCCGAGATCGCCTCGCGCCATGTCACCACCTACGGGTTCTCGGAAGACGCCGACGTGCGCGCGGACAACGTGCGCCAGGATGGCCCGCGGATGCGCTTCAACCTGGTGCTGCCCGATGGCACCCGCACTCCGGTCACGCTCGCGCTGCCGGGCCGGCACAACGTCCAGAACGCGCTGGCCGCGGCATCGGTGGCCTGGCAGCTGGGCGTCACGCCGGAGGCAATCGCGGCGGCGCTGGAGCAGTTCCAGGGCATCGGGCGCCGCTTCAACATGAAGGCGGTGCTGCGCACCCCCCGCGGCGCCAGCGTGCAGCTGGTGGACGACTACGGCCACCATCCCAACGAGCTGGCGGCGGTGTTCGAGGCCGCCCGCGGCGGCTGGCCCGAGCGGCGCCTGGTGGTGGCCTTCCAGCCGCACCGTTATAGCCGGACCCGCGACCTGCTTGATGACTTCGCCGCCGTGCTGTCCGAGGTGGACGCGCTGGTGCTGACCGAGGTGTACCCGGCCGGCGAAGAGCCCATCGCCGGCGCCGATGCACGTTCGCTTGCGCGCGCGATCCGCGCCCGTGGCCGCATCGACCCGGTGGTGGTGGACGACATGGACGAGCTGTTCCAGGTGCTCGGCGACGTGCTCGAGGACGGCGACCTGCTGCTGATGATGGGCGCCGGATCCATCGGCCAGGCGGCGCAGCGGCTGGCCGACGACGGCTTCCCGGAGGCGGCCGAATGACGCTGTCCGTGCCCGCGCTGCGCGTCACCGACCCGGCCGCCTTCGGGCGGGTGGCGGTGCTGCTGGGCGGCACCTCCAGCGAGCGCGAGGTGTCGCTGGCGTCGGGACATGGCGTGCTCGAGGCGCTGTGCTCGCGGGGCGTCGATGCGCGCGCGGTGGACGGCATTCCGGCGCTGCTGGAGGAGATCCGCGTGGGCAGCGTGGACCGGGTGTTCAACATCCTGCACGGCGGCGACGGCGAGAACGGCGTCCTGCAGGGGCTGTTGTCGGCCCTGGGCGTGCCGTTCACCGGCCCCGGGGTGCTCGGGTCCGCGCTGACGATGGACAAGATCCGCACCAAGCAGGTCTGGCAGGCCGAAGGACTGCCCACGGCCCGTTTCGTGCGCATGCCGCCCGGCGCCGACGTGGAAGCCGCGGTGCGCGAGCTGGGCCTGCCGGTGTTCATCAAGCCCTCGGCGGAGGGGTCCAGCGTGGGCGTGTTCCGCGTGGTGGACGAGGCCGGCCTGGCCGAGGCGCTCGAGTTTGCACGCGGGTACCCGCACGAGCTGCTGGCCGAGCAGCTGGTGGCCGGCGGTGAATACACCGTCGCCATCATCGGCGAGCTGGCACTGCCCTCGATCCGCATCGTCCCAGCGGGCGACTGGTACGACTACCACGCCAAATACGTGTCCGACGAGACCCAGTACCTGTGCCCCGGCCTGGAAGGCAACGACGAGGTGGTGCTGCGGGAACTGGCGCTGGACGCGTTCCACGCCGCCGACTGCAGCGGCTGGGGCCGGGTGGACGTGATGCGCCACGCTGACGGGCGCTTCGCGCTGATGGAGATCAACACCGCACCGGGCATGACCAGCCATTCGCTGGTGCCCAAGGCGGCGGCCCAGCTGGGCATCGATTACGCGGAGCTGTGCTGGCGGATCCTGGAGTCGACGCTGTGAACGCCCTGCTGCGCACCCTGGTGTGGATGCTGGCCCTGGCGGTCGTCGCGCTGCCGGTCGTGGCGGTGCTTCAGGGCTGGATCGGCGCCGAGCGCTGGCCGCTGACCACCTTGCGGGTCACCGGCGAGCTGGTGCATGTGGAAGACCAGGCGCTGCGCGAAGCGGTGCTCCCGCACGCCCGGGACGGGTTCTTCGCCATGCGCCTGGCCGACGCCCAGGCCGCCGTGGCGGCGTTGCCATGGGTGGAGAGCGCCGAGGTGCGCAAGCGCTGGCCGGACGTGGTTGAGGTGCGTGTGGTCGAACACCGGCCGTTCGCGCGCTGGGGCAGCGAACGGCTGTTGTCCGAACAGGGCCGCCTGTTCCCGGCGGCAGGAATCGAGCCGCCGCCGCGCCTGCCGCAGCTCAACGGCCCGGACAGCCGGGTGACGGAGGTGGTGGCGCTGTACAACGAGTCGCGCGCGCTGTTCACGCCGACCGGCTACGAGGTGTCCGCGGTGGACCTGGATACCCGCGGCAGCTGGTCGCTGGTGCTCTCCAACGGCACCCGCATCGTGGTTGGCAGCCGCCAGGCACGGCCCCGCCTGGAGCGGTTCGCGCGCCTGTTGCCGCAGCTGCTGCAGTACCGCACCGAGCGCCTGCAGCGCGCGGACCTGCGCTACACCAACGGCTTCGCCCTGGTCTGGGGCGAAGTGGAAGAAGGGGCCGACGCGCAGCAGCCCGGGAAGGGCCTGGCCTCCACGGGTTCCCAATCCCCCACACGCATTCCGGATCCGCAAACGACATGAACCGCAAAGGCGACAAGGCCCTGATCGTGGGGCTTGATATCGGCACCTCCAAGGTGGTGGCACTGGTCGGCGAGTACTCGCCGGGCAACCCGATCGAGGTGATCGGCATCGGCAGCCACGAATCGCGCGGGCTCAAGCGCGGGGTGGTGGTGGACATCGAATCCACGGTGCAGTCGATCCAGCGCGCGATCGAGGAAGCCGAGCTGATGGCCGGCTGCGAGATCCGCTCGGTGTACGCGTCGATCTCGGGCAACCACGTGCAGTGCAAGAATTCGCCCGGCATCGTGCCGATCCGCGACGGCGAGGTGACCTGGTCGGACCTGGACCGGGTGCTGGAAGCCGCCAAGGCGGTGGCGATCCCGGCCGACCAGCGGATCCTGCACGCGATCCCGCGCGAGTACGTGCTCGACGATTCGCAGGAAGGCATCCGCAACCCGGTCGGCATGACCGGCGTGCGCCTGGAGGTGCACGCCCACCTGGTGGTGTGCGCCCAGTCGGCCGCGGCCAACGTGTCCAAGTGCGTGCAGCGCTGCGGGCTGCAGATCGATGACCTGGTGCTGTCCTCGCTGGCCTCGAGCACCGCGGTGCTCACCGGCGACGAGCGCGAACTGGGCGTGGCCCTGGTGGACATCGGCGCCGGCACCACGGACCTGGCGGTCTTCGTGCAGGGCGCGATCTGCCACACCTCGAGCCTGCCGATCGCCGGAGACAAGGTCACCGAGGACATCGCCCACATGCTGCGCACGCCGACCCCGGAGGCGGAGCAGATCAAGGTGCGCTACGCCTGCGCGCTGGCGCAGCTGGCCACCAGCGAGGAATCGATCCAGGTGCCGAGCGTGGGCGACCGCCCGCCGCGGCGCCTGCCGCGCCAGTCGCTGGCCCAGGCGGTGCAGGCGCGCTACGAGGAGATCTTCGAGATGGTGCAGGCCGAACTGCGCCGCTCGGGCTTCGAGCAGCACGTGCGCGCGGGCATGGTGCTCACCGGCGGCGCCGCGAAGATGGAAGGCGTGGTGGAGCTGGCGGAGGAAATGCTGCAGATGCCGGTGCGCGTGGGAATCCCCCAGCACGTCACCGGCCTGGGCGAGGTGGTGGGCAACCCGGTGCACGCCACCGGCGTGGGCCTGCTGCTGATGGGCAGCCAGATCGAGAACCCCCGGCGGCCGGTGCTGCCCAGCGGCCCGGCGGGGAATTTCTTCAGGAAATTGAAGGAGTGGTACCGCGGCGCGTTCTGAGCGCGGCGCGGGAGAGGGAGGGCGGAAGCGGAGGCGGGGACGGCGCGGAACAGGGCAACGGCGGCAAACACATAACCAGAAACTCTTGCATACGAGGACACACGACATGGCGCACTTCGAACTGGTAGAAAAAATGGCACCCAATGCCAACATCAAGGTGATTGGCGTGGGAGGCGGCGGCGGCAACGCGGTCGCGCACATGGTCAACAGCAACGTTGACGGGGTGGAATTCATCACCGCCAACACCGACTCGCAGGCGATCCGCAACTGCGGCGCGAAGCTGCAGCTGCAGCTGGGCGACAGCGTCACCAAGGGGCTTGGCGCGGGCGCCAACCCGGAGGTCGGCCGGCAGGCCGCCCTGGAGGATCGCGAGGTCATCATCGACGCGCTGCAGGGCGCGGACATGGTGTTCATCACCGCCGGCATGGGCGGCGGCACGGGCACCGGCGCGGCGCCGGTGGTGGCGCAGCTGGCCAAGGAGATGGGCATCCTGACGGTGGCCGTGGTCACCAAGCCGTTCCCGTTCGAGGGCCGGCGCCGGATGCAGGTGGCGCTCAAGGGCATCGAGGACCTGAGCCAGCACTGCGACTCGCTGATCACCATCCCCAACGAGAAGCTGATCTCGGTGCTTGGCCGCAACGCGACCATGATCCAGGCCTTCCGCGCCGCCAACGACGTGCTGCTGGGCGCGGTGCAGGGCATCGCCGACCTGATCGTGCGCCCGGGCCTGATCAACGTCGACTTCGCGGACGTTCGCACCGTGATGAGCGAGATGGGCCTGGCGATGATGGGCACCGGCGAGGCGCGCGGCGACGACCGGGCCCAGGCCGCGGCCGAGGGCGCGATCCAGAACCCGCTGCTCGACGACGTCAACCTGGCCGGCGCCAACGGCATCCTGGTCAACATCACCGCCGGCCCCGACTTCACCATGGCCGAGTTCGACGAGGTCGGCCGCACGGTGGAGAACTTCGCCAGCGAGGACGCGACGATCGTCATCGGCACCGTGCTCGACCCGGACATGCAGGACGAGGTGCGGGTGACCGTGGTGGCCACCGGCCTGCATCGCGGCGCGGCCCGCCAGGGCACCCCGCGCAGCGATTTCAGCCAGGAGCCGGCGCGGCGCCCCAACGTGCAGCTGGTGCATACCCAGGCCAAGCGCGATGGCACCACCGGCCTGCCGATCGACGACGGCTCGGCCGGCCCCAGCCAGGCGCCCAGCATCGCGGCCAGCCTGCGCGGTAGCAACAGCGGTGAAACCGCGTCCAAGCCCGCGGTGGCGGACTTCGGCGCCGACAGCAGCTACCTGGACATCCCGGCGTTCCTGCGCCGCCAGGCGGACTGATCGCCCGCCCGCAGCAACCGCGCCCCGGCGTTGGGCCGGGACGCACCATGTCGTGACACTTTTCCCGCCGGGCCGCGCCGGCCCGGCGGGGTTTTGAACCCGGTTGGCGGTACCGTCACGCGCCCGGATGCAGGCTGGCTCGCGCCACGCATGTGCCCGGCCTTCCGTTCAGGTTCAGCCGGCCGCGTGTTAATATTTCATGCGTTCGTTCCCGGGAGCGAGCCGAATTCCGCAGCGAACAAGACCTGCCATGCCCAAGCAGCGCACCCTCAAGAACATCATCCGCGCCACCGGCGTGGGGCTGCACAGCGGCGAGAAGGTTTACCTGACCCTGCGTCCCGCCCCCGTGGACACCGGCATCGTGTTCCGCCGGGTTGACCTGGACCCGGTGGTCGAAATCCCCGCCCGTGGCGACCTCGTCACCGAAACCATGCTCTGCACCGGCCTGAGCCGCGGCGAGGGCAAGGTGATGACGGTCGAGCACCTGATGTCGGCCCTGGCCGGCCTGGGCGTGGACAACCTGTACGTGGACCTGTCCGCGGCCGAAGTGCCCATCATGGACGGTTCGTCCGGCCCGTTCGTGTTCCTGCTGCAGTCGGCCGGCATCGTGCAGCAGGACGCGCTGAAGAAGTTCATGCGCATCATCCGCCCGGTCGAGGTCCGTGACGGCGACAAGATCGCCCGCTTCGAACCGTACGACGGGTTCCGGCTCGGCTTCACCATCGAGTTCAACCACCCGGCGATCCCGGTGTCCGAGTCGCGCGCCGAAGTGGAGTTCTCCACCGAGGCGTACATCCGCGAGGTGAGCCGCGCCCGCACCTTCGGCTTCATGCGCGACCTCGAGTTCATGCGCGAGCGCAACCTGGGCCTTGGCGGATCCATGGACAACGCGATCGTGCTCGACGAATTCCGCGTGCTCAACGAGGACGGGCTGCGCTACGCCAATGAATTCGTGCGCCACAAGATCCTGGATGCGATCGGCGACCTGTACCTCGCCGGGCATCCCATCCTGGGCGCGTTCGAAGGCTTCAAGTCCGGCCATGCGCTCAACAACAAGCTGGTGCGCGCGCTGCTGGCCGAGCAGTCGGCCTGGGAAATCGTGACCTTCCCGGAGAGCGCCCCGGCCCCGGTTGCCTACGGCGAGCCCGTTCCCGCCTGACGCCGCGGGGCGCCGGGTGGCGGTGCCCTCCAGTCTCCATGTCCCCCGGCCTTCGCCTGCGGCTCCGGCCTCCTCCTTCACTTACGACTGGAGGGCCCCGCCACCCGGCACTCAAAGTCGCGGCAGTCCGTCCGAAAAGTCAATGTGGCGCAGACTCCTCCGGAGCCGAGCCCTGCCGCGGCCGGAGGGCCTTTGCGCGTAAGTATAGGAGGAGGCCGGAGCCGCAGGCGAAGGCCGGGGGACATGGAGCGCAAAGGCCCTCCGGCCGCGGCAGGGCCCTTCAGCTGGCGCCGACAACCATCGCTCCTCTATCTGGAACAATAGGGTGCCCTCTTCCGAAGGCCCACCGATGTCCACTCCCATCCGGATCGCCCTGGCCCAATTCGACTTCCCGGTCGGCGCCGTCGAGCGCAACGCGGAGCGGATCGCGGAGATGATCGCCCAGGCCCGGGACGAGCACGGCGCCGACGTGGTCCTGTTCCCGGAACTGGCCGTCAGCGGCTATCCCCCCGAAGATCTGCTGATGCGCCCCTCGTTCCTGCGCGACTGCGAGCAGGCCGTGCGCGACATCGCCGCCAGCGTGCATGGCATCGTCGCGGTGGTGGGTTGGCCGGAGTCCGCCGGCAGCGTCCTGTACAACTCCGCGAGCGTCCTGCGCGAGGGGCGGGTGGAGGCGACCTATCGCAAGCGCGAACTGCCCAACTACAACGTCTTCGACGAGCGCCGCTACTTCCACGTGGATCCCGATGGCGGCCCGCTGGTGTTCGAGGTCAAGGGCGTGCCGGTTGGCGTGGTGATCTGCGAAGACCTGTGGTTCGCCGAACCGCTGGCCGATACCGCCGCCGCCGGCGCACGCCTGGTGCTGGTGCCCAACGCGTCTCCGTTCGAGCATGGCAAGCATGCCCGCCGCGACGCGCTGCTGGCCGAGCGCGCGCGGGAGAGCGGCGTCGCGCTGGCGTACCTCAACGCGGTGGGCGGCCAGGATTCCTTGGTCTTCGACGGGGCCTCCATCCTGGCCGACGCTGATGGCCGCGTGCACCACGCCGCGTGCGCTTTCGAGGACCACTGGCTGCTGGCCGGGTTTGATCCCGGTTCCGGCCGGCTCACGGCGGCCCAGTGGCCGGTCGAGGAGCAGGCCAGCGAGGATGCAATGGCCTGGCGGGCGGCGGTGCGGGGGCTGCGGGACTACTGCGCCAAGAACGGGTTCCGCAACGTCTGGCTGGGGCTCTCGGGCGGGCTGGATTCGGCGGTGGTGCTGGCCATGGCGGTGGACGCGATCGGGGCCGCGGGCGTCACCGCCGTGCGGATGCCCTCGCGCTACACCGCCGGCTTGAGCAACGACCTGGCCGCCGAGCAGTGCGAGGCCCTCGGGGTGCGCATGATCACCGTGCCGATCGAAGCGCCGTTCAAGGGTTACCTCGAAGCGCTGGCCGATGCTTTCGAGGGCCTGGAGCCGGACACCACCGAGGAAAACCTGCAGTCGCGCATCCGCGGCGCGACGCTGATGGCGCTGGGCAACAAGTTCGGCGGCCTGGTGCTGACCACCGGCAACAAGAGCGAATACGGGGTGGGCTACGCCACCATCTATGGCGACATGTGCGGCGGCTATGCGCCGCTCAAGGACCTGTTCAAGACGCGCGTGTTCTCGCTCGCGCGCTGGCGCAATTCCGTGGCCGCCTCGCCCGTGGTCCCGCCGGGCGTGATTGCCCGGCCCCCGTCGGCCGAGCTGCGCGAGAACCAGCGCGACGAGGATTCGCTGCCGCCCTACGAGGTGCTGGATGCGATCCTTGAGCGCCACATCGAGGGGGAGCAGTCGGGCGCCGAGATCATCGCCGCGGGATTCGAGGCCGGGACCGTCGAACGGGTGTTGCGGCTGGTGCGGATCGGGGAGTGGAAACGCCACCAGGCCGCGCCGGGGCCGAAGGTGTCGCTGCGCGCGTTCGGCCGCGAGCGCCGCTACCCGATCAGCAATGGATACCGGGACTGAGGAGAGCGATCACCATGGCACGCAGGAAACACAGGAAGCCGGCCCGCACCCGACCCAGCCAGGGGCAGGCTCCGCAGGCGCCCCGGGCACAGTCCCGGCCGCGATCGGACGCCTGGGTGCTGGCGCTGGCGGCGTTGGGCATGCTCCTGACCGGCTACCTCACCCTGGTCGCGTGGGGCGATGGCACCCCCGCGCTCTGCGCTGAAGGCGGTGACTGCGATGCCATCCAGGGGAGCCGCTGGTCAAGCTTCCTCGGCCTGCCGATGGCGCTCTGGGGGTTCGCCCTCTACGCGTTGATCGCGCTGGCCGCGGCGACGGGCGCGACCCTTGCCGCGCGCTGGCGCCACCTGTCGCGGCTGACCCTGCTGGGAGTGGCCGTCAGCGTCTACCTCACGATCGCCGGTCTGGTCGACGTGGGGGCCACGTGCGGCTGGTGCCTGGCTTCGCTGGCGCTGATGGCCGCGCTGTTCGCCCTGGTCCACCTCCGCCGCCCCGGCGCGCCGCTGGGCCAGGGGCGCTGGACCAGCTGGTGGCTTGGCAACGGCCTGGTGGTGATCGGCGTGGTGCTGGTGCTCCAGCTGGTGCTGGGCGATGTCCTGGACCGGCGGCCGGAGAACCCGCGGCTGGTGGCGCTGGCCGAGCACCTCCAGGCCACCGGCGCGCGCTACTACGGGGCGTCGTGGTGCGGAAGCTGCGCGCGCCAGAACCGCCTGTTCGGCGCCTCCGCCGAGCGCCTGCCGTACGTGGAATGCAGCCCCGCGGGCAGGGGCGGTCCCACCGCGCGTGCCTGCGTGGAGGCAGGGGTTTCGTCCTATCCCACCTGGCAGATCAACGGGTTGATGCACACCGGGGTGCAGACGCCGCCGGATCTGGCGCGGCTGTCAGGCTTCGACTGGGAGGGCGCGCAGGCCCGGCGCTGATGGCGCCGGCGGATCAGTCGTCGATCGGCGAGCGCTCGCCGGCGAAGGGATTGAGCTTGCGGATCGCCCACGGGTAATCCGGCCAGTCGCCGCTGAGCCAGGGGTGGTCGGGCTGGTTGAGTTCCAGCACCCGGCGCGCGTCCGCGGCCAGCACCTCGTTGCCCAGCCGGGTATAGGCCTCGGCGAGCACGGCCACCGCGTCGTTCTGGTGCGCCGACTGCGGATAGGTCTCCAGCAGGTGGGTGGCGCGGTTGGCGGCGGCCACGTTGGCGCCGCGGCGCAGGTAGTAGAGCGCCCGGTCCAGGTCGTGGCGCGCGAACATGTCGCGCAGGGCCTGCATGCGCTGGCGCGCGTCCTCGGCGTAGCGGGTATTGCCAAAGCGCTCCACCACCACGGCGAAGTCGGCATATGCCTGGTTCGGGGTGGTGAGGTCGCGGCTGGCCGGGTCCAGCGACCACACCCGCTGCAGGAACACGGTGTCGCGCGTGGCGTTCACCAGCCCGCGCAGGTAGTACATGTAGGCCGAATGGCGGTGGGTGGGATAGGTGCGCAGGAAGCGGTCGATGCTGGAGATCGCCTCTTCATGGCTGCCCATCTTGTACTGGGCGTAGGCGGTCTCGATCAGCGCCTGCTCGGTGTAGGGCCCGTAGGGGTACTGCGCCACCAGCCGCCGGAAGGTGGTGGCCGCGCGGCTCCAGTTGCCGTTGCGCATCGACTGGTGGCCGCTTTCGTACAGCTCCTCCACCGGGACGCCCTCGTTGGGATCGTCGCGGTCGCCGCGCAGGCGCGAGCAGCCGGAGGCGAGGAAGATGGCCAGCAGCGCGAGCAGGAACGCGTTGCGGAACAGGATGCCGGGTCGGGTCATGTGGCGTTGGGCCGGGGCAGGACGAAACGCGGATAATAGCAGCCCGCACCACCGCCCCGGCGGCCGCGCCTGAACCCCTGCCTTCCCGATGACCAACCCTCCCAGTACCCCGCAGCCACCCCGCGATGTCGACCACGCCGGCGACGGCGAGCCCCGCGCGCTGCAGGTGCCGGACTCGCTGGCCGGGCGCCGGTTCGACGTGGCGGTGGCGGAACTGTTCCCGGAGTATTCGCGCTCGCGGCTGTCGGCGTGGATCCGCTCGGGCGACCTGCTGCTGGACGGTCGCACCGCACGGCCGCGCGATCTGCTGGCCGGCGGCGAGACGGTGACCCTGGACGCGGTGCCCGAGGAGCAGACCAGCGACGCGCCCGAGGACATCCCGCTCAGCGTCCTGCACGAGGACGCCGACGTGCTGGTGATCGACAAGCCGGCCGGGATGGTGGTGCACCCGGGCGCCGGCAACCGCACCGGCACGCTCGTCAACGGGCTGCTTTACCGCGATCCCGGCCTGGCCGCGCTGCCGCGCGCCGGCATCGTCCACCGGCTGGACAAGGACACCTCCGGGGTGATGGTGGTCGCCCGCAACCTGCAGGCGCACGCTGCCCTCGTGGAGCAACTGTCGTCGCGCTCGGTGCACCGCCAGTACCTCGCCATCGTGGTGGGGGCGCTGGTGAGCGGGGGCACCGCGGATGCGCCGATCGACCGCCACCCGCGCGACCGCCTGCGCATGGCGGTGCGTGAAGATGGCCGGGAGGCGGTCACCCACTTCCGGCTGCGCGAGCGCTTCCGCGCCCATACCGCGCTTGAGTGCCGGCTGGAAACCGGGCGCACGCACCAGATCCGCGTCCACATGCAGCACCTTCGCCATCCGATCGTCGGTGATCCCCTGTACGGCGGGCCGCTCAAGCTTCCCCGGGGCGCCTCCGAGGACCTGGTCGCGGCGCTGCGTGGCCTGCGCCGGCAGGCGCTGCACGCCGAGACGCTGGAATTCCTGCATCCGCGCACCGGCGAACCGCTGCGTGCGTCGGCCCCGCTTCCGGCCGACCTGCGGGAACTCATGCGCCTGTTGCGCGAGGACGCGGCGGCGCAGGCGGACGGGCGGCGCTGAGGTGCGGCTCGGCCTGGGCACGGCGGCGACCCTCCCGGCCACCTGGCCGGCGCCGGCCGGCATCGTGGCCTTCACCACCCTGCGCGGCGGCCCGGGTGGTTCGCAACCGCCGTTCGACCGGTTCAACCTGGGCAACGCGCGGGGGGCCGGTGGCGATGAACCGGCCGCGGTGGCGGCCAACCGCGCGGCGCTGGCCGTCCAGGGCGGCCTTCCTTCAGCGCCCCACTGGTTGCGGCAGGTGCACGGGACCGCCGTGATTGAAGTCGATCGCGCGCTGCCGGCCGGGGATGCCACCCTCGAACTGGAGCGGATGGCCAGCGAGCCCGAGGCCGATGCCGCGGTCACCAGCGTGCGGGGCGCCGTGCTCGCGGTACTGACCGCCGACTGCCTGCCGGTGCTGCTGGCGGCCAGGGACGGCACCCGGATCGCGGCCGCGCACGCGGGCTGGCGCGGGCTGGCCGCGGGCATCCTGGAGCGCACCGTCGCCGCCATGGGCATTGCGCCGGGCGCAGTGATTGCGTGGCTGGGCCCCGCCGCGGGACCGGGGGCCTACGAGGTCGGTGCGGAGGTGCGCGAAGCCTTCGCGGCGGACGATCCCGCTGCGGGCGCGGCGTTCACGGCCACCCGGCCGGGCCACTGGCACATGGATCTCCATGCGCTGGCGCGCCGCCGCCTGTGCGCCGCGGGCCTGGCCGCCGCGGACATCCACGGCGGCGGCCTGTGCACGATCTCCGATCCTTCCAGGTTCTTTTCGCACCGCCGCGACGGGCGCAGCGGCCGCATGGCCACGCTCATCCACCTCGCCTGAGCGCCGCGGGCGGCTCAGGTGGCCGCCAGCGTTTCCAGGTAGCTGCGGCGCCAGTGGTTGATGTCGTGCCCGCGCAGGTGATCCATCATTGCCTGCCAGCGCTCGCGCCGCTCGCCCACCGGCATGGTCTCGGCGTGGGCCATCGCGTCGGCCACGCCATCCAGATCATGCGGGTTCACCAGCAGCGCCTCGCGCAGCTCGTGCGCGGCGCCGGCGAAGTGGGACAGGACCAGCACGCCAGGGTCTTCGGGGTCCTGGGATGCCACGTACTCCTTGGCCACCAGGTTCATGCCGTCGCGCAGCGGCGTCACCAGCCCCACCGCCGCGGCCCGGTAGAAGCCGGTCAGGGTGGCGTGGGCGAAGTTCCTGTTGACGTAGCGCAGCGGGGTCCAGTCCGCGCTCGAGTGCGCGCCGTTGACGTGGCCGGCGATCTGCTCGAGCTCCGCGCGCAGGGCCTGGTATTCCTCCACGTTGCCGCGCGAGACCGGCGCGATCTGCAGGTAGGTGAGCATGCTGCTGCGGTCGCGGTGCTTCTTCAGATAGCGCTCAAAGCCGTGGAACCGCTCCGGCAGGCCCTTGGAATAATCCAGCCGGTCCACGCCGATCGCCAGCTTGCGGCCGGCCAGGCTTTCCCGCAGGCGGCGCACCATGGGCTTGGACGTCGCGGCCCCGGCCTGCTCGGCGATGCGCGCGGTATCGATGCTGATCGGGAACGCCTGGGCCCGCACGCGGCGGCCGCCGGGCGCCTCGATCAGGCCGTCGCCCAGCACGCTGCCCCCGCCGAACAGGCGCACGTAGTCCTGGAACCGTTCCACGTCCCGGCGCGTCTGGAACCCCACGAGGTCGTACGCGTACAGGGTGGAGAACAGGCGCGAGTGGTCGGGCATCGCCGCCAGCAGGTCCGAGGAGGGCATCGGCACGTGCAGGAAGAAGCCCATCCGGCAGCCCACGCCGCGCTCGCGCAGCAGCGCGGCCAGCGGGATCAGGTGGTAATCGTGGATCCACACCGTGTCGTCGTCGCGCAGGCGGGGCGCCAGGCGGTCGGCGAACAGGGCGTTGACCTTGCGGTAGCCCTCGCGGGTTTCGCGGGTGTAGTCCACCAGGTCAAGGCGGAAATGCAGCAGCGGCCACAGGGTGCGGTTGGCGAAGCCGTTGTAATAGCTGTCGTTGTCCTCGCGGCTCAGGTCCATCGTCAGGTAGCGGATGCCGCCTTCCTCCTGCTCATGGAGCTCGCCGCTCTCGCCGCGCACCGTGCGCCCGCTCCAGCCGAACCAGATGCCGCCACGCTCGCTGAGCGCATCGTGCAGCGCCACCGCCAGGCCCCCGGTCTGGTTCTGGCCCGGCACCGCCACCCGGTTGGATACCACCACGAGCCTGCTCATGAGGCCTCCGTCCATGGCTTGGAAAGCCGGGTCGCCGCCATCACCAGGCCCACGTGGGAGTAGGCCTGGGGGAAGTTGCCCCACATCTCGCCGTCCTCGAACGCCAGGTCCTCGGAGAGCAGCCCCAGGTGGTTGCGGCGGGCGAGGATGCGCTCGAAGAATTCGCGGGCCTCGTCCATCCGGCCGATCGCGGCCAGCGCATCGATGTACCAGAAGGTGCAGATGGTGAAGCTGGTTTCCGGAGCGCCGAAGTCGTCCGGCGCGATGTAGCGGAACAGGCCGTCCCCGCGGCGGAGCTCGCGGCCGATCGCCTCGACAGTGGCGACGAAGCGGGGGTCGTCGGCTTCCAGGAAGCCGATGTCCTGCATCAGCAACAGCGAAGCGTCCAGGTGGCGCCCGCCGAAGGTGTCGGTGAAGTGGCCGAGCTCTTCGTTCCAGGCCTCGGCCAGCACCCGGTTGCGGATGACCGAAGCCTTCGCCTGCCAGTAGTCGTGCCGGTCGGGCAGGTCCAGGCGCCTGGCGATCCGGGCCAGCCGGTCGCAGGCTGCCCAGCACATGGCGGCGGTGTAGGTATGCACCGCGGTGCGGCCGCGGAACTCCCACAGCCCGGCATCGGGCTCGTCATACAGCGCGGCGGCGCGCTCGCCCAGCGGCTCCAGCCGCCGGAAGGTGTCCACGGTGCCCGGGTCGGACAGGCGGCGGTCGAAGAACAGCTGGGTCGATGCCAGCACCACGCTGCCGTACACGTCATGCTGCTTCTGCACCCAGGCCAGGTTGCCGCGCCGCACCGGTCCCATGCCGCGGTAGCCGTTGAGGGTTTCCACCTCGTGCTCTTCCAGCTCCTCGGCGAAATCGATGCCGTACAGCGGCTGCAGGCTGCCGTCGTGGGTGGCGATGTTGAAGATGTAGCGCAGGAAGCCTTCCATGCTGCGGGTGGCGCCCAGGCGGTTGAGCACCCGCACCACGAACGCGGCGTCGCGCAGCCAGCAGTAGCGGTAGTCCCAGTTGCGCGGGGTGTGCGGGGCCTCGGGGATCGAGGTGGTCATCGCCGCGATGATCCCGCCGCTGTCCTCGTACTGGCACAGCTTGAGGGTGATGGCGCTGCGGATCACCGCGTCCTGCCACTCCAGCGGCACCGACAGGTAGCGCACCCACTCCCGCCAGTAGGCGGCGGTGCGCTCCTGGGCCTCGTGCATGAAGCCGGCGAGCGGCCGGGTCACGGTTTCGTCGGGCCCCAGCAGCAGGTGCACGGGCCGGGTAAGCACGAACGGCAGCTCGTCGCGCACGTGGCGCACCGGCACGTCGGTGGTCAGGCGCAGGGTGTAATCCGGCAGCAGGTAGCGGACGTGGTTGCTGCCCCAGGTGGTTTCCGCGCGGTGCGCGCCCCAGTGGGTCAGTGGCCGCAGCCGCACCCGGATGCGGGGGTGCCCGGCGAGCGGGGCGACCTTGCGGGCAATCGTGACCGGCCGGTAGAAGCGGTCGTGCCAGCGCCAGCGAGGGGCGAAGTCGATCACCTCCACGGCGCCGCCGTGGCGATCGTGCAGGACGGTGCGCAGGATGGCGGTGTTGGTGAGGTATTCCTGCTCGCTGCGCTCGAAATCTTCCAGCTCGATGCTGAAGTCGCCGCCGTCGTGGTCGCGCGGCTCCAGCAGCTTGCAGAACACGGGATCGCCGTCGAAGGCGGGCATGCAGCTCCACACGATGCGCGCGCGCGGATCCACCAGCGCACCGAAGCTGCCGTTGCCGATGACGCCAAGGTCAAGGTTGGATGTGGTCATGCATTTGCTCCCTGCTGCAGCCAGTCCAGCACGGCGCGGGTGTTGTCCAGGCGATGGGTGGCCGCGCTGGGCTCGCGGTCGCCGACCAGCACGCTGGTCCCGCCGGACGCGTTGACGACTTCGAAGCCGTGCTCGTCGGTCAGGTCGTCGCCGGCGAAGACCGCATGGCGGCCGCGGAAGGGCGGCTGCTGCATCAGGGTGGCGATGGCGTCGCCCTTGTCGGCGCCGCGCGGCCGCAGTTCGGCCACCTGCTTGCCCAGCTGCAGGCAGTGGCCTGGGAGCTGTTCGAGCGCCTGCGTGGCGAATCGCTGCATGTCATCGGCGTATTCCGGGGCGCTGCGCCAGTGCAGGCCAATGCTGCTGCCCTTGTCCTCGACCACGGTGCCGGGCCGCTGGGCGGCGAAGGCCCCGGCGCGCTCCAGCACGGCGGCCAGCTCGGCGCCCGGCTCCGGAGCCGGGCGCGGCGGGCCGCCGTTGCGCAGTTCCAGGCCGTGCAGGCCCGCTGCGGGCAGGTGCAGGGGTTCGAACAGGGCGTCCAGGACCTCCAGCGGCCTGCCGCTCACAAGCGCGACGGCGCCGGCCAGGCGCCGATGCAGGCGGGCAAGGGTGTCGCGCAGCGGCGCGGGAACGCGGACGGCGTCGGGGTGGGCGGCGAACTCGAGCAGGGTGCCGTCGACATCCAGGAACAGGGCTTGGCGGCCGTCGATGGGCGGCGGCGGCGGACGGGGGGGATCTGCAACCATGCAGGCCATTGTGCCGGAGCCGGTTGCAACGCTGCGTTCACGGCGGGGCGGCCCGCGGGTAGCCGATAATGGATGTTTCCCACCACACGGAGGACACCATGTCTGCAGATTCCCTGGCTGCGCTGGCGCAGGTTCCCGGCGTTGCCGCCGGGCGCGATCCGGCCACGCGCGATTTCCTGTTCAACCACACGATGCTGCGGGTGAAGGATCCGCAGGCGTCGCTGGATTTCTATACGCGTGTGCTCGGCTTCACGCTGGTGCGCAAGAACGATTACCCGGAGAACGGGTTCAGCCTGTACTTCCTGGTGCACGTGGATGATCCGTCGGTGATTCCCGAGGACGATGCGGGCCGCAAGGCGTGGGTGGCGCGGCAGCGGGGGGTGCTGGAGCTGACGCACAACCACGGGACCGAGAAGGAAGAGGGGGTGGTGTACCACGACGGGAATTCGGATCCGCGCGGGTTCGGGCATATCTGCGTGACGGTGCCGGACGTGGTGGCGGCGTGCGAGCGGTTCGAGCAGCTGGGCGTGCCGTTCCAGAAGCGGTTGACGGATGGGCGGATGCGGGAGATTGCGTTCATCAAGGATCCGGACGGGTACTGGGTGGAGATCATCCAGCCGACGCCGCTTGATTGACTCCGTGTTTGAGGTCGGTCTAGATCTGACGGGCCTCGCCGCGGCCGGGAGGCCTTTTCGCTCCATGTCCCCCGGCCTCCGCTGCGCTGCGGCCTCCTCCTTTACTTACGCGAAAAGGCCTCCCGGCCACGGCGGGGCTCGGCTCCGGGTGGAATGTGCACGCCCTGTCGCGTCGCTTTCTGAATACTTGATTCACGTGGTTCCAGCCCACATCTGGTGATCATCGCCGGGGCAGTCCCGGCCCTGACACAGAGGACAGTCCGATGCGGATGGACAGGCTTACTTCGCGCTTCCAGCAGGCTTTGGCGGATGCGCAGTCGCTGGCGGTTGGCCGCGATCACAATCTGATTGAGCCGGCGCACCTGCTGGTGGCGCTGATTGACCAGCAGGGCGGCGGGACGCGGCCGCTGCTGGGGCAGGCGGGGGTGAACGTGCCGCTGCTGCGGGAGCGCCTTGGGGAGATCCTCGACGGGTTGCCGCGGGTGTCGGGGCAGGCCGGGAGCGTTTCGGTCGGCAATGACCTGGCGCGGCTGCTGAACGTCACCGACAAGCTGGCGCAGCAGCGGGGCGATGCGTACATCGCTTCGGAATTGTTCCTGCTGGCGGCGCTGGAGGATGGCGGCGCGGCGGGGCGGGCGCTGAAGGCGGCGGGCGCGAACCGGGAGCAGCTGGAGGCGGCGATCGACAAGGTGCGCGGCGGGGAGAGCGTGCAGGACGAGAACGCCGAGGAGGCGCGCCAGGCGCTGGAGAAGTACACGGTGGACCTGACGGCGCGGGCGGAGTCCGGGAAGCTGGATCCGGTGATCGGGCGCGACGAGGAGATCCGGCGCACGATCCAGGTGCTGCAGCGGCGCACCAAGAACAACCCGGTGCTGATCGGTGAGCCGGGCGTGGGCAAGACCGCGATCGTGGAGGGGCTGGCGCAGCGGATCGTGAACAACGAGGTGCCCGAGGGCCTGCGCGGCAAGCGGGTGCTGGCGCTGGACATGGGCGCGCTGATCGCGGGGGCCAAGTACCGGGGTGAGTTCGAGGAGCGGCTGAAGGGCGTGCTCAACGACCTGGCCAAGAACGAGGGCCGGATCATCCTGTTCATCGACGAGCTGCACACGGTGGTGGGCGCGGGCAAGGCTGACGGCGCGATGGATGCGGGCAACATGCTCAAGCCGGCGCTGGCGCGCGGTGAACTGCACTGCATCGGCGCGACCACGCTGGACGAGTACCGGGAGTACATCGAGAAGGACGCGGCGCTGGAGCGGCGGTTCCAGAAGGTGCTGGTGGACGAGCCGACGGTGGAGGACACCATCGCGATCCTGCGCGGGCTGAAGGAAAAGTACGCGGTGCACCACGGGGTGGAGATCACCGATCCGGCGGTGGTGGCCGCGGCCACCCTTTCCCACCGATACATCGCCGACCGCAAGCTGCCCGACAAGGCCATCGACCTGATGGACGAGGCAGCGTCGCGCATCCGCATGGAGATCGACTCCAAGCCCGAGGAGCTGGACCGGCGCGAGCGCCGGCTGATCCAGCTCAAGATCGAGCGCGAGGCGCTGAAGAAGGAAACGGACGATGCCTCGAAGCAGCGCCTGGCCGACCTCGAGGCCGAGATCGAGTTGCTGGAGCGCGAGTACAACGACCTGGAAGAGGTGTGGAAGGCCGAGAAGGCGACCGTGCAGGGCGCAACGAAGATCAAGGAGCAGATCGAGCAGGCGCGTCTGGAGCTGGAGTCGGCGCAGCGGGCGCAGGACTACGCGAAGATGAGCGAGATCCAGTACGGGCGCCTGCCCGAGCTGGAAAAGCAGCTGCAGGCAGCGCAGGAGGCCGAGACCACCGGCTTCACGCTGCTGCAGGACAAGGTGACCGACGAGGAGATCGCCGAGGTCGTGGCGCGCTGGACCGGGATCCCGGTCAGCAAGATGCTCGAGGGCGAGCGCGACAAGCTGCTGCGCATGGAGGAGATGCTGCACAAGCGCGTGGTCGGCCAGGACGAGGCGGTGAAGGTGGTTTCCGACGCCGTGCGCCGTTCACGGGCGGGCCTGAGTGATCCCAACCGGCCCAGCGGCTCGTTCCTGTTCCTGGGCCCCACCGGCGTGGGCAAGACCGAACTGTGCAAGGCGCTGGCCGAATTCCTGTTCGACAGCCCGGACGCGATGGTGCGCATCGACATGAGCGAGTTCATGGAGAAGCACTCCGTGAGCCGGCTGGTCGGCGCGCCCCCGGGCTACGTGGGCTACGAGGAAGGCGGCTATCTCACCGAAGCGGTGCGCCGCCGACCCTACAGCGTGATCCTGCTCGACGAGGTCGAGAAGGCGCATGCGGACGTCTTCGACATCCTGCTGCAGGTGCTCGACGACGGCCGCCTGACCGATGGCCAGGGCCGCACGGTGGACTTCCGCAACACGGTGATCGTGATGACCTCCAACCTGGGCAGCCAGATGATCCAGGAATTCGATGGCGACGGCTCGCCCGAGGCCTACAACACCATGAAGGCGGCGGTGATGGGCGTGGTGCAGGCGCACTTCCGGCCCGAGTTCATCAACCGGCTCGATGACATCGTGGTGTTCCACCCGCTGGACCTGGCGCAGATCAAGTCGATCTCCAGGATCCAGATGGCCGGGCTGGAGAAGCGGCTCGCCGAGCGGGGGATTTCCCTGGACGTCTCGGAGCGCGCGCTGGACCTGCTGGCCAGCGTCGGCTTCGATCCCGTGTATGGCGCAAGGCCGCTCAAGCGGGCCATCCAGCAGCAGCTGGAAAACCCGCTGGCATCCAAGATCCTGGCCGGCGAGTTTGGCCAGGGGGATACGGTGCGGGTGGATGCCGAAGCCGGGGAGCTCAAGTTCGCCAAGGGCTGATCCGGTGGCAACCGGCGCGCCCGGGATGGCCGGCGCGCCGGGGCTTGACGGCGGGTTGACCGCTGCCTGCGCACACTGCGCTTCGCAGACCGGCCGCCACGCCCGGCGGCCCTGGACCGGGCAGTGTGATGCGCATCCTGATCAGCGGAGGCAGCGGTTTCCTCGGGCGCGCATTGACGGCGCGCCTGCGAGAGGATGGTGCGCAGGTGGCCTGGCTGTCGCGCGATGCATCGCGGCGGGCCCCGGACGGCGTGCGGGTGCTGGGATACGACCAGCTTGGAGCCGATGACCACTTCGATGCGGTGGTCAACCTCGCCGGTGCGTGCATTGCCGAAAAGCGCTGGAGCGACCGGCGCAAGCAGCTGTTGTTTGAAAGCCGGTTGGGCCCCACCCGGGCCCTGATCGAGTGGATGCGACGCATCCCGCGGCGGCCGCGGGTGTTGCTGAGCGGATCGGCGGTGGGCTGGTACGGTGCCCAGGGGGACGCGCCGCTGGGAGAAGGCAGCGCCGCGGCGGATGATTTTTCCCATTCGCTGTGCGAGGCATGGGAGTCCGCGGCGATGGAAGCGGTGTCGCTGGAGGTGCCGGTGCTGCTGCTGCGCACCGGGATCGCGCTGCATCCGGCGGGCGGCATGCTCAAGCGGCTGCTTCCGCCCTTCCGCATGGGCCTGGGTGCGCGCCTGGGTGACGGCAGCCAGGTCCTGAGCTGGATCTCCCGGCGCGACTGGGTGGAGGCGGTGCGGAGCCTGTTGCTGCAGCACCTTGACGGAACGCGGAGCGCGCCGGTGGGTCCGGTCAACGTGACCGCGCCCGAGCCGGTGACCAACGCGCAGTTCACGCGCGCGCTTGCCCACGCGCTGCGCCGTCCGGCGGGCCTGGCCCTGCCGGCGCCGGTGCTGAGGCTGGGCCTTGGCGAAATGTCCACGCTGCTGCTGGAAGGCCAGCGCGTGCTGCCCGAGCGGCTGCAGCAATCCGGTTTTGTGTTCCGGCACCCGCAGCTCAACCCGTATCTGGACACTGCATTGGCCCGCTGAGCCCGGCGCGGCTATTGGAAGAGGTTTGATCCGTCAGGTGCGCGCTGCAGCAGCGCCAGCAGGCGTTCGACGCCTTCGCTGGCAGGCAGGCGCCAGCTGGCCCGGGCCTGGCTGGAGAGCGCCGTGGGGTGCGGGTTGATCTCAAGTACCGGGATCCCGGCGTCCAGCGCGGCCAGGGGCAGGGCGGCGGCGGGGTAGACGAGGTTCGAGGTGCCGATCACCAGTACCAACTCACTCGCGGCCACGGCCTCCTGCGCCTGGCGCCAGGCGTCCGCCGGCAGGCCTTCGCCAAACCAGACCACGCCGGGGCGGACCAGCCCGCCGCAGGTTGCGCAGGCCGGGGGCGCCTCGTGCGCACCTTCAGGCGGCACCGTCTCCAGGTCCTGGCGCAGCGGCTCGGCTGCGGGCGCCGCTGCGCAGCGGCTGCAGCGCGAGGCGAACAGGCTGCCGTGCAGGTGCAGGACGCGATCCGAACCTGCACGCTCGTGGAGATCATCCACGTTCTGGGTGACCACCGTGACGTCGTGGCCGGCGTCCTGGAGCCGCGCGATCCCGGCGTGGCCGGCATTGGGCTGAGCCCGCAGCACGAGCGCCGCGCGCCAGCGGTACCAGCCCCAGACCAGGGCCGGGTCCTCGCTGAAGGCTTCGGGCGTGGCCAGTTGCTGGGGGTCGAATCGCGCCCACAGGCCTTCGGGGGCGTCGCGGAAGGTGGGGACGCCGCTCTCGGCGGACATGCCTGCCCCGGTGACAACGGTGATTCGCATGCCCCGATTGTGCCGCACCGGCCAGGGTGCGGTGGCGGCCGGGGCCGGTGCCCCGGCCGCGCGGGTCACCAGCGGTAGCCGGCGCGCACGTACATGAAGGCGCCGTTGAACCCGAACGGCGAGGCCGAGTTGTAAGGGAACTGGCCGTTGGTGGAGTTGCCGAAGATGTTCTCGTCCGGGTACTCGTTGAGTACGTTGTCGGCGCCGGCCGTGAAGCTCCACCCGTCCAGGTGCCAGGTCGCGGAAAGGTCCACCACCCACTTCGCGCCGTAGGTCTGGTCGTTGGCGGCCACGTTCGGCGTGGTCTGGAAACTGCCGTAGCGGGTGGTGGCGGCGTTGAAGGTCCAGTCGCCGGTGTTCCAGGTCCCCGACAGCACCAGCTTGTCGCGCGGGAACCCGCGCTCGATCCGCCCGCGCTCGGCGCGGTCGATGCGCTCCAGGTTCAGCCCGCCGCTCTCCAGCTCCGGCGGGTTGGGCGCAATGCGGGTGATCTCGGTCTTGGAATAGTTGTACCCGGCGGTCAGGTCGAAGCTGCCGGTGGCCAGGTCCCAGCGGTACGTGCCCACCACGTCGATGCCGCGGGTGCGGGTGTCGATGGCGTTGGTGAAGTAGCGCCCGCCGGTGACGCCGAAGATGCCGCGCTCCTCGAGGAACTGGCGGATGTCACCGGTGAGGTTGGCCGAGAGCACGATGCGGTCGTCCACGTCCACCTGATAGGCATCCACGGTCACGTACAGCGCATCGGCCGGCTGCAGCACCAGGCCCAGGCTGTAGGACAGGGACTCCTCCGGCTGCAGCGGCTCGGCGCCCAGGGCCCGGGCAATGTCGCTGCCCGCCGGGAAGGTGCGGATCTCGAACGGATCCGCGAACCCGGCGATGAAGGTGGTGCTGGTGGTCTGGAAGAACTGCTGCGACAGCGACGGCGCGCGGAAGCCGGAGGCCACCGTGCCGCGCATGGCGACGGCATCGGAAAATTCGAACCGGCCGGACACCTTGCCGGAGGTCTGGCTGCCGAAGTCGCTGTAGTCCTCGTGGCGCACCGCCGCGCCGGCGGAAAACCGCTCGGTGAAGTCCGCTTCCAGGTCCGCGTAGACCGCCCAGCTGTCGCGGTCGTGGTGGCCGGCGTCGCCGGGCCGGTAGCCGGGGAAGCCCTGCGAGCCGGAGGCCACCGGCGGCGGCAGCGGCCCCTGGCGCCAGGAGTCCGGCTCGCCTGGCGACTGGTTCCACTTCTCCTGGCGGTACTCCACCCCCAGCGCGAGGTGGGCCGGATACGCCAGGCCCCAGTCCAGCTCGCGGCCCAGGTCCAGGTTGAAGATGTTCTGGGTGGTCTCCAGCGCGCCGGCGTAGAACGAGGTCGGCGAGCTGGCGCCAAGGCTGGCGTTGAGCGTGTTGCGGATGAAGAATTCCAGGTGGTTGATGCCCCAGTTGTAGCTGGCGTCCCAGGACCAGGCCCCTGCCTCGCCGCGCACGCCCGCCACGAGCGAGCGGTCATCGGCGATGTTGTTGATGTTGGGCACGAAGCCGTCCGGGTGGATCGCGGGCACGTTCTGGTTGGGGTTGCCCGGCGCGCGGAAGAACGCGAACGAGGTGATGTCGCGCTCGCTGAACATGCCGACGCCGTACAGGGTTGCGCGCTCGCCCAGCGGCACCTCGGCATTGAGCGAAAAACCCCAGTGCTCCACGTCCGGGTCGCCGTAGATGAAACGCTTCTCGCCCAGCTGCGGGTTGTTGCCGCCCGGCGAAGCGCCCGCGTACGGGCGCGCCCGATTGGTGTGGTCCTGTTCGCCGAACTGTCCGGCCAGATGCACGAAGCCGCCGTTGGCCAGGGCCACGCCATGATCGCCGGCGAGGTTCCACTGGGCGCCGTCACCGGCCGAGTACTGGCCATGGCGCGCATCGATGCTGCTGCCGGCGCCGCTGCCCTTGAGCACCACGTTGATCACGCCCGCGATCGCATCCGAACCGTACTGCGCCGAGGCGCCGTCGCGGAGCACCTCGATGCGCTCGATCGCGGCGACGGGGATGGCGTTGAGGTCGACCGGCGAGGAGCCGCGCCCCTGGGTGCCGTTGACGTTGAGCAGGGCGGTGGTGTGGCGGCGCTTGCCGTTCACCAGCACCAGCACCTGGTCGGGCGCCATGCCGCGCAGCTGCGCGGGGCGGATCGCGCTGGTGCCGTCGGTGATGGCCGGGCGCGGGAAGTTGAGCGAGGGCAGGGCCCGCGACAGCGCCGTGGCCAGCTCGGTGGTGCCGGTGGCCTGCAGGGCTTCGGGGGTGATGATGTCGATCGGGGAAGTCGACTCGGCCACCGTGCGGTCCGACACGCGGGTGCCGGTGACGATCATGGTGTCCAGGGTGGAGGCGCGCTCGGATGCCTGGGGCTGCGGCGCCTGGGCCCAGGCGGCTGGCGCAACGAGGGCGAACGCAAGGGCGGCGGCAAGGCGGTTCTTGTGCATGGCGGGGGATTCTCCCTGTCCGGTGGGAAGGCGCGTGGCGCCGGAAAATGATCCTGTCCCAGTCCAACTAGCACGCCCCGCGGCAGCGCCGCAACGGTTTCCGCCGAAACCATGCCGTGGGTCGCGGCGGCAACCGCCGCAGGCCTGCAGCCGTTACACTGCGCGCCCCATGATCGCCTTCCGGAATTTCGCCCTGCGCCGTGGCGAACGGCTGCTGCTGTCCGACGTCGACCTGGCGTTGCACGCGGGCTGGCGCGTGGGCGTGGTGGGCCGCAACGGCACCGGCAAGTCCTCGCTGTTCGCCGCCATCCGCGGCGAGGTGGAAGCCGACCGCGGCGACCTCGACTTGCCTTCGAAGCTGCGCATCGCCAGCGTCGCCCAGGAAACACCGTCGCTGCCGGATCCTGCGATCGGGTTCGTGCTGTCCGGGGATACCGAAGTCGCGGCCGCCCTGCGCGCCGAAGCCGAGGCCACCGCCGCCGAGGACTGGGACGCGGTGGCCCAGGCCCACCAGCGCCTGGGCGAGCTCAACGGCTACGATGCCGAAGCCCGCGCCGGGCGCCTGCTGCACGGCCTTGGTTTTTCGCCCGATACCCACCGTCGGCCGGTGAGCGCATTCTCCGGCGGCTGGCGGGTGCGCCTGAACCTGGCGCGCGCGCTGATGATGCCCAGCGACCTGCTGCTGCTGGACGAACCCACCAACCACCTGGACCTGGATGCGGTGCTGTGGCTGGAGCAGTGGCTGCTGCGCTACCAGGGCACGCTGCTGCTGATCAGCCACGACCGCGAGTTCCTCGACGGCGTCTCCACCCACACCCTGCACCTGCATGACGGCAAGGCAAGGCTCTACGTGGGCGATTACACGGCGTTCGAGCGCCAGCGCGCCGAGCACCTGCGCCAGCAGCAGATCGCGCACGAGAAGGAGCAGGCCGAGCGGGCCCACCTGCAGAAGTTCATCGACCGCTTCCGTGCCAAGGCCAGCAAGGCGCGCCAGGCCCAGAGCCGGATGAAGCGCCTGGCCAAGCTGGCCGGGACCGAGGCGGTGCGCGCCGAGCGCGGCTTCCGCATCGAATTCCCGCAGCCCGCGAAGCTGCCGCACGCGCTGCTGAGGATCAACCACGGCACCTGCGGCTATGGCGAAGATGCGCGCATCCTGGAGAGCGTCGGCTTCGGCCTGGAAGCCGGCGACCGCATCGGCCTGCTGGGCCCCAACGGCGCCGGCAAGTCCACGCTGGTGAAATCACTGGTGGGCGAGCTTCCGCTGCTGGCGGGCGAGCGCGCGGCGCATCCGGACCTGCGCATCGGCTACTTCGCCCAGCACACCGTGGAGTCGCTGGTGGCCGGCACCTCGCCGATCGATCACCTGAGGGAGCTGTCCCCGGATTCCCCGACCCAGGCGTTCCGCGACTTCCTGGGCAAGTGGTACTTCCCCGGCGACCGGGCCTTCGAGAGCATCGACGGGTTCTCCGGCGGCGAGCGCGCGCGCCTGGCGCTGGCGCTGATCGCGTGGAAGCAGCCCAACGTACTGCTGCTCGACGAACCTACCAACCACCTGGACCTGGACATGCGCGAGGCGCTGGCCGAGGCGCTGAGCGACTTCGATGGCGCCATCGTGCTGGTGTCCCACGACCGGCACCTGATCGGGCTGGTCAGTGACAGCTTCTGGCGGGTGGCCGACGGCGCGGTGAAGCCCTTCGACGGCGACCTTGACGAATATGCGGCGTGGCTGCGCGCGCGCCAGGGCGAGGGCCGCGGGGCCGGCGCCAAGGCCGGCGCAGCGCCCGCCGCCCAGCCTGTTGCGAAGGCCCCGGCGCCAGCGCGCAAAACCAATCCACACAAGCTGGCGGAAGCCGAGGACGCCGTTGCGCGCCTTGAAGCGGAGCTGGCCGGCATAGACGCGGCCCTGGCCGATCCGGACAACCACACCGACCCCACCGCCCTGGCCCGGCTCGGGCGCGAGCGTGAGGCCATCGCCGGCCAGCTGGCCGAAGCCGAGGAGCGGTGGCTTGAGCTGCTTGAGGACTGATCCGGCGCGGCCCGTGCGGGATTGCGTGCGGTTCAGCGGGACGCTACCGTGGCCGGATGAACAGAGTCATCACGGTTTCCTCACTCACGCTCGCGCTGGCCCTGGCCGCCTGCGCGCCTTCCACCGACGACCAGCCTGATCCGGTCGCCGAGGCCCATGCCGAAGCCGCCGCCCAGGCCGCTGAGGCCGCCGCTTCCGCGGAAGGCCTGATCGAGCCGGCGGATGAATTCCTGATCCGGCTGGCCGAGCACTGCGGCCAGGCGTTCGCCGGGCGCATCGTGGCCAACGAGCCGGCCTCGCCCGAACCCGACGCGTTCGAAGGCCAGGACCTGGTGATGCACGTGCGCGGCTGCGAGGAGCCCACCCGCGAGATCCGGGTGCCGTTCCATGTCGGCGACAACCATTCGCGCACCTGGATCCTGACCCGCACCGAAGACGGCCTGCGCCTCAAGCACGACCACCGCCTGGAGGACGGCAGCGACGATCCGGTCACCATGTACGGCGGCGATACCGTGGAGCCCGGGACCGCGCAGCGCCAGGAGTTCCCGGTCGACCAGGAGTCGATCGAGCTGTTCTCGCGCGAGGGGCTGGATGTCTCGACCACCAATGTCTGGGCGATGGAGATCGAGCCCGGGCAGCGCTTCCTCTATGAGCTGGCGCGTCCCGAGGGCGGCCAGAACCCGGAGGGGCGCTTGTTCCAGGTCGAGTTCGACCTCACGCAGCCGGTCGAGACCCCGCCCACCCCCTGGGGCTACTGACGCGCGCCCGCGCGGCTTGAAATGGTCACAGCCGCCCCCATGAATGGGGGCGGTTCCATTTCACCCCCAGGTTCAAGACGTACGCCATGCCCATCTACGCTTTCCAGTGCGCCGCCTGTGGCCACCAGTTCGACCGTCTCCAGAAGCTTTCCGATCCGGATCCGGAGGCCTGCCCGGAGTGCGCCGCGGCGGCCGTGAAGCGGCAGGTGACCGCCCCGGCGTTCCGCCTGGCGGGCAGCGGCTGGTATGAAACCGACTTCAAGAAGGGCGGCGAGGCCAAGCGCAACCTGGCGGGCGGGGACAAATCCGATTCCGCTGCCAAGCCGGCCGACGCCCCGGGCAAGGCCGACCCACCGAAGAAGGCCGAGCCCGCGCCCGCAGCGCAAGCCCCGTAAGGCTTTGGCCCGGAGTCCTCAGTTGCTGGCTGGTAGTTGCTAGCGGCCGCTGCCGGGCCCGGCTTCGGGTTCGGGCTCGGGTGATTCGACTTCAGGCAGCATCTCGATCGCCGTCGGCGTGGTTTGCACCATGACGTGGAATTCCGACGGGTGCTCATTGTCGCGGTGGCGCAGCAGGCGCCGGCCGCCCGCGATCAGCGCGGCCAGCACCAGCGCCGCGGCCTGGAACGCGGGCAGGGCCTCGGCGCCAAACCGGGTCATGGCCACGCCGGCCAGCGCCGGGCCGATGGCCGAGCCCACGCCGTTGAGCAGCAGCAGGCTGCTGCCGGCCGACAGCGTGTCGGATGGCTCAAGGTGGTCCAGCAGGTGGGCCATGCACAGCGGGTAGATCGCGAACGTCAGGCCGCCGAACACGAAGCACAGCGCGTACAGCGGCAGGCCGGCCTGGCCCCCGGGCAGCATCGTGCCCACCGCGGCCGCCGCCGCCAGCAGGCAGATCACCACCAGCGCGGTGCGCCGGTCGCCGCGGTCGGAGAGGCGGCCGATCGGCAACTGCAGCGCCGCCCCGCCCAGGATGGTCACGCTCACCACCAGGGCCACGCCGGTGACGTCCAGTCCGATCCGGGTCGCGAAGATCGCCGCCAGGCCCCAGAAGCTTCCCAGCGTGAGGCCGCCCAGCAGGGCGCCCAGGGTGGCCGCGGGCGCGGCCTGGAACAGGGCGCGAAGGGCCAGCCGCGGCACCTGCGGCAGTTCAGGCTGCGTCATCCGGCTGGTGGTGACCGGAAGCGCCGCCAGGCAGATGAGGATCGCCACCACGCTGAAGAGCACGAAGCCATCCGGCGCAGACGCGCCCAGCAGCCACTGTCCGCCGGCCAGGGCCAGCAGGCTCACCGCCATGTAGATCGAGAACACCTGGCTGCGCTGGTCGTTGGGGGCCTGTACGTTGAGCCAGCTCTCGATCACCGTGTACAGGCCGACCAGCGACAGGCCGGTGGCCAGGCGCAGCAGGCCCCAGGCCCAGGGCGAAACCAGGATCGGGTGCAGCAGCACCGTGGCCGCGCACAGCGCCGCGTAGGCGGCGAACGCGCGGATATGGCCGATCCGCTGGATGAGGCCGGGCGCGGCGTAGGTGCCCAGGAAGAAGCCGGCGAAATACGCCGACATCACCAGCCCCATCACCTGGTCGTCATAACCCTCGATGCGGCCGCGCACCGCCAGCAGGGTGCCGAGCAGGCCGCTGCCGGCCAGCAGCAGCGCGGTGCCGGCGAGCAGGGCGGCAAGCGGGCGGACGACGGCGATCACGGGCGCTTGGTTCCTCCGGGCCAATGGTCGTTGAACGGCATGAACCGCCCATTATCCCCGCATGGCCACCCGTTGCTCTCTCGCCCCCGCCACTTGCTGCCGGTGGTTCCCGCCGCCCGCCTCGGAACCCGCCGTGCAAGCCGGTAAAATGGCCGGCTTTCCGCGCGCCGGCGCGGCCACTGTCCGGAGTTTCCATGCGTACCCATCTTTGCGGCCTGATCGACGAATCGCTGATCGGCCAGAGCGTCACCCTCTGCGGCTGGGCGGACGTTGCCCGCGACCTCGGCGGCCTGTGCTTCATCGACCTGCGTGACCACGAGGGCATCGTGCAGGTGGTGGCCGAGCCGTCGGGCGCCGAGGGCAACGCCGCGGTCATCGCCACCGCCGCCGGGGTGGGCTACGAGGACTGCCTGCGGGTGACCGGCACCGTGCGCCGGCGCGAGTCGGTCAACCCGAAGATCCGCACCGGCCAGGTGGAAGTGGTGGCCACGGCCATCGAGGTGCTGAACGAGGCCGAGCCGCTGCCGTTCCACCACCATGAGAACCCCGGCGAGGACATCCGCCTCAAATACCGCTACCTCGACCTGCGCCACCCGGAGATGCAGCGCCGGATGCGGGTGCGCACGAAGCTGGTGAGCGCACTGCGCCGCTGGCTGGACGGGCGCGGCTTCCAGGACATCGAGACCCCGATCCTGACCCGCGCCACGCCCGAGGGCGCGCGCGACTTCCTGGTGCCGGCGCGCCAGCACCCGGGCGAGTTCTACGCGCTGCCGCAGAGCCCGCAGCTGTTCAAGCAGATCCTGATGGTGGCCGGCTTCGACCGCTACTACCAGATCGCGCGCTGCTTCCGCGACGAGGCCCTGCGCGCCGATCGCCAGCTGGAGTTCACCCAGCTGGACATGGAGCTGGCCTGGGCCGACGAGGCGCTGGTGCAGGACACGGTGGAAACGATGGTGCGCGAGGTGTTCGCGGAAGTGGCGGGCGTTGCCCTGGTCGACCCGTTCCCCCGCATGCCGTATGCCGAGGCCATGCGCCGCTTCGGCTCGGACAAGCCGGACCTGCGCAATCCGCTGGAGCTGATGGACGTCAACGACCTGGTGAAGGACAGCGGCTTCAAGGTGTTCGCGGATGTCGCGGCGGGCGAGGGCGGGCGCGTGTGCGCGCTGCGCATCCCCGGCGGCGCCTCGCTGTCGCGCAAGCAGATCGATGGCTACGCGGCGCACGCGGCGAAGTTCGGCGCCAAGGGCCTGGCTTACGTCAAGATCGCCGACGACGGCGCGGTGTCCTCGCCGATCCAGAAGTTCTTCGAGGAGGCGCAGTTCGATGCCCTGATGAAGCATGTGGGCGCCGGCAATGGCGACATGGTGTTCTTCGGCGCCGGCGATCATGCCGTGGCAAGCACCTTCATGGGCGCGGTGCGGCTCAAGGCGGGCGAGGAGTTCGGCCTGGTCGAGGACGGCTGGAAGCCTCTGTGGGTCACCGATTTTCCGATGTTCGAATGGGACGACGAGGCTGGGCGCTACGTGGCGCTGCACCACCCGTTCACCGCGCCGGCGGTGGACGACGAGGAGGCGCTGCGCGCGAACGCGGCCACGGCCACCAGCCGCGGCTACGACCTGGTGCTCAACGGCAACGAAATCGGCGGCGGCTCGGTGCGCATCCACCGGCCCTCGATGCAGAAGGCGGTGCTCGAGCTGCTGGGCATCGGCGCGGAGGAGGCGGAGGCGAAGTTCGGCTTCCTGCTCGACGCGCTCAGGTACGGCGCGCCGCCGCACGCCGGCATCGCCTTCGGCATCGACCGGATGGCTGCGCTGCTGGCGGGCACGGACTCGATCCGCGATGTGATCGCGTTCCCCAAGACCACCGGCGCCCAGTGCCTGATGACCGATGCGCCTTCGCCGGTCGACGAGGAGCAGCTGAAGGAGCTGCACGTGTCGGTACGCAAGCCGGAGTAGGGGGCGCGATGACGCTGGCGATCCGGCGGGCAACGGTCAATGACGCGCAGACGCTGTCGAGGCTGGCCCGGCGCACGTTCGACGAAACCTTCGGCCACCTGTATCCGCCGGAGGACCTGCAGGCGTTCTTCGACGATGCGTACGCGGTGGAGAAGCAGCGGGTGATCCTGGCGCATCCGGATTACGCGGTGTGGTTCCTCGAAGACGGCGGGGAGGCCGTGGGCCATGCTGCCGCGGGCCCGTGCGGGCTGCCGCACCCGGAGGTGGCGCCGGGCGACGGGGAGCTGAAGCGGCTGTACCTGCTCAAGGAATACCAGCGGGGCGGCTGGGGCGGGCGGATGTTCGATACGGCGATGGCGTGGCTGCAGCGCAAGGGGCCGTGCCCGCTGTGGATCGGGGTCTGGTCGGAGAACGTCGGCGCCCAGCGCTTTTATGCGCGCAAGGGTTTTGAAATTGTTGGCGAATACCGGTTTCCGGTCGGCCGGGTGCGTGACCGGGAATTCATCATGCGCCGCAAAGGGGGAGCGCTGTAATAGCGCGGGGCCCCTCAGCTCAGGGCGACATGATGTGTGCTCGCTCCAGGGTTCACCAGGAGAGCTGGACAGGCGGATAGCATTGCCGGATGTCCACCCCCGTCCCTCCAGAATGCATCCGCCGCGTCATCCTCCTCCACGGCCTGTGGATGGCGGGCATCACCATGCAACCACTGGCGCGCCGGCTGCGCGCAGAGGGCTTTGTGCCGGAGATCCTCGGCTACCGGACGATCCGGGAAAGCCCCCGCGCCGCAATGGCCACCCTGCTCGGGCGGATCCGGAAAGGCGGCCCCGCGCACATCGTCGGCCACAGCATGGGCGGGCTGGTCACGCTGCATGCGCTGCGCCAGGAACCAGGTGCCCCGGTCGGCCGGGTCCTTTGCCTGGGCTCCCCGCTGTGTGGAAGCGCGGCAGCCGGTGAACTGGCCGGCTACCGGCTGTCGGGGCTCTACTTCGGGCGCAGCCGCAGGATCCTCACCGAAGGATGCGCCACGCTGCCGGACGGATTCGAAGTCGGGATGATCGCCGGCAGCGCGCCCTACGGGCTGGGGCGATTCTTCGGCCGGTTCGAGGGGCAGCACGATGGCACGGTGGCCGTGGCGGAGACCCGCGCGCCCGGCCTGGCGGATCACGTGGTGATCCGCACCAGCCACATGGGCCTGCTCCTGTCACGCGAGGTCGCCGCGCAGGCGGTCCGTTTCCTGCGCAGTGGCCGTTTCAGCGGCGCCTGAGGAAGCCGTCAGACCAGGTCCTTGCCCTTCTTCCTGGCGGCGCGGATGTCGCGGAACAGGGCGACGAACAACAGCACCAGCACGCCCATGGCGAGCGCGGGCCAGATTAGGATGTAGAAGGAAAGCAGGGTGGTGTTCATGAGCGGGCCTCCGGGAGCGGGTCGGCGGGGTTGAGACCGCTGTCCTTGCCCTCGTCCTTGTCGAAGGCGGTCTTCTGGAAGTTGCGCACGCGCTCGTCGAGCAGTGCGAAGTCGAAGCGTTCGTTGTTGCGCAGGCTGAGCGCGGTGCAGACGATGGCGCTGGCGCCATAGGCGACCAGGGCACTGATCAGCGGGATGTAGTCGCGCAAACCGCCGAAGACGATCGTCGACAGGCCGAGGATGGTGGCGCCGCCGACGACGAAGGCCACGCGGCGGCCGAAGAAGCCGAACGCCATCAGGCCGGTGACCACGCCAGCGCCAACCAGGGCGATGGCTTCGAACAGGTAGCCGATGACGCCGGTGAGCGGGACCAGCTCGAAGCGGGTCAGGCAGAACAGGGTCACCGCCACGGCCACCGCCCAGGAGAAGGCGCGGTTGTTCACGCGGTCCCAGTAGAAGCTGGCGATCACCGGGAACACGATGGCGCCCCACAGCGCGCCCACGAACACCAGCACGATCAGGATGTCCAGGCGTAGGCTGGCGAAGATGATGCCGAGCATCGTGGCGACGATCATGGTGACCCGCCCGACCAGCAGCATGACCTTCGGGTCCGGCCGCTTGCGGGCCAGGTTCTTGCCGTAGACGTCGGTCATCATCAGCGCCGAGAGCGCGGACAGGTCGGAGTCGGCGGTGGAAGACAGGGAGCCCACCACCAGGATGAAGAACACGCCGATGGCAAACGGGGGCAGGAATTCCGACGCCATCTGCGGGATCAGGTTGTTGCTGTCGCCGTCGAGCGGGGTCACGCCCGCGAACAGCGCCAGCAGCCCCAGCATGCCCAAGCCGATCACCACCGCGCCATAGCCCACGGTGGCGGTGAGGAAGGTGGGCTTGATCAGGTCCTGGCGCACGGCGAACAGGCGCTGGGCGATGGTCTGGTTGCCGATGGCATACGCCAGCACGGCCACCAGGTAGGGCGCGCCCTGTTCAAGGAATGCGGTACCCGAGAAGAAGCTCGCCTGTTCCGCGGTCAGGTGCACCATTCCCTCTTCCAGCAGCGAGCTGCCGCCGGCGTTGAAGTACACCATCGGGATCAGCACCGCGGCGGCAACGACCATGGCCACCAGCTGGGCGAAGTCGGTCATCACCGAAGCGCGGAAGCCGGACCACAGGGTGTACGCGAGCACGCCGGCGCCGGCGATCAGCACGCCGTGGATGAAGGACAGCGGCGAGAGCACGGCCACCAGCGCGCCGGCGGCGCTGAAGTTCACCATCAGGCTGATGCACGAGCCGACGATGTTGGACACCGCCATCACCATCTGGCTCGAGGTGCCGTGGCGGGCGTGCAGGATCTCGGCCAGGGTGTGGGCGTCGGGCGCCAGTTCGCGGAAGCGCTTCCCGAACGGGTAGATGAAAAGGATCATCAGCGCGCCCCACAGCCCGTAGTGGATCGGCCCGGAGATGCCGTAGCGGTAGCCGGACGTGGCGCTGGCAAAGAAGGAGGCCGCCCAGATCCAGGTGGCCATCATGCTGGCCGCGGCCATGCCGAAGCCGATGGCGCTGTTGGAGACCATGTAGGCGTCGACGTTCTCCTTCTTGCGGAGGATCGACAGCGACATCAGGAAGGTCAGGGCGTAGAAGCCGACGAGGAGAAGCAGTGCGGTGCCAGAGCTGAGCTGGTGGATTCCGGTTTGTTGCATCTGGGCTGTGGACGGTCCTTTTGAGGGGACGCCAGGCGCAGGCAAAGGAAAAGCCGCCCACGCGGGGGTCCCGGCGGATTGGGGATCGGTCTGTTGTCGCGGGCCGGGCATGGAGCCGGCCGGGCGGCGGATGCCGCCGGTGCTGCGGTGCCGAATGAAAGGCCGCGGCATCAAGGCATTCGAGCGGCATGTGCAATTCAATGCACACGTGAGGCTGCGAAGCGCCCCGCATTGTAGCCGATCGGGCCCGAAGTTGCTGTGAGAGCGCGAAGTGCGCCGCTGCCTTGCGCTTTCCAGGCCCTATAATCAGGGACTTCCGTCACTGCATTCCCGGGTCCCGAAACACATGGCCGGTCATTCCAAATGGGCGAACATCCAGCACCGCAAGAACGCGCAGGACGCGAAGCGGGGCAAGATCTTCACCAAGCTCATCCGCGAGATTTCCGTGGCCGCGCGCCTGGGGGGCGGTGACACCGCTTCCAACCCGCGCCTGCGCACGGCGGTGGACAAGGCGCTGGCCGCCAACATGACCCGCGACTCGGTTGAGCGCGCCATCAAGAAGGCGACCGGCGAGCTGGAGGGCGTGAACTACGAGGAGATCCGCTACGAGGGCTACGCCCCGGGCGGGGTCGCGGTGATCGTCGACTGCCTCACCGACAACCACGTGCGCACCGTGGCCGACGTGCGCCATGCCTTCAGCAAGTTCGGCGGCAACCTGGGCACCGACGGCTCGGTGGCCTTCATGTTCCGCAAGCTGGGCGTGCTGAGCTATCCGCCCGGCTCCGACGAGGACGCGATAACCGAGGCCGCCATCGAGGCCGGCGCCGACGACATCGTCACCTATCCCGAGGACGGCTCGATCGACGTGCTGACCGACCCCGACGCCTTCGCCGAGGTGCGCAATGCGATGATCGCCGCCGGCGCCGAGCCGGCGCAGGCGGAGGTCACCTGGCGCGCGGACAACGACGTGTCGGTGGACGGCGAGACCGGCCAGCAGGTGGTCAAGCTGCTCGACTGGCTCGAGGACCTGGACGACGTGCAGGCGGTGTATTCCAACGCGGACCTGGGCGAGGAGGCCTACGCCTGACGGCGCCCGGGCCATGACCCGCATCCTCGGCATCGACCCGGGCTCCCAGCGCACCGGCGTGGGCATCATCGATGTCGATGCCGCGGGCAACATGGCGCACGTGTTCCACGGCCCGCTGGTGCTGCTTTCGGCGCCCGACTTCCCGGGCCGCCTGCGCCTGTTGCTGGACGGCCTGGGCGAGGTGATTGATGCGCACCGCCCGGACGAGGTGGTGATCGAACAGGTATTCATGGCGCGCAACCCGGATTCGGCGCTCAAGCTCGGCCAGGCCCGGGGCGCGGCGATCTGCGCGGCGGTGCTGCGCGACCTGCCGGTGCACGAGTACGCGGCCAAGGAGATCAAGCTGGCGGTGGTGGGGCGCGGCGGCGCCGAGAAGGCCCAGATCCAGCACATGGTGGGCATCCTGCTCAACCTGCGTGGCAAGCTGCAGGAGGATGCCGCCGACGCGCTGGCCGCCGCCATCACCCACGCCCATGTGCGCGCCAGTGCCCGCCGCCTCGGCGTCGGCACCCGGCAGGCCTGGGCGCGCAAGTAATGAGGACCGGAAACCGATGATTGGACGACTGCGCGGCACCCTCGCGCACAAGCAGCCGCCGTGGCTGGTGGTGGACGTGGGCGGCGTGGGCTACGAGCTCGAGGCGCCCATGAGCACGTTCTACGACCTGCCCGAGGTCGGCCGCGAGGTGACGCTGTTCACCCACTACGCGCACAAGGACGACACCGTGTCCCTGTACGGATTCCTCACCGAGGCCGAGCGGCGCATGTTCCGCGACGTGCAGAAGGTGAGCGGCATCGGCGCGAAGATCGCGCTGGCGATCCTGTCGGGGGCGTCGGTGGGCGAGTTCGCGCTGCTGGTGCAGGCCGGTGACATCACCGCGCTGTGCCGGATCCCGGGCATCGGCAAGAAGACCGCCGAGCGGATCGTGGTGGAGCTGCGCGACCGCGCGGCCGACTTCGCCGGCGCCGCCACCGCGCCAAGCGCCGGGGCGGTGCCCGCCGACCCGATGTCCGAAGCGGTGGTGGCGCTGCAGCAGCTGGGTTACCGGTCGGCCGAGGCGCAGAAGATGGCCCGGGCCGCCGCCGGTGAAGGCGACGCCGCCGAGGCCATCATCCGCAAGGCGCTACAGTCCGCCCTGCGCTGATTCCCCCCACCCCGGACACCATCGATGGCACCAGAGGGCCGCGAACGCGACAACCCGCAGCACGGCAAGGTCGGCCTGTTCGGGCTGACGATTGGCGCGCTGGGGGTGGTGTTCGGGGACATCGGCACCAGCCCCCTCTACGCCATCCGCGAGGCCTTCTCGCCGCATTACGGCCTGGTGGCCAACCACGACACCGTGCTGGGCCTGCTCTCGCTGGTGTTCTGGGCGCTGGTGCTGGTGGTGTCGGTGAAATACGTCACCATCATCACCCGCGCAGACAACGAGGGCGAGGGCGGCATCATGGCGCTGATGGCGCTGGCCCAGCGCAGCCTGCCCAAGGATTCGCGCGCGGCGTGGCTGGTGGGCATCTTCGGGATCCTGGGCGCGGCGCTGTTCTTCGGCGACGGGGTGCTTACGCCGGCGGTCTCGGTGCTGGCGGCGGTGGAAGGCCTGGAGGTGGCCGCGCCCGAACTCGGCCACTGGGTGTTGCCGATCGCGCTCACGGTGCTGGTGGTGCTGTTTGCCACCCAGCGATTCGGCACCGCCCGGGTGGGCGGGATATTCGGGCCCATCACCGTCCTCTGGTTCCTGGTGCTGGCTGTGCTGGGAGTGGCCAACATCCTCCACGACCCCGAGATCTTGCACGCCATCAACCCCATCTGGGCGGTCCGGTTCTTCATCGACCATTCCTGGGGCGGGGTCTTCATCCTCGGCGCGGTGGTGCTGGCCGTGACCGGCGGCGAGGCGATCTATACCGACATGGGCCACTTCGGGGCGCGGCCGGTGCGCTACGCCTGGTATTGCGTGGTGCTGCCATCGCTGATGCTCAACTACCTGGGGCAGGGGGCGCTGGTGCTCGAGAACCCGGAAGCCGCGGCCAGCCCGTTCTACCACGGGGTGCCGGAGTGGGGCCGGTTCCCGATGATCCTGCTGGCGACGGCGGCCACCGTGATCGCGTCCCAGGCCGTGATCACCGGCGGTTACTCGATTGCCCGCCAGGCGATGCAGCTGGGCTACATCCCGCGCATGAAGGTGTTGCATACCTCCAAGGACACCATTGGCCAGATCTATATCCCGGCGGTCAACTGGAGCATGCTGGTGGTGGTCATCGCGCTGGTGGTCGGCTTCGGCAGCTCGTCCGCGCTGGCGGCGGCCTACGGGGTCTCGGTGTCGATGACCATGCTGATCGACACCGTGCTGCTGGCGATCGTGGCCCACGCGCTTTGGCCGCGCTGGCGGCTGTGGGTGGTGCCGCTGTGCGCGGTGTTCCTGCTGGTGGACCTGGCTTTCGTCACCGCCAACCTGGCCAAGGTGCCGCAGGGCGGCTGGTTCCCGCTGCTGCTGGGGCTGGTGCTGTTCACCCTGCTGCGTACCTGGCGGCGCGGCCGCCTGCTGCTGCGCCAGCGCATCCGCGAGCACGGCGAGCAGCTCGACGAGTTCCTGCCGGGCCTGATGCTGGCGCCGCCGCAGCGGGTGCCGGGGACCGCGGTGTTCCTGACTGCCGACAAGGGCGTGGTGCCGCAGGCGCTGCTGCACAACCTCAAGCACAACAAGGTGCTGCACGAGCGCAACGTGGTGCTCACGGTGGCTACGCTGGCGGTGCCGTATGCGCCGCGCGAGCGGCGCCTGGAGGTGCGGGGGATCGCCGATGGCTGGTACAGGGTGACGCTGCGGTTCGGGTTCATGGAGACACCGGACGTGCCGGTGGCGCTGATGGCGTCCTGCGACGACGACGACGGACTGTGGATCGACCCGACCGACACCACCTACTTCACCAGCCGGGAAACGGTGGTGCCCGGCGTCCGCCATGGCATGGCGCTGTGGCGCGAAAAGCTGTTCTCGGCCATGCACCGGAACGCAGCGCCGGCCTCGGCCTACTTCCGGATTCCCGGCGACCGCCTGGTTGAACTGGGGACGCCGGTGGAAATCTGAGCCCGGCCGGGTGGCAAACCCGATGCCCCGCCCCCATGCTGGTGGCATGAGCACACAGGCACGCATTCCGCTTTCCATACTCGACCTCGCCCCGGTGGCCGAAGGCAGCGACGTTGCCACCGCCTTTTCCGACATGGTCACCCTGGCCAGCCACGCCGAGAGGCTCGGCTACCGCCGCTACTGGCTGGCCGAGCACCACAACATGCCCGGCGTGGCCAGCGCCGCGACCGCGCTGCTGATCGGGCACGTGGCAGGAGCCACGAAGACCATCCGCGTGGGTGCGGGCGGGGTGATGCTGCCCAACCATGCGCCGCTGCAGGTGGCCGAGCAGTTCGGCACCCTGGCCACGCTGTATCCGGACCGCATCGACCTGGGCCTGGGGCGCGCGCCGGGCACCGACCAGCCCACCGTGCGCGCGCTGCGGCGCTACTACGAGGGCGCGGACGCCTTCCCCCACGACGTGGCGGAGCTGATCAACTACTTCGAGCCGGTCGAGCCCGGCCAGCTGGTGCAGGCGGTGCCGGGCGGCGGGATCGAGGTGCCGGTGTGGATCCTGGGTTCGAGCCTGTTCGGCGCCCGGCTGGCGGCGGCGATGGGGCTGCCGTATTCGTTCGCCTCGCACTTCGCCCCGGCGATGATGACCGAGGCGCTGGCCGCCTATCACCAGAACTTCCGGCCCTCGAAGCGGCTGCGTGAGCCGTACGCGATGCTGGCGCTGAACGTGGTGGCGGCCGATACCCGCGCCGAGGCCGAGCGCCAGTTCACCACGCTGCAGCAGATGTTCGCCTACCTGCGCCGGCCGGGGCAGCCGGGCAAGGTGCCCCAGCCGGTCGACGACATCCATTCGGTGGTGACCCCGCAGGAGCTGGCGGCGGTGGGGCAGGCCCTGTCGTGCTCGGTGGTGGGCGATGCGAAGGACGTCGCCGAGGGCATCGCCGACTTCGTTGAAAAGCACCGCCCCGACGAACTGATCCTCACCGCCAACCTGGCCAGCGTTGAAGCCCGCATGCGCAGCTTCGAGATCGCCGCCGGAGCCTGGGGCCTGGAGGGCAGCGGGCAGGGCGCGGCCTGACCGGCCACCGGCCGCCAGGCGGGGCGGCTGTGCGACCATAGCCGCATGACCGAAGAGCGCATCATCACCCCGGGCGCGACCCGCGAAGACGAGGCCGTCGAGGCCTCGATCCGGCCGCAGCGGCTGGACGACTACCTGGGCCAGCAGCCGGTCCGCGACCAGCTGTCGATCTACATCGAGGCGGCGAAGAAGCGCGGCGAAGCCATGGACCACGTGTTGATCTTCGGCCCGCCGGGACTGGGCAAGACCACCTTGAGCCACGTGATCGCCAACGAGCTGGGGGTGAGCCTGCGGGTCACTTCCGGGCCGGTGATCGAGAAGGCCGGCGACCTGGCCGCGCTGCTGACCAACCTGCAGCCGCACGACGTGCTCTTCATCGACGAGATCCACCGCCTCTCGCCCGTGGTCGAGGAAGTGCTGTACCCGGCGATGGAGGATTTCCAGATCGACATCATGATCGGCGAGGGCCCGGCCGCGCGTTCGATCAAGCTCGACCTGCCGCCGTTCACCCTGATTGGCGCCACCACCCGCGCCGGCCTGCTCACGGCGCCGCTGCGCGACCGCTTCGGGATCGTCCAGCGGCTGGAGTTCTACAGCGCGGCGGAGCTGGCCCGGATCGTGCGCCGTTCCGCCGCCATCCTGGGCATCGACTGCGAGCCGGAGGGGGCGGATGAAATCGCGCGCCGCTCGCGCGGCACGCCGCGCATCGCCAACCGCCTGCTGCGCAGGGTGCGCGACTACGCCCAGGTCCGCGCCGGCGGCAGGATCGACCGCGCGGTGGCGGACGCGGCGATGAAGATGCTCAGCGTGGACCCGGAGGGGTTCGACGACCTGGACCGCCGGCTGCTGCACCTGATCATCGAGAACTTCGAGGGTGGTCCGGTGGGCGTCGAATCATTGGCCGCGGCGCTCAGCGAGGAGCGTGGCACGCTGGAAGACGTGATCGAGCCCTACCTGATCCAGCAGGGCTTCCTGGTGCGCACCGCGCGCGGGCGGATGGCTTCGGCCAAGGCCTATCGCCACCTGGGGTTCAAGCCGCGCCCGCAGGTGCAGGCGGTGGGCGATTCCCGGGAATTGTTCGATGAGTAGCGGCCCTCAGCAGTTGTTCAGCCTTCCGACAAGGGTCTACTGGGAAGATACCGACGCCGGTGGAGTGGTCTACCACGCCCGGTACGTGGCCTTCATGGAGCGCGCGCGGACCGAATGGATGCGCGCGCTGGGCCACGGGCAGGACGCGCTGCGTGCCGCCCACGGGCTGGTGTTCGCGGTGCGGGCGATGCGGATGGATTTCCGCGCGCCAGCGCGGCTGGACGATGCGCTCGAGGTCACGGTGGCGCTGCGCGAATGCCGCCGGGCGAGCCTGGTGGTCGATCAGGCGGTCGAGTGTGACGGGCGACTCCTGCTCGATGCGCAGGTGCGCCTGGCGGCGCTCGACGCCGAGGGCTTCCGTCCCCGCGGGATCCCGGAAGCGCTGTACGGACAACTTGCAGAACACGTAATCAAAAACCCTGGAGCGGATGCATGATTCCACTGACGATGTTGTTGCAGGCGACCGAAGTCGCGCCGCTGCCGGACGAAGGCGCCGCCGCAGCAACCGGGCTGCCGGCCGATCCCGGCGTTGCCGAGGCTGCGGTCGCGGTGGGCAGCGACATCGACATGCTGCAGCTGATCCTGCACGCCTCGATCCCGGTGCAGCTGGTGATGCTGCTGCTGCTGGCCGCGTCGATCGCCTCCTGGGTGATCATCTTCCGCAAGAAGAAGCTGCTTGACCGCGCCGAGCGCGAGGCCGACCGTTTCGAGGAGCGCTTCTGGTCCGGCTCCGACATGGGCAAGCTCTACGCCGCCGCCACCGAGCGCAACCGCGAGGTCGACGGGCTCGAGGCAATCTTCGAGGCCGGGTTCCGCGAGTTCTCGCGCCAGCGGCAGCGACGCAGCGCCACCCCGGCGGCACAGCTTGAAGGCGCCCAGCGCGGCATGCGCGTGGCCACTTCGCGCGAACTGGACGGGCTGGAGCACAATCTGGAGTTCCTTGCCAACGTCGGTTCGATCGCGCCATACGTCGGGCTGCTCGGCACCGTGTGGGGAATCATGATTTCGTTCCAGGGCCTGGCCAACGTGCGCGAGGCCACCATTGCCACCGTCGCGCCGGGCATTTCGGAGGCGCTGATCGCCACGGCAATGGGCCTGTTCGCCGCGATCCCCGCGGTCTGGGCCTACAACCGCTACGCCACCAAGGTCGAGCGCATCGCCAGCCGTTACGAATCCTTCGCCGACGAGTTCTCCTCGATCCTGGAGCGCCAGGCCTACGTCGAGGAATAGCGGCGCCGGGCCCCGGCCCCGTCCGCTCCCCGTCCGCCTGATCGCACCGCAAGCTCGGAGTCCCCATGTCGGTCATCTCCACCCGCCGCCGCCACCGGCGCAAGCTCAAGAACGAGATCAACGTCGTTCCCTACATCGACGTGATGCTGGTGTTGCTGATCATCTTCATGGTCACCGCGCCGCTGCTGAACCTCGGCACCCAGGTCAACCTGCCCGATTCGGAGGCCCGCTCGCTGGGTTCGCCGCAGGATCCTGTGGTGGTGAGCGTCTATCCCGATGGCTCGCTCGGCCTGATGATCGAGAACGACAACCGCATGGTCGACGTG
The DNA here is from genome assembly GCF_001717465.1 of Luteimonas sp. JM171. Lineage (NCBI taxonomy): Bacteria > Pseudomonadati > Pseudomonadota > Gammaproteobacteria > Lysobacterales > Lysobacteraceae > Luteimonas > Luteimonas sp. JM171. Next base: position 340,103 of record NZ_CP017074.1, on the reverse strand, counting down.
GCCCAGCTGCGCGAGCGCCTGCAGGCCATCCACAACCAGAACCCGGACGCGAGCGTGCTGGTCAACGGCGACCGCGACGCCAGCTACCAGCACGTGATCCGCGCGATCGATGCGATCAACCAGGCGGGCGTGACCCGGGTGAGCCTGATCAGCCGTCCGGCGGAGGGCGCCGAGTAAATGCGCGAGGCGCGTGCCGATACCGCCCAGGCCGTGGTGCTGGCGCTGCTGCTGCACGTGCTGCTGTTCGGCCTGGTGTTCCTTGGCATGTACTGGACCCGGAGCGCCGCGCCGCAGGCCGCCGGCCTGCCGATCAGCGCTGAGCTGGTGGACGCCGACGCGCTGTCTCCGGCCGCGCAGCGGGCCCTGGCCGAGACCCCCGAGCCGTTGCCGCCCCCTCCGCCGGAGCCTGAGCCTGAGCCGGTGGAGGAGGAAACCGTGCCGCCGCCGCAGCCGCTGCCCGAACCCGTGCCCGAAGATGCGCCGGTGGAGCCGCAGCCGGCGCCGCAGGAGCGGATCCCGGAGCCGGACGTCGTTGACCAGGACGCGGCGCGCGCCGATTCGGAGTCCGAGCTTGCCGCCGAGCGCGAACAGGAGGAGCGCCGCCGCCAGGAGCAGATAGAACTGGAAGAGCGCCAGGCGCAGGAAGAGGCCGAGCAGAAGCGGCGCCTCGCCCGCCAGCAGCGCGAGGAAGAACTGAAGAAGCTGCGCGCGGAGCGGGAGCGCCTGCGGCGCGAGGAGGAAGAGGCCGAACGCAAGCTGCAGCAGATCGCGGCGGCGCGTGACCGCCAGGCCGAGCAGGCCGATTCCGGATCGTCCGCCAATCCCACGCCGGGGTCGCCCGGCGGCGACAGCGACCTGGCCGCCCGCTATGCCGCTGCGCTGCAGGAAGCGATTGCCCGCAACTGGACCCGCCCTGACAACGTGCCGCTGGGCCAGCGCTGCCGGATCTACATTACCCAGCTTCCCGGCGGACAGGTGATGAGCGTCGAGTTCGACAGCTCCTGTCCCTATGACGCACTGGGCCGGCGCTCGGTCGAGGCCGCGGTGCGGCGTGCCGAGCCGCTGCCCTACGCCGGCTTCGAATCCGTTTTCAACCGCCGCCTCAATCTCAACTTCACCGCACAGGACCGGTAGGCGCGGCTATGGCGCCGTTCATCCGCCCTCCACGTGCTGCGGCCAAGCTGTAGCGTTGCAGGCCATCTCCTTCCAACTCCGGGTATGACGATGAAACCGATGATCCGTTGCTTCCTTGCGCTGTTCGCGCTGCTCCTGCCCGTGGCCGCTGCCGCGCAGCAGCAGGGCCTGGAGATCGATATCGTGGGCGGGCATGCGTCGGCGCTGCCGATTGCGGTGGTGCCGATGCCGTACGAAGGCTCGGCGACGGCGCCCGACACCGACGTGGCTGCGGTGATCCGCGCCAACCTCGACCGCTCCGGCCAGTTCCGCACGCTGCCCGAGCGCGACATCGTCGAGCGCCCCACCCGCGGCTCCGAGGTCCAGTACCCCACCTGGCGCATGCTGCGGCAGGACTTCCTGGTGGTGGGCCGGGTGCTGGATGCGGGCGGCGGCTACCGCGTCGAGTACGAGCTGTTCGACGTGGCCAAGCAGGAGCGCATCCTGGGCATGGCCATGACCGCTCGCGCCGGCGCCATGCGCGACGTGGCACACCAGATGTCGGACGCGATCTACGAGGCCATCCTGGGCGTGCGCGGCGCGTTCTGGACCCGGATCGCCTACGTCACCCAGACCGGCGCCGGCGAGAGCGCGCGCTACGCGCTGATCGTGGCCGACTCCGATGGCCACAACCCGCAGACGGTGGTGCGTTCCAACGAGCCGCTGCTCTCGCCTGCCTGGAGCCCCGACGGCAGCCGCCTGGCCTACGTGAGCTTCGAGCAGGGCAACTCGGCGATCTACATCCAGGACATCTCCAGCGGCGCGCGCGAGCTGGTTTCCAGCTTCCGGGGCATCAACGCCTCGCCGGCGTTCTCGCCCGATGGCAGCCGGCTCGCGCTGACCCTCTCGCGCAGCGGCAATCCGGAGATCTACGTGATGGACCTGGGCAGCAAGGCGCTGACCCGGCTGACCAACCACTTCGGCATCGACACCTCGCCGGCGTGGAGCCCGGATGGCAACACGGTGTACTTCACTTCCGACCGCGGCGGGCGTCCGCAGGTGTACCAGGTGCCGGCCGGCGGTGGCGGCGAAAGCCGTGTCACCTTCCAGGGCAGCTACAATTCCGATCCGGACATTTCCTTCGACGGACAGAAGATTGCCGTAGCGCAAGGTGCGGGCAACGTGTACCGTATCGCGGTGCTGGATCGCAGCCTCGGCACGCCGCGGTGGTCCACGCTGTCGCCCGGTTCACTCGACGAGTCGCCGAGTTTCGCACCGAACGCCAGCATGATCCTGTACGCGGCGCGCGAGGGACGGCGAGGGGTGTTGTATGCCGTTTCGTCCGACGGGCGCGTGCGCCAGCGCCTGGTGCTTGCCGATGGGGATGTGCGGGAGCCGGCCTGGGGGCCTTTCCGGGAACCACGCTGACGCCGTCTCCACAATGTTTCCATCAATCTGAACATTGAGTTCAACAATTAGGGATCGACGAGATGAAGACCACCAACCGAGTCCTGCTTGCCGCTGCGCTGTGCTTGATGTTTGTCGGCTGTGCCCGACAGGTGCAGGAGGAGGCTCCGCCGCCGCCGCCGACCACCCCGCCGACCACCACCGAGCCGGCGCCGACCACCGGCGTGTTCGGCCCGGAAGACCTGGATACCGACGCCTGCCTGCGCCAGCGGGTGATCTACTTCGACTTCGACCAGGAAACCCTGCGTCCGGAGTTCCAGGCGCAGATGGCCTGCCACGCCAAGTACCTGCGTGACCGCCCGTCCTCGCGCATCACCCTGGAAGGCCACGCCGACGAGCGCGGCAGCCGCGACTACAACCTCGGCCTGGGCGAGCGCCGCGGCAACTCGGTCTCCTCGGCCCTGCAGGCCAATGGTGGCTCGGGCAACCAGCTCACCGTGGTCAGCTACGGCGAAGAGCGCCCGCAGTGCACTGACTCCAGCGAGGACTGCTGGGCGCGCAACCGCCGGGTGGAAATCGTCTACACGGCGCGCTGATCCGGCGTCGCAGCAGTAGCATCCGATGCTCAAGCTGATTGTTCCAATCACGGTTGCGGCGGCCCTGGTGGCCGCCGCACCCGCGTCTGCCCAGCGCGCAAGCCTGGCTGACCGCGTTGCCGCGCTGGAGCGGCAGGAATCGATGTCGCGCAGCAGCAATGTGGACCTGCTGGAGCAGGTCAATGAACTGCGGCGCGAGGTCGTGTCCCTGCGCTCGCAGATCGAAGAGCTGCAGCACGGCCTGGAACAGCTGCGGGAGACCTCCCGCGCCCAGTACCTGGATGCCGACGGCCGGCTCAACCGGCTCGAGGGCGGCATGCCCGCGCCGGCGCTCCCGGACCCGGACGGCGATGGCGACGGCCTGCCGGTGCCCGTGCCGGACTCGACAGCGGGTGCCGATGCGCCCGCCCCACGCGCCAGCCCCGCGCAGGATCCCGACGAGCGGGCAGCTTACGAAGTTGCCTTCAGCGCCTTGCGCGCGGGTGAATATGAGCGCGCGGCGGATCTGTTCGAGCAGTTCCTGCAGGTCCATCCATCCGGAAACCTGGCGCCGAACGCGCACTATTGGCTGGGTGAGAGCTTCTACGTGCTCGAGGACTACGAGCGCGCCCAGCGCCAGTTCGAGGCGCTGATCGAGCAGTTTCCCGAGGATTCCCGCGCGCCGCGCGCGCTGCTCAAGGTCGGCCTGTCGCAGTTCGGCCGCCAGCAGCTCGATGCCGCCGAGCAGACCCTGGCCGCCGTGGTGGAGCGCTATCCGGGCAGTGACGCCGCGGTGACCGCCGACGACCGCCTGCGCGTGATCCGGCTCTCCAGGCTCCGCTGAGGCAGGACCGGCCGGGCGCGTGCCCTGGCCGTCTACAATAGCGCCATGAACGCCGCCGTCCCCCACGCGGCCGGTACCGATGCCGCGTCCGCGGCCGACCGGCTCCGCATCACCGAGATTTTCCTGTCGCTGCAGGGCGAGGCCCGCGATGCCGGCTGGCCCACGGTGTTCGTGCGCCTGACCGGGTGTCCGCTCCGCTGCCAGTACTGCGATACCGCCTACGCGTTCCAGGGGGGTGAGTGGTGGACGATCGACGGCATCCTGGCCGAGGTGGCCCGCCACGGCGTGCGCCACGTCTGCGTCACCGGCGGCGAGCCGCTGGCCCAGAAGCGCTGCGCGGAGCTGCTGCGGCGGCTGTGCGATGCCGGATATGCGGTCTCCCTGGAAACTTCCGGGGCAATCGACATCGGCCAGGCCGATCCGCGGGTCAGTCGGGTGCTCGACATCAAGACCCCGGCTTCGGGCGAGGCCCATCGCAACCTGTGGGAGAACATCGCCCTGCTCACGCCCCACGACCAGGTCAAGTTCGTGCTGTGCGGGCGCGAGGACTACGACTGGGCGCGCGGGGTCGTTGCCCGGCACAGAATCACCACCCGCTGCGATGTGCTGTTCTCACCCAGCAAGGACCAGCTGGGCGCGCGCGAGCTGGCCGACTGGATCGTCGCCGACCGCCTGCCGGTGCGGTTCCAGCTGCAGCTGCACAAGATCCTCTGGAACGACGAGCCGGGACGCTAGATGAAGAACGCGGTGGTACTCCTTTCAGGCGGCATGGATTCGGCCGTGGTGCTGGCCATGGCCCGCGAGCGCGGGTTTGCGGCGCATGCGCTGAGCGTGGACTACGGCCAGCGCCATCCTTCCGAGCTGCAGGCTGCGGCGCGGGTGGCGCGGGCGCAGGGCGCGGTGGCGCACAAGGTGGTGGCGGTGGACCTGCGCGGCATCGGCGGCTCGGCGCTCACCGACGACATCGCGGTGCCCGATGGCAGCGAGCATGCGCCGGGCGACATCCCGGTGACCTACGTGCCGGCGCGCAACACCATCATGCTTTCGATCGCCCTGGGCTGGGCCGAGGTGCTGGGCGCGGCCGACATCTTCTGCGGCGTCAACGCCGTGGATTATTCCGGCTATCCCGACTGCAGGCCGGAGTTCATCGCCGCCTTCCAGGCGCTGGCCAACCTGGCCACGAAGGCGGGCGTGGAAGGCGCGGGCATCCGCGTGCATGCGCCGCTGATGGCGCTGGGCAAGGACGGCATCGTGCGCGAAGGCGTGCGTTTGGGCGTGGACTTTTCCAGCACCGTGTCGTGCTACAGCGCCGATCTGGACGGCCGTGCCTGCGGGCGCTGCGACGCCTGCAGGCTGCGCGCGCAGGGCTTCGCGGGTGCCGGCGTTCCGGATCCAACCCGCTATGCCTGAGCGACACTGGCAGGGCGGGCAAGGCAGGCAGCCTCCCAGGCGGGCATTTTCACGCTGAAACACGCAAAATAGACGGAATCCCCACGTTCTGGATGTCATGACCCAGTCTTCCTCGTACGACTACGAGCAGTTGCTCGCCTGCGCGCGCGGTGAACTGTTCGGGCCCGGCAACGCCCGGCTGCCCGCGCCGCCAATGCTGATGTTCGATCGCATCACCCATGTCTCCACCGAGGGTGGGCGCTACGGCAAGGGCGAACTGCGCGCAGAGCTGGATATCCGTCCGGACCTGTGGTTCTTCGATTGCCACTTCGAGGGCGACCCGGTGATGCCCGGGTGCCTGGGCCTGGATGCGATGTGGCAGCTGTGCGGCTTCTACCTGCCGTGGCTTGGGGCCACCGGCCTGGGCCGTGCGCTGGGCGTGGGCCAGGTGAAGTTCAGCGGCCAGGTGCTGCCGACGGCAAAGCTGGTGAGCTACGAGATCGACATCCGCCGCACCATGCGCGGCAAGCTCGACCTGGTGATCGCCGACGGCCGGACGCTCGTCGACGGCCGCGAGATCTACCTGGCCGCCGACCTGCGCGTGGGCCTGTTCTCCTCCACCAAGGGATTCTAGAAATGCGTCGCGTCGTGGTTACCGGGATGGGTGTGGTGTCCTGCCTTGGCAATGATCTGGACACGGTATCCAGGTCGCTGCGCGAGAGCCGCGCCGGCATCCGGTTCGTCCCCGAATACCAGGAGCTCGGCTTGCGCAGCCAGGTGGCGGGCGTGCCGGAGATCGACCTGGCCGCCGCCATCGACCGCAAGCTCAAGCGCTTCATGGGCGACGCCGCGGCGTACGCGTACGTGGCCGCCCGTGACGCCATCGCGGCCGCGGGCCTGGACGATGCGCAGGTGCGCTGCGAGCGCACGGGCCTGGTGGCCGGCTCGGGCGGCGGTTCGCCGCAGTGGCAGGTGGAAACCGCCGACCTGCTGCGCAACCGCGGCGTGCGCAAGGTGGGCCCGTACATGGTGCCCCGCTCGATGGGCTCCACGGTGTCGGCGACGCTGTCGACCGCCTTCGGCATCCGCGGCGTGAGCTACTCGCTGTCGGCGGCCTGCGCCACCTCGGCGCACTGCATTGGCGCCGGCGCCGACCTGATCCGCCACGGCGCGCAGGACATCGTGATCGCCGGCGGCGGCGAGGAGTTGCACTGGGCGATGACCGCGCAGTTCGACGCCATGGGCGCGCTGTCCACGAAGCGCAACGACAGCCCGCTGACCGCTTCGCGCCCGTATGACGCCGACCGCGACGGCTTCGTGATCGCCGGCGGCGGCGGCATGCTGGTGCTGGAGGACTACGAGCACGCGGTTGCGCGCGGCGCGCCGATCCTGGCCGAGCTGGTGGGCTACGGCGTGACCTCCGACGGCGCCGACATGGTGGCGCCGTCCGGCGAGGGCGCGGTGCGCTGCATGCGCACGGCGCTGGCGGGCCTGAACGGCACGCCGGTGGGCGATATCGACTACCTCAACACCCACGGCACCTCGACCCCGGCCGGCGACATCGTCGAGCTGGAGGCGGTGCGCGAGGCCTTCGGCGAAAAGCTGCCGCCGCTGTCCTCGACCAAGGCCCTGAGCGGCCACTCGCTGGGCGCGGCCAGCGTGCACGAGGCGATCTACAGCCTGCTGATGATGCACGGCGGCTTCATCGCCGGGTCGGCCAACATCGAGACCCTGGATCCGAAGGCCGAAGACTTCCCGGTGGTGCGCGAGAGCCGCGACGCAGAGCTGCGCACGGTGATGTCCAACAGCTTCGGCTTTGGCGGCACCAACGCCAGCCTGGTGTTCGCCCGCCCCGCCTGACCTCCCCGGCGGCGCATGGCGCGCTTCGACGCCGGTACCGCAGCGCCCCACCGATGGCGGGGCGCCACGGGCGGGGTCAGAACTCCAGGTTGAGCTTGACCCACCCGGTGCGGCCGGGTTCGTTGATGCGCACCGGGTCGGCGGGATAGCCGAAGGCGCTGTTGCCGGCCAGGTTGAGGTGCTCGCTGTAGCTGCGGTCGAACAGGTTGTCGATGCCGGCGGTCAGCTGCATCGCTTCGCTGAAGCGATAGCCGCCATTGAGCGAGAACACCGCGAAGCCGGCGCTGGGACCAAGGTCGCGCCCGACCACGTTGCCCAGCGATTCGCTCACCCGGTCCTGGCTGGACACCACCCGCAGCAGGGCGCCCGCGCTCCAGCGCCGGTTGTCGTAGCCGACCGTCAGGCGCGCCTCTATCGGCGTCATCTGCGGCAGCGGCTGGCCGCTGTCCGCAAGCTCGCCCCAGGCGTAGGCCAGGCTTCCGCCCAGTTTCCAGTTGTCCGCCGGGGTCCACTCGACGCCCGCCTCGCCGCCGCGGATGTCGGCGTCGGCGTTGCCGGCGGTGGTGCCGTGCATGCCGTAGTCGAACAGGATGTAGTCGCGCATCCGCCCGGCGTAGACCGACACCCAGGCGTCGACCGATTCACCCTTGTAGTTCAGGCCCAGGTCGAGCTGGGTGGTGCGCTCGGGGTCCACGCCGGCGAAGGCGTTGGCCGCGGCGTCCGGCCCGTGGTTGGGTGAAAACAGTTCCCAATAGTCCGGCATGCGCGCCGTGTGGCCGACGCCGGCGTACCAGCTCAGGTTGGAATCGGGCACGTTCTGCTCGTAGCGGACGAAGGCCGAGGGCAGCGTCTCGCTGCGGGTCATCCCAAACGTCGGGTTGGGCATCGGCATCGTGCCACCGCCATGGCCGCCGCCGGCATGCATGCGCCGGTCCTCGGCTTCGGCGCGGTCCACCCGCGCGCCGCCGATCAGGTGGTGGCGGTCGCTCAGGTGCCAGTGCAGTTCGGCGAACGCGCCGGCCTGGCGGAAGCGCGCGTCCACGTTCCAGGGCTGTGCCAGATAGGCGTCCCGGCCGGTTCCGCGCCGCTGGGAGTGCCTGCTGGCACGGCCGTCGATGCCGCCGGTCAGGTCCCAGTGGTGGCCCCGCCAGGTCAACGCGACGCGCCCGCCGACGGTGCGATGGGCAACGTTGCTGGCCATCGGCATCGGCATCATGCCGTCCGGATCCGGATCGCGCAGCGAGTAGTTGTCCATCACATGGTCGATGTCGTTGTAGTACAGGTTGGCCTGGACCTCGTTGAGCGTGCCCTCCATGTTCGCCTTCTCGAAGCGCAGCCCGAAGCTGGTGCGGTCGAACTGCGAGCCGTCCATGCCGCGGCCGGCATAGCGGGCTTCGCCGTCGCCGCGGCCGAAGCTGGCCTCGAGGATGGTGTCCGCATCCGGGGTCCAGCCGATGGCCGCGTCCGCGTTCCACTTCAGCCATGCCGAAGGCACGCGGTTGCCGTCGCCGTCCTGGTAGTCGTCCGAGTCGGAGCGGTTCGCGGTGATCCGGCCGTAGAAGGATTCGTTGCCGCCAGCAAAGTCCAGCACCTGGTCGTTGCGGCCGCTGCTGCCGGCCAGCACGCTGCCGCGCGCCTGTACGCCGGGCTCGGGGAAGTAGGGGATGTCGCGTTCGAAGCGTACCGTGCCGGCGGCCGCGCCGCCGCCCCACAGCACCGTCTGCGGGCCCTTGATGACGGTCAGTCCGTCCCAGGTTTCCGGCGAGATGTAGGACATGGCGTTGTCCATGCGCGAGGGGCAAGCGCCGGCCAGCGCGCCGTCGCCGGCCAGCAGGTTCAGGCGCGAGCCGAACATGCCGCGCAGCACCGGATCGCCGTTGGTACCGCCACCGCGGATCACGCCGAAGCCGGGGATGGTCTTGAGGTAGTCGGCGCCATCGCTGGCGGGCACCGGTTGGCGCGGCTGGCGTGGGTCGGTGACGAAGGTGAGCGCGACGCTGGGGGCCACGCCGGTGACCACCATGGCATCGAAATCGACCACGTTCTCCGGCGGGCCGGTGTCGTCGGCAGCGAGCGGGGAGGCGAGGGCAGGCGCGTGCATCAGCGCCGCCGCGAGCGCGACGCACAGGAGGGAGCGGTTCATGGGGTACTCCAACGTTTCAGAGCCTTGCGGCGCGTCCTCGCGCGTGCGGATGCGACGTGGCGTCGCGCTCTACGCAGCTGCGGTGGGCGGCTGTCGATTCTTCGTCCGGGGCTGGTTTGCCCCGTGTCTGGAAGCGTATCGACAGGCTCTTCCGGGCCCCATGACCCAGGTCAAACAGGCGTATGGTTTTTGCCCGCCCCTACAAGGAGTCAGGCGAACGGCTGCCAGGTGCCGGTGGCGAGGGTGCGGCGCAGTGCGTTGGCGCAGGGGGCCGGGTCGATGCCCTGGCGGCTGAGCCAGACCGGGTCGTACAGGGTCTGGTCGTAACGCTCGCCCGGGTCGCACAGCAGGCTGACGATGCTGCCTTTCCGGCCCTGCTCGCGCATGCGGCAGGCCAGCTGCAGGCAGGCCACCAGGTTGGTGCCCGAGGATCCGCCGTAGGGGCGTGCCAGGTGTTCCTTCAGGACGTGCATCGCCGCGATCGAGGCCGCGTCCGGCACCTCGATCACCTCGTCCACGGTCTCGAACACCCAGCCCGGCTCAACCTGCGGCCGGCCGATGCCCTCGATCACCGTGGGCTGGCTGCAGCGCACGTGGCGGTCGCGCCCGCGCCAGGCGTGCACGAAGGCGCTGCCGGCCGGTTCGGCCACGCACAGCCCCGTGGCCAGGCCACGGTAGCGCAGGTAGCGGCCGATGGTGGCCGAGGTGCCACCGGTGCCCACGCCGCAGACGATCCACGCTGGTTCCGGGTGCGGCTCGGCCGCGAGCTGGCTGATGATCGATTCGGCGATGTTGTTGTTGCCGCGCCAGTCGGTGGCGGTGACCGCGAGCCCGAACTGGTCCAGGTGGCAGGCACCGTTGGCGGCGTGCCACGCGGCGCGCTCGTACACCTGCGAGGGGTCGTCCACCAGGTCGCAGTGCCCGCCCAGGGCCTGCACATCGGCAATCTTCCGCGGTGCGGTCGCAGCCGGCATCACCGCGGTGAACGGCAGCCCCAGCAGGCGCGCGAACCACGCTTCGGAAATGGCGGTGCTGCCCGAGGATGCGTCCACCACCGGCTGGCCGGCGTGCAGGCGGCCGTTGCACAGCGCGTACAGGTACAGCGAGCGGGCCAGGCGATGCTTGAGGCTGCCGGTCGGGTGGGCAGCCTCGTCCTTGAAGTAGAACTCGATGCCGGGGAAGCCTTCGAACGCCAGCCGCAGCAGGTGGGTGTCGGCCGAGCGCGCGGCCTCCTGGCGCAGGAGCTTCAGCGCTTCGCGGGTCCAGCTGCGCTGGCCCTCGGCGTCGTCGGCGGGAGCCTTGTTGGCGGGAATGGAGTCGGGGGTCCTCATATCCCCACTAGGATACGCGCCGGGGCGTCCTGCTTCAGCCCAAAAGCCCCTGCAGGTACCCCAGCGGATGATGGGCGCGGGCGATGCCGTAGATCATCGCGAAGGTGGCCAGCGCCGCGACGTAGCAGATCGCCCGGCCGGCGCGACTGCGCGCGCGCCGAAGCGCGAACACGCCCAGCACCACGTAGGCCACAAGCAGCACCAGCTTCACCGCCAGCCAGCCGTTGGCGTACAGCCCGCGCGGCAGGATGGTGAGCAGCATCAGCGCCGCGGTCAGCAGCGCGGTGTCGATGGTGTAACTGGCGTAGCGCACCGGTGCCCAGCGCGGCCAGCGCATGTTGGCCAGGGCGCCGGCCCCGCGCAGCGCGAACAGCGCGCCGCTGGCCATGGCCAGGCCGATGTGGGCGTGCTTGATCTGCGGATAGAACTCGATCATCCCGCCACCTCCTCAGCCGGGCCGGCCGTCGGCGCGCGGGCTCAGGTAGATCCGCCCGATCCTGGCCACCCAGGGCAGGAACACGACCAGCCAGCCCAGTGCGGAAACCGCCTGCCACATCGGCGTGTCCGGCAGTACCTCGGCCAGCACCCGCGTCACCGCCACCACCTGGATGGCGACGAAGGCGAACCAGGCCACCCCCGGCATGTACAGCCCCTGCCCGGAGTGGCCCTGCGTCACCCGCGTGACCATCGCCACCAGCACGCTGCCGAAGAAGCCCACGAACAGCGCGTGCGCCGGCCCGCGACCCAGCCAGTACACCCCGGTCAGCTCGTAGGCGATGGATTGTCCGGCGTACAGGGCGAAGGTCAGCGGCAGCCACGCAACGCCCACGAACAGCACGGTCAGCAACCGCGGCTTCTCGCCGCGCGGCCACCAGCGCCACAGCATGTACGCAGTGAGCCCCAGCAACGGCACGTCCACCAGCCATAGCAGTCCGTACAGGTGGAACAGCTCCAGCACCAGGTGCGCCAGGCTCAGCGGCCACAGCGCCGCCAGCAGCCACAGCGGCCGCCAGGCCTGGTAACCGGGCACCACGTTGGCGGCGAAGAACGGGAACATCCGGTGGGCCACCGTCAGGTACACCGGCAGCAGCACGCCGAAGGTGCCGATCTTGATGCTCACGAAGGCCCAGAACGGCGACGCGCCCAGCACGTGAGCCAGCCACGCCAGCAGGCCCAGGAAGCCCAGGCTGAGCGCGGCAAAGCACGAGCGGGCGTGCCAGGTGGTGCCCTTCTCGCGCCACAGCAGCGGGCCCAGGGTCAGCAGCCCGGCCAGCCAGCCGCCCATGGTCATGAACAGCCCGACCACGATCCCGGCGTCCCAGCCGACCGCCCCCAGCAGGGTTGCGATCTGGCCGCCGAACAGGCCCACGCCCACCGGTGCGTAACGCCAGCGCTCGAATTCCGGCTGTCCCATCCACTTGGGGAAGGTGGTCAGCAGGAATCCGAAGATGAAGCTGGGCAGCATCTGGTACTGCATGATGAAGGCGTGCAGCCAGCCGGCGTAAGGCCAGGGCTGGTGCATCTGCGCGAACGGCCAGCGCAGGGCGCCCAGCCAGGCGGCCCACCAGGCCATCGCCAGCAGCAGGTTGCCGGCGCCGACGAAGAACATCAGTCGGTGCGGGGCATCGCCAAGGCGATTGAGTGAAAGCTGCGAAGACAGTCGTGTATCCATGGTCGCAAGTATGGCGGCAGTCCCGTGCCCGGCTCTTGACCCAGGTCAGCCGCCGGTCGACGCGCACATCCCCGCCTCCCCGGGGCTTCGCTCATCGCCCGCCCTGCGCGTGGCGGAAGGAAAAAGGGGGTGGATTGCTCCGCCCCCCTTTCGTTGCCATGCGCCGGGCCGTCACGCCTCCTCGGCGGCACCCCCGGACACGGCCGCCGGGCGGCGCGAGGGCAGCCACAGCGAGGCCACGAAGGCGGCGATCAATACCGCGCCGGCGGCGAACACCACGTCGCCGGGCGTGCGCAGCCAGACCAGCACGTCCACGATCGGGCGGTCCATGAACTCCGCCGAGCGGGCGTACCAGTAGCCGACGTCCATGCTGGCCTCGAGCTGCAGCGCCCCCAGCGGCAGCAGGGTCAGCACCGTCATCAGCGCCAGGCCGATGTTGAACGCCCAGAACGCCGAGCGGATCAGCCCCTCGCGCCAGACCAGGTTGGGCTTCAGTCCGCGCAGGCAGTACAGCATCAGGCCGATGCCGAGCATGCCGTACACGCCGAACAGCGCGGTGTGGCCATGGGCCGCGGTCAGGTTGGTGCCCTGCATGAAGTACAGCGCGATGGGGGTGTTGATCATGAAGCCGAGCAGGCCGGCGCCGATCAGGTTCCAGAAGCTGACCGCCAGGAAGAACATGATCGGCCACTTGTAGCGGGCCATCCACGGCGTGGCCTGCCCGTTCTTCCAGGTGTCGTAGGCCTCCAGGCCGATCAGTGCCAGCGGTACCACCTCCAGCGCCGAGATGCTCGCGCCCACCGCGATGATCGCCGTGGTCGTGCCGGAGAAGTACATGTGGTGGAAGATCCCCAGCACGCCGCCGGCCATGAATATGATGGTCGCGAACAGCACCGCGTTGGTCGCGCTCCTGCCGCGCACCAGCCCCAGCTTGACGAAGATGAAGCTGATCACGGCGACCGCGAACACCTCGAAGAATCCTTCCACCCACAGGTGGACGACCCAGAAGCGCCAGTAGGTGATGATCGAGATGTGCGAGTGCTCGCGCCACATCAGGCCGGCCGCGTACAGCAGGCCGATCGCGACCACCGACAGGAACAGCAGGCCGGCGATCGAGGACATCTCGTCCTTCCGCTTGAGCGCCGGCCACAGCGCGCGTCCCATCAGGGCCAGCCACAGCAGCAGGCCGATGAACAGGTAGATCTGCCAGAAGCGGCCGATGTCGGTGTACTCCCAGCCCTGGTGGCCGAACCAGAAGTTGTGGTCCAGGCCAAGCTTGTTCATCACCGCCATCCACTGGCCGGCGAACGAGCCGACCACGATCAGGATCAGGCTGATGAACAGGAAGTTCACCCCCAGGCGCTGGAACTTCGGCTCATGGCCGGAGATCGCCGGCGCCAGGTACAGGCCGGTGGCCAGCCAGGCGGTCGCGATCCACAGGATCGCAAGCTGGGTGTGCCAGGTACGGGTGAGCGTATAGGGCAGGAACTCCGCAAGCGGCAGGCCGTAGGCGGCCTGGCCTTCGACCTGGTAGTGGGCCGTGGTCGCGCCCAGCAGGATCTGCACCAGGAACAGGCCCATCACCAGCCAGAAGTACTTGCCCACCGCGCGCATCGAGGGGGTGACCCGGATCGAGAGCGACGGGTCGGTCCTGGGCGGGGTCAGCGGCTCCTCCTTGCCGTGGTTGACCGCGTAGTGCCAGACCAGCAGGGCGATGCCGGCGATCATCAGCAGGATCGAGAACACCGACCACATGAAGCTGCTCGACGTGGGCGTGTTGCCCACCTTCGGGTCATGCGGGAAGTTGTGGGTGTAGGTGATGTCGCTGCCGGGCCGCTCGGTCACCGTGGCCCACGAGGCCCAGAAGAAGAAGCCCGACATCAGGCGCCGGTGTTCGGCGTCCGGGATCGGGTTCTCGCGCAGCGCGTAGGTCTCGCGCAGGTGGGCCGCGCCGGGGTCGTCGGAGAACACGCGATCGTAGTGCGCGGCAACCACCTCGATGGCGCGGGCACGCTCGTCGGAAATGACGAGCGTGTCGGTTGCGGCATCGTAGCTGTTGGTGCGCAGCGCAGACCGGATCTGGGCCTGGAGCCTGGCCTGGTCATCGGCGCCGAGTTCGTCGTAGGGCATGCCGTACTGGTGCTGCGCGCGCATCTCCAGGATCGCCAGTGCCTCCAGGTGCAGCCACTCGGCCGACCAGTCCGGGGCGAGCAGTGCGCCATGGCCCCAGATCGAACCGATCTGCTGGCCGCCGAAGCTTTGCCAGACCTGTCGTCCGGTTTCCAGCTCGGCCCGGGTGAACACCACCTGGCCGCTCTGGGTCACGATCTTTTCGGGCAAGGGGGGTGCCTGCTGGTGGATCTCGCGCCCCATCCACAACATGATGACGAACGTCACCGCCAGCAGGGTGCCGAGCCCCCACCACAATCGCCTGGTTGTATCCATTTTGCCGCCTCTCCGGAATGGTGGCGGCATGCTGAGGCAGGTGTTGCCCAGGCGGATTGACCTGGGTCAAGCGGGAATCAAGTGCGTGGACCGTTGCGGCCGACGCAGGATCAGCCGCGCATCAGCGGCTCGGCAAGTGCTTCCAGGCCGGCCGGATCCAGCAGTTCGACGTCGCGCCGGTCGATCGCCAGCAGGCCGTCCTTCTGGAAGCGGCGCAGCACCCGGCTCACGGTTTCCGGCGCCAGGCGCAGGTAGTTGCCGATGTCGGTGCGGGCCATGGTCAGCTGGAACCGGTGCGGCGAGAACCCGCGCGCGGCAAGCCGCCGCGACAGGCCCATCAGGAACGCCGCCATGCGCTGGTCGGCGGTCCAGTCGCCGGCCAGCAGCGCGGCGCGGCCCATGTTGCGGCTGAGCAGGCGGAACAGGTGCCGCTGCAGCCCGGGCAGCTGGGCCGCCAGAACCGAGATCTTGGGGAACGAGAACCGGCACAGCATCACCGTGTCCAGCGCCACCGCGTTGCAGGGGTAGCGGTCGCCGTCGATGCCGTCCAGGCCGATCACCTCCCCAGGGAAGTGGAAGCCCAGCACGTGCTCGCGGCCGTCGCGGTCGATGGTGTAGGTCTTGACCGTGCCCGAGCGCACCGCGGCGATCGCCTCGAACGGATCGCCGGCGCGGAACACGTGCTCGCCCGCGTGCAGCGGCCCGGTGTGCTCGACCAGCATGTGCAGGTTGCGCAGTCCGGACTTGTCCATGCCCTCGGCCAGGCACGCCTGGGAAAAGGCGCACGTGGAGCAGAAGGTGAACTCGTCGCCGTCGTCGGCAAGGGTATGCCGGTCCTGGAACGGGAATGGGGTACTCACCGCCACCCCACCCGAATGGTCAGATGGCACGTGAGAATCGGGGAGTGGCCGGTACGTCCGGCTGATTGAGATATCGATCGAAGCACATCGCAATATTACGCAACAGGAGCCGTCCGCGCGAGGTTGCGATGATCCTTTCGGCCTCCACCCGCACCAGTCCGTCCTCCATCAGCGGGTGCAGGCGATCCAGGGCATCGGCGAAGTATTCCGGGAAATTGATCAGGTAGCGGCGCTCGAGCGCGTTCACTGGGATTTCGCCCTGGCACATCAGGCGCTGGATGAGGTCCGCGCGCAGGCAATCGTCCTCGTCCAACTGCAGTCCGCGGAACACCGGCAGCCTGCCTTCGTCCAGGGCGATCTGCCACGAGGGCAGGTCGCGCGGGTTCTGGCTGAAGGTGTCGCCGATGTGGCTGATCGCGCTCACCCCCAGGCCCACCAGGTCGGTGTCGGCGTGGGTGGTGTAGCCCATGAAGTTGCGGTGCAGGCCGCCGCGCTCCTGGGCGCGCGCCAGCTCGTCATCGGGAAGGGCGAAATGGTCCATGCCGATGTACACGTAGCCGGCGGCGGTGAGGCGCTGGATGGCCATCTGCAGGAGCGCGAGCTTGGTCTCCGGGTCCGGCAGCTGGTCGCCGTCGATCTGCCTTTGCGCCTTGAACATGTGCGGCAGGTGCGCGTAGCTGTAGACGGCGAGCCGGTCGGGGCGTGCCTGCAGCACCAGGTCCAGGGTGCGGCCGAAGCCTTCCAGGGTCTGCAGGGGCAGGCCGTAGATGAGGTCCAGGTTGACCGAGCGGAAGCCGTTGGCGCGGCAGGCGTCGACCACGGCGAAGGTTTCCTCCACCGATTGCACCCGGTTGACGGCCTCCTGCACCGCGGGGTCGAAATCCTGCACGCCCAGGCTGGCGCGGTTGAAGCCGATCGCGGCCAGTTCGGCAACCTCCGCCGGACCGATGTAGCGGGGATCGAGCTCGATCGAGATGTCGCGGTCGCGGTGGTCGGAAAAGTGGAACTGGGCGCGCAGGGCGTCCACCACTTCGGCCAGCTGGCCCGGGGCGAGGAAGTTGGGGGTGCCGCCCCCGAAGTGGAGCTGGATCACTTCGCGGTCGCGGTCGAAGAGCTCGGCCACCAGCGCGATCTCGCGGTAAAGGCGGGCGAGGTAGGCATCGCCGCGGGTGGTGTCGCGGGTGATGATGCGGTTGCAGCCGCAGTAGAAGCAGGGGCTCATGCAGAACGGCACGTGGACGTAGAGCGAGAGGCGCCGCGGGATCGGGTCGCCGTTGCTCGCCATCGCCGCCTCGCGCAGCTCCGCTTCGCCGAATGCTTCATTGAAGCGGGGGGCGGTGGGGTACGAGGTGTAGCGCGGGCCGGGGCGGTTGTAGCGCCTGGCCAGCTCCGCGTCGAAATGGGCGGTGGGGATCTGCATGGGGTGCACGTTACGCCGGGTTTGGGGGGAGGGCCTTGACCCTGGTCAATGGGGAGCCCGTTTTTTGGGTGCAGTGATTGATGGTGTGCGGCACCACGGGCAGCGCGGGCAGCACGGGCAGCACAGGGGACAGCGGATGGCGTGACCGGAGGCGTCTCGGACTGAGGGGCCCCGCCGCGGCCGGGAGGCCTTTGCGCTCCATGTCCCCCGGCCTCCGCCTGCGGCTGCGGCCTCCTCCTTTACTTACACGCAAAGACCTCCCGACCGCGGCGGGGCCCGGCTCCGGGAGGGAGGGCTTGGGCCGGCGAGGAGGCTGGACGCAAAGCGCCGCCCCGGGAACGGGGCGGCGCGGTTCGGGCCCTTGGGCCGGTGGGGAGCCGGTCAGCGCTCGGGGAGCGTGGACTGGTCGGTGTCGGGCTTGATCGCGCCCGGGGCGGAGGGAAGGGTCATGAGATCGTGATCCCAGGTGTCGCCGTCCACGAGCATGTGGGCGGCCGCTCCCAGTTCGATGCCCTCGATCAGGTTGTGGTTGACGTAGGCGTAGAGGCCGGGCTGCTTGAAGGTGTAGAGGGCAGCGGCGGCGGAGCCTCCGCGGACGAACCAGGTCTCGTAGTCCACGTCCGGGTCGTTGCCGAACTTGCCGTGCTCCCAGACGTAGTCGGCGTGACCACCGATGAGGTGGGGCCGGGTGTCGCGGGTGGCGGTGGAGTGGACGAAGAGCACCGTTTCGCCGACTTCGCTGCGCATGGAGTTCTCGCCGGTGATGGCCCCGACGGCGCCGTTGAAGACGACGTGGGTGGGGACCAGGCCGCGCATCACGTCCAGCGTCTCCGGCAGGGACTCGGCGGCGGAGGCGTAGCTCTTGAAGTTGCCGTCCTCGTCCCGCGGGATGTAGAAGTCGGTTTCGCCGATGTAATACATCTTGTCGTAGCGCAGCGGGTTGCCTTCGGCATCCTTCAGCCCGTCGCGCGGCAGCACCGTGAGGGTGCCGTGCATGCCGGCCATGATGTGCCACGGGGTCATGGTGCCGCCCGGGGCGCAGTGGTAGATGAAGGTGCCGGCCCGGTCGGCCTTGAACCGCAGGGTCACTTCCTCGCCCGGGGCGATGATGGTGATGTCGCCGCCGCCCATGGCGCCGGTGGCCGCGTGGAAGTCGATGTTGTGCGGCATCGTGTTGGTGGCCGGGTTGACCAGGGTCAGTTCCACGTAGTCGCCCTGGTGGACCACCATCATCGGGCCGGGGATGCTGCCGCCGAAGGTCATGGCCTGCATCGTGGTGCCCTGGTCGTCGATCACGATCTCCTTCTCTTCGATGGCCATGGTGAACTGCACGACCTTGGGGCCGGTGGTCGCCACCTGGTCGTGGTCATGCACGAACGGGGGCCGCACCAGCTGCACCTGTTCGCGGGGAAGGTTGGCCAGGTCGGATGCGGTGGCGATGTTCTTCTGCACCAGGTCCATCGCATCCATGGCCTGGGCCGGGGGAGGGGCGACGCCCATGCCAAGGGCGATTGCCGCGGCGATCAGGGTGGTCTTCAGCACTTTCATCGTGTTGCTCCAGGTGAGGTAAATCTTGTCTGGGCATATGGTCTCGCGCGCGCGTAACGGGCACCTTGACCGGGGTCAAGAGGAAGTGCTTTGTGCGCTGCGCACAGGCTTGGGAAAGGCTGTTTTCAAGTTCATCGCAAGGGATATGGCCGCGTCCCTCGGGTGTTCGCCGACATGTTTTTGCGCATGAAAAAAACATGCCGGCTTTCGCCGGCATGTCTGGGGGAGGAAGCAATGATGCCTGGGTGGATCAGTTGGTGACTTCGACCTTGCCGCGCATGATTCCCGAGTGGCCGGGGAACGAGCAGAAGAAGGTGTAGTCGCCGCCCGCGGTGAGCTTGTTGCCCGGGAAGGTGATGGAGGTCGTTTCGCCGCCTCCCACCATCTCCGTGGCCGCGATGATGCGGGCGTCGCCTTCCGGCACGTAGGCCGGGGCACCGGCCTTGATGCCGGCCTGTGCCACTTCGGCGACGTCGCCGGTTTCAGTGATCACCACGTTGTGGCCCATCGCCGCGACCGGGAGCGAGCCGGTGTGCTTGAGCTCGACGGTGATGGTCGGGCAGCTGGCCGAGACGCTGACGCTCTTCTGGTCGAACTGCATGCGGTCGTTGCCCTCCAGGGCGATGGTGCAGTTCTGGGCCTGTGCGGTGCCAACGGCACCGAGGAGGGCGAGTCCGAAGATTGCAAGGTAACGCTTCATGCGATTGCTCCTGTTGGATGGAATTGGGTTGGAATCCGATGGCAAAAATTATCGCCGGGGCGCGCCGGCCACGGCTTGATCTGGATCAGCCGGGGGCGTGCCTGGAGGCGCCGGTCAACCGTTGGTTCAGGTTGCGCGCGGCACGCAGCCCAGTGCGGTCAACGCACCGTGCAGCGCGGGGATCTGCATCAGCCACGGCGAGGCGAGGGTGAGCACGCCCGATGCCAATACCAGCACGCCGGCCGAGCGCCGCAGGCCGGGTTTCTGCAGCCAGCGCGCAATGCGCGCGCCGGACCAGGTCAGCGGCACCATCATCGGCAGGGTGCCGAGGCCGAACGCGGCCATGGTCAATGCGCCGTTGCGTGCATCGGCCTGGAGCCAGGCGGCAGCCAGCAGCGTGGTGCTCAACCCGCAGGGCAGCCAGCCCCACAGCATGCCCAGGCCAACGCGCTTGGCGCTGGTGTCGGCCGGCAGCAGGTGGCGCTGCAGCGGCCGCAGCCGTGCCCACAGCCGGTGCGCCGGGCCCGCAAGCACGCCCGGGCCCGCGCGCGGGTTGAGCATGCGTATGGCAATGGCGATCAGCACCAGGCCCACCGCCGAGCGCAGGCCCCACGCCAGCCAGTCCACGCGTGCCACGCTGAGCAGGCCGTGGCCGATGCCGCCGACGATGGCGCCGGCGAGCGTGTAGCCGAGCACGCGGCCCAGGTTGGGCTCAAGCGCGGCCAGCCAGCTGCTGCGGCCGGACATGGCCGAGAAACCGGTGGCGATGCCTCCGCACATGGCCGCGCAGTGCACCCCACCCATCAGGCCGGCGAGCAGGGCCGCGCCCAGCATGAGCCAGTCAATCGGCATCGCGCTTCGGGGCCGTGGCCTTGCCGTCCGGACGGCCGGGCGGCGGTGCATCGTCGCTGAGGATGTCGATCGCCGCGGCGTCGAGGTTTTCGAATTGGCCCTTGCGGACCGCCCAGACGAAGGCGGCGATCATCACCAGCAGGAGCACGATGCTGATCGGGATCAGTACAAAGAGGATGTTCATGCAGCGGTCCTCCCCTTCAGGGATGGCGTGCGCGCCAGGCGCAGGGCATTGCACACGACGAGCAGCGAAGACAGCGCCATGCCCAGCGCAGCCAGCCAGGGCGTCACCAGGCCGGCGATCGCCACCGGCAGGGCGATGACGTTGTAGCCCGCCGCCCAGGCCAGGTTCTGGCGCACGATGCGGCGGGTGCGCCGGGCCGTGGCGATCGCCTGCGGGACCCGCAGCAGCGAGCTCCCGGTGAGCACCAGGTCGGCGGATTGCTGCGCCAGGGGCGCGCCGCCCGCCAGCGCCAGCGAAACGTCGGCGCCGGCCAGCACCGGCGCGTCGTTGAGGCCGTCACCCACCATCGCCACCACCCGGCCCTCGGCCTGCAGGCTCCGAGCGTAGGCGAGCTTGTCTTCCGGGCTCTGGCGGGCGTGCGCGCGTTCGATGCCCAGCTCGCTGGCGAAGCGGCGCACGGGGCCTTCGGCGTCGCCGCTGGACAGGTGCACGCGCAGGCCCATGCCGCGCAGCAGGGCCACGGCTTCGGCGGCGTCGGGGCGCGCGGATTCCGAGATCCGGAACCGCGCCGCAGCCTGGCGGCCGTCGCCCAGCCAGATGGCATCATCCTCCTCGGCGCCGGCGGCGAAGCCGGCGCGGCCCAGCCTCCAGCGCACGCCGTCGACCTTGCCCTCGATGCCCTGCCCGGGCACCGCGCGCACATCCGTGGCCACGCCCGCCGGCGCAATGCCCGCGAACGCGCGCGCCAGGGGATGCCCGCTGTCGCTTTCCAGGGCAGCGGCAATCGCCAGCACTTCGTCGCGCCCATGGTCGCCCAGGGCCGTGACCTCCGACAGCACCGGATGGCCATCGCTGAGGGTGCCGGTCTTGTCGAACACCACGTCGGTGACCGCGGACAGGCGATCCAGCGCCGCCTCGCCCAGCGCCAGCACCCCCAGCCGCGCCAGGGTGCCGTGGGTGGCGGCCAGCGCCGCCGGGGCCGCCAGCGCCAGCGCGCAGGGGCAGCTGATGACGAGCAGGGCCAGGGTGACTTCCAGCGCCCGCGAGGGATCGTGGATCCGCCAGCCCACGTACACGAGCGCGGCGATCACCAGCAGCCAGGCAACGAAGTGGTGGGCGATACGCTCGCCGACCTCGGCCAGCGCCGGGCGCTGCGCCTGGGCCTTCTCGACCAGCGCGGTGAGCTGCGAGAGCCGGGTGCCGGTGCCGGTTTCATCCACGCGCAGGCGGGCGGGGCGCTCCCGGCACAGGGTGCCCGCGTAGACGCGCTCGCCGGCCTCACGCGCCACCGGGGTCCATTCACCGGTCAACAGCGCCTCCTCGAAGCTGGAGGGCTCCAGCAGCGTGCCGTCGGCGGGCACCACGCCCCCCACCGGCACGCAGGCGATGTCGCCCGGCGACAGCGCCGCCACGGGCACTGTTTCGCGTTCGCCTCCGGGGCCTTCGCGGATGGCGAAGGCGGGCCGGGCGCGGGCAAGCGCATCGACCTGGGCGCTGGCCGTGGCGCGCGCGCGCTGTTCGAGCATGCGCGCCACCAGCAGCAGGAACACGAACATCACCGCAGCGTCGTACCAGACGTGCACGCCGCCGCGGACGGTCTCGAACACGCTGGCGCCCCAGGCCAGCAGGGTGGCGCTGGCGATCAGGGTGTCCATGCCCAGCCGCCGCTGCGACAGCTCGCGCCAGGCGCCCAGCAGGAACGGCCAGCCGGCGTAGAACACCACCGGCGTGGACAGCAGGAAGGTGACCCAGCGGAAGAAGTCCCGCGTGGGGATGGGCATCGTGAAATGGATGTCCAGGTACAGCGCCTCGGCCATCATCATGGCCTGCATGGCGCCGATGCCGGCGATGCCGATGCGCAGCAGGTCGCGGTTGCGCTGGCGCCGGCGCTCGCGCTCCCGGGCCTCGCCGGTGGCCAGCCACGGGCGATAGCCCAGCGCGGCCAGCCGCCGCAGCGGCGCCGACAGGGCGGTGCGCGAGGGGTCCCACGTCAAGCGGATGCGGCCGGTGACGGCGTTGGCGACGGTTTCCACCACGCCTTCCTCGCGCGAGAGCGCGCGGTCGATCAGCCAGGCACAGGCGGCGCAGCGCATGCCGTCGGTCAGCAGGGTGATCTCGCGCCCGCCGGGCACGTTGCGCGCGTGTTCGGCCTGGACTTCCTCGCGGTCCCAGAGCGACAGATCCTCTTCCAGCGCGGTTTCGTCGATGCGCTCGGCGGGCGCGGTGCGCAGGCGGTAGTAGTCGCCCAGGCGCGCGCCGTGGATCCATTCGGCGGCGGCGGCGCAGCCCTCGCAGCAGAAGCCGCGCTCGCTGCCATCAATGGTGCGCGTGGCAGGGCGGGCGGGGAGGGGTTCGGCGCAGTGGTGGCAGCCGCTGGCGACGGGCGGCGTGGTGTCCGCGTGCAGGGCTGCGCCCGGCACGGCCGCGCTCATGGCTCCTCGCCGGCGTCCTGCAGTGCCGGTTGCACCCGGGCCGCGAGCTCGCCGCTCTCAAGCCGGCCCTGCAGGCGCCATTCGCGGTCCGAGGGGAACAGGCGCAGGTTCCAGTCATGGGACCCGTCGATCTGCGCTTCCGTGCGCCAGCCGTTGTCGGCCGGCTCCAGCTGCAGGAACACGTCCTCGGTGGCATTCACCGGGTGGCTGAGCACCAGCTGCAGCGGGGCGCTGCGGGTGAAGCGGCCGCTGACCGGGAACACCTCGACCGCGCCGTTTTCGGCATCCACCCGCACCACCGCGGCATAGCGGCCGGCGGCCGCGGCCTGGTCCGCGCTCAGGTCGGTGACCTGGGCGCCGCGGGCGGTGCGGCGCACCTCGTCCAGCACCGGGTCGTCGCCGCCGGTGCGCAGCGCCATCACCAGCAGGCCGACGCCGGCGATGATGGAGATGGCGGGCAGCACGAACACCAGGATCAGGACCGGGTTGCGCCAGATGGAGGTTTTTTCGCTCATTGCATGGGACCAAAGAAGCTGCTGTCGACTTCCTGGCGGACCTGGCCATCGGAAGACTCGATCACGAAGACGATGTCGTGGCGGCCGGTGACGCCGTCGGGAGCGGCGATGGTCAATGGCAGCGACAGCACCTGCTGCGCATCCAGGGAGACGTTGTCGTCGGCTACCAGATGGAGGCCTTCGAGACCGCTTTCAATGGCGATATTGTACTCCCCGCGCGCGTCGCCCTTGTTGATGAGCTTCAGCGTGTAGCCATTTTCAACCCCGGCGGCGGTTTCCCGGTACAGGGCGTTGCGGTCGCGCAGGACCTCGGCGATCAGTGGGCTGCGGGTGCCCACGCCCCAGGCCCAGGCCAGCACCAGGGCGAGCAGGATGGTGCCGTAGATCATGATCCGCGGGCGCAGCACGCGGCTGGGCTTGCCGTCGATGGCGTTCTGGGTGGTGTAGCGGATCAGGCCGCGCTCGAAGCCCATCTTGTCCATGACGTCGTCACAGGCGTCGATGCAGGCGCCGCAGGCGATGCACTCGTACTGCAGGCCGTTGCGGATGTCGATGCCGGTGGGGCACACCTGCACGCAGATGGTGCAGTCGATGCAGTCGCCCAGCGCGTCGGGTTCGAACTTCGGCAGCGGTTCGGCCCGGGTGTCCAGCTCGCCGTCGAAGGTGATGGTGCCGCGGGCATGGGCCCGGTTGTCGGCGGCGGTAGGGTGCTGGGCGGCGCGGAAGACGTAGTCGTAGGCGGTGATCTTGTCGAGCAGCCCGCGGCCGCGCTGGAGCACGCTGCCCAGGCCGCGCTTGCGCGGGCCGCGCGGTTCGCCGCGCATCGGGTCGTAGGCGATGATCAGGGTGTTGCGATCGAACATGGCGCTCTGGAAGCGCGCGTACGGGCACATGTACTTGCACACCTGCTCGCGCAGGAAGCCGGCATTGCCCCAGGTGGCCAGGGCGTAGAACAGCACCCAGAAGATCTCCCAGCCGCCCCATTCCAGGCGCGGCAGGCGGGCGCCCAGGTCGACGATGGGGGTGAAGAAGCCGACGAAGGTGAACCCCGTCCACAGCGCCAGCACCACCCACAGGGTGTGCTTGGCGGTCTTGCGCAGGACCTTTTCACGCGTCCAGGGGCCGGCGTCGAGCTTCATGCGCTGGTTGCGCGTGCCCTCCGTCCACTGCTCGATCCACAGGAACACTTCCGTCCAGACGGTCTGCGGGCAGGCGTAGCCGCAGAACAGCCGGCCGGCGAGCGCGGTGAAGAAGAACAGCGCCATCGCCGCGATGATCAGCAGCAGCGCCAGGAACACGAAGTCCTGCGGCCAGAAGGTCAGCCCGAAGACATGGAACTGGCGCGCCGGCAGGTCGAACAGCACCGCCTGGCGGCCGTCCCACTGCAGCCAAGGGAAGACATAGAACATGCCCAGCAGCCAGAACACCGCCAGCTTGCGCAGGCGGTCAAGGCGTCCGCTTACCTCGCGCGGATAGATCTTGCCTTCACTGACGTAGTAGCTGTCATGCCCGCTGTCATCGAGCATCTTGATTGGAATACGACCAGACATTCTTTCAGTCGCCGGACAGCGTCCGGTTGAAGCGGCTCGCAGGGCGCAGCAGCCACCAGGTGAAGAGGCTGGAGGACGCGGTGGCGAGCCAGGAAGTGAAAAAGCCGATCGTGTAGCCCATGGTGCGGGTGATCGGCAGCCCGGGGAACGTCATGTCCCGCAGTTCCAGCGGGTCGACGTGGGCGAAGAAGACCATCGTTGTCACGCCCGCGGCGAAGAAGCTCGGCCACAGGATTGCGCCGAGCCTCTGTGCCATCGGCCGGGGCGGGTGCTCCGGCGCGGACGTGGGGACCGGGGGGGTCACCGTTCCCCGGCCCCCGCGGCATTGGCCGCAGCGGATTCTTCCGGCGGGTTGGACAGCGACCAGACATAGGCCGCCACCAGCCGCGCGCGGGTTTCGCCCAGCAGGTCGCGGTGGGCGGGCATGATGCCGTGCCGGCCTTTGGCGATGGTCTGGTGCAGCGCTTCGGTGGTGCCGCCGTAGAGCCAGGTGCCGGTGGTCAGGTTCGGGGCGCCCAGGGCCTGGTTGCCCACGCCGCCCTCGTTGTGGCAGGCCACGCACAGGCCTTCGAAGAGGCGCTCGCCACGGGTGGCGAAGTAGTCGCGCGGGGCGTCGGGCTGCGACAGCGAACGGGTGTAGGCCACGATCTCGGTCATCGCCGTTTCGCCGCCCATGCCCACCAGCACCGACTCCCAGCCCGGCATGATGCCTTCACGTCCGTCGAGGATGGTGGTGAGGATGTCCTCGGGCTCGCCGCCCCAGTTCCACACGTCGTCGGTGAGGTCGGGGTAGCCCACCGCGCCCTGGGCGGTGGAGCCGTGGCAGGTGGCGCAGGTGTTGGCGAAGATCGAACGGCCCAGTTCCAGCGCCTCGTCGTTGCGCGCGAGCACCGGGATCGGCTGGCCGGCATGCACCGCGAAGGTTTCCTCCAGCAGGGCGTCGTTGCGCGCGCGCTGGATGTCATGCTCCGAGGCCGAGGTCCATCCCCCGAGGCCGGGCAGGTTGCCCAGGCCCGGGTACCAGGCCAGGTAGCCCAGCGCGAAGAGGATGGTGAGGTAGAACAGGTTGATCCACCACTTCGGCAACGGCTTGTTGTACTCCGTGATGTCGCCGTCCCAGACATGGCTGGTGTCGGTGGGCGCGGGATCGCCCGGGCGCCGGCGGGCGGTCCACCACAGCAGCCACGCATAGCCGGCGATGTGCGCCAGCACCAGCACGATCACGAACAGGGACCAGCCCTGGCTCATCGCTTGTTCTCCACGTCGTCTTCCAGCGGCAGCTGGGCCGCTTCGTCAAAACTCTGCTTGCGCCGGGGGCTCCAGGCCCAGATCCAGCCGGTCACGAACAGCACCAGCAGCACCACGGTCACGATTCCGGACACCATCTCACTGCCCCCTTGGCGCGTTGCGGCCGAGACCTTGCAGGTAAGCCACCACGGCGTCGAGCTCGGTCTTGCCCGCCACCTGTTCGGAAGCTTCCGCGATCTGCTCGTCGCTGTACGGGTCGCCCAGCTTCTGCAGGGCGCGCATGCGGCTGGTCACCTGCTCCGGGTCCACCATGCGCTCGTCCAGCCAGGGGTAGGACGGCATGTTGGACTCGGGCACCACGTCACGCGGGTTGATCAGGTGCACCCGGTGCCAGTCGTCGGAGTAGCGGCCGCCCACGCGTGCCAGGTCCGGCCCGGTGCGCTTGGAGCCCCACTGGAACGGGCGGTCGTAGACCGACTCGCCGGCCAGCGAGTAGTGGCCGTAGCGTTCGGTCTCGAAGCGCAGGGTGCGCACCATCTGCGAGTGGCAGTTGTAGCAGCCTTCACGCACGTAGACGTCGCGGCCGGCCAGCTCCAGCGGCGGGTAGGGTTCCACGCCAGGGAGCGGCTCGACGGCCTCGGCCTCGTGCATCAGCGGCACGATTTCGACCAGGCCGCCCATCGACACCACGACGGCGATCAGCACCGCCATCAGGCCGACGTTCTTCTCGATCTTCTCGTGCGGATTGTTGGGTTTGTTCTGCTTGTTGCTCATGGTCTTTCCAGGGCGTCAGGCGCGCACGTTGGTCGGGTCGGGCGGCAGCAGCGGCTGCGGCTCGCGGGTTTGGCGCGCAGCGGCGAACGTCTTCCAGGTGTTCACGGCCATCAGCACCATGCCGGACACCACCAGTACGCCGCCCAGCATGCGGACGAAGTAGTAGGGGTAGGTGGCGTTGAGCGCCTCGACGAACGCGTAGGTGAGCGTGCCGTCGGCGTTGGTGGCACGCCACATCAGGCCCTGCATCACGCCGGCGATCCACATCGAGGCGATGTACAGCACCACGCCGAGGGTGTGCACCCAGAAGTGCGCATCGACCCACTTCACCGAGTACATGTTCTCCCGGCCCAGCAGGCGCGGCATCAGCGAGTAGATCGAGCCGATCGAGATCATCGCCACCCAGCCCAGCGCGCCGGCGTGCACGTGGCCGATGGTCCAGTCGGTGTAGTGGGACAGCGAGTTGACCGTCTTGATCGACATCATCGGCCCCTCGAAGGTGGCGATCATGTAGAAGCTGATCGCGACGATGAGGAACTTCAGGATCGGGTCGGTGCGCAGCTTGTGCCACACGCCCGACAGGGTGAGGATGCCGTTGATCGCGCCGCCCCAGCTGGGCGCCAGCAGGATCAGCGAGAACACCATGCCCACCGACTGCACCCAGTCAGGCAGCGCCGTGTAGTGCAGGTGGTGCGGGCCGGCCCACATGTAGATGGAGATCAGGGCCCAGAAGTGCACGATCGACAGCCGGTACGAGTAGATCGGGCGGCCGGCCTGCTTGGGCACGTAGTAGTACATCATCCCCAGGAAGCCCGCGGTCAGCAGGAAGCCCACCGCGTTGTGCCCGTACCACCACTGCACCATCGCATCGACCGCGCCGGTGTAGACCTGGTAGGACTTGCCCGGGCTCACCGGCAGGGCGAGGTTGTTGACGATGTGCAGCAGCGCGATGGCGATGATGTAGGCGCCGTAGAACCAGTTCGCCACGTAGATGTGGGAGACCCGGCGCTTGGCGATGGTGCCGAAGAACAGCACCGCGTAGGCCACCCACACCACCGTGATGGCGATGTCGATCGGCCACTCCATCTCGGCGTATTCCTTGCTCTGGGTGAAGCCCAGCGGCAGGGTGATGGCCACGGCGACGATGATCGCCTGCCAGCCCCAGAACACGAACGCGGCCAGCTTGTCGGAGATCAGCCGTGCGTGGCAGGTGCGCTGCACCACGTGCAGGCTGGTGGCGAACAGCGCGCTGCCACCGAAGGCGAAGATCACCGCGTTGGTATGCAGCGGGCGCAGGCGGCCGTAGCTGAGCCACGGGATGCCTTCGAACAGCGTCGGCCAGTAAAGCTGGGCCGCGATGACCACGCCCACCAGCATGCCGACGATGCCCCAGATGACCGTGGCGACGGCGAACTGGAGCACGACCTTGTCGTTGTAATAGCCCTTGGAAACGGATTCGTCCGGCCCCGCCTTGGGGTCGACGGCCGTGGTGGTGATGGAGTCTGCCATGGTGGGAGTTGTCTCTGGTCCGGACGGTATTGTTATGGCTGCTGGGCCTCTCGGACTTGATCTTGATCAAGTCCCACGGGCCTTTTTTTTGGCAGCGGGCGCGGCGCGGGCGCTGGTCCCGCACATCCTGTACGCCGCCGGGGTGTCCGGCTGGCGTGGCCGCGTGTAAAATCCCTGCCATTGTAGGCCGTCCCGATTCGAAATGCAGGGTCGGCCGGCGCCTCGGGTCGTTAGCTCAGTCGGTAGAGCATCGGACTTTTAATCCGCTGGTCGATGGTTCGAATCCATCACGACCCACCATATTCCGCGCGCCACCACGTGGCTTCATGCGGCTCTGTCACCGTCAGATGATTTGTCCGGCATACGACCAAAGTCGAATGTCGGGACGGATGCTGAGCGGTTCAGTCTCGACCCCCGCAGGGGCATGGTATTCCAGCCCGTGGGCATGGGGAGCGCACTGGAGCTGTATCGGGCGCTGTTGGCCGAGCGCTATCACCTGGTCCTGCTGGACGTGAATCTCCCTGACGAGGATGGCCTGGCCATCGCCCGGCACCTGCGCGAGCTGTCGCAGTCGCTGGGGATCGTGATGCTCACCGGCCATGCTTCGGCCGAGTACCGTCGGCGTGCCCTCGAAGGCGGGGTGGATGCCTATCTGTCCAAGCCAGCCGACCTGCAGGAACTGGTGGCGACGCTGCGCAACCTTGGCCGTCGCGTGGCGACGGTGTTGCCCGACCAGGCCGACGGGGGCAGTGGCTGGCGCCTGGGTGAGCGCGGCTGGCGGATCCTGTCGCCCGACGGCCGCGAACTGGGCCTGAGCCTGGCCGAGCGGCAGGTGCTTGGGTTGCTGGCTGCCACGCCCGGCATGCCGGTGCGGCGCGAGGCGCTGATTGAGCGGCTGGTGGAGAACGTGCACGATTTCGACCCGCGCCGGCTGGAGATGCTTGTATACAGGTTGCGTCGCAAGTGCGAGCAGCAACTGGGGGTCAAGTTGCCGCTGCGGGCCGTGCGCGGGGTGGGTTACCGGCTGGACTGGTAGGGGGCAGGCCGGGTTGCTGGCCGGCTGGGGTGTGGGACGCTCGATGGATGGATACAGGCGTGCCTTGCGAGACAAAGCTCACCGTTCGTGAGTTTTGGTGATCCTCTGTGGGTGTTCTGCCGCCTTCCTCCAAATATCATGAGGCACCGAAATTTCAAGTGCCCCAGCCCGGCAACGGGTGCGGGGCGCTCTTATGCGCCTCTTTTCGAGGGGCGGAAAGTGACGCCGAGCGTCAGGCTGTGGTTGATTCCGTTGGGTTGCGTGTGCGGCCCGGCGTTTTTTTGGCCACCACCTCGTAATTTGTGATGATGGGCACAGTTTTTGCTTGTTCTAGTCGGTTGTTGGCGCAGGGCGCTCGCCGCCCGCGTCCATCACTTTTTCTTTGAGGGTTACCAGGAGTCCATTGCATGAACAGGATCTACCGGAAGGTTTGGAACAAGGAGCTTGGCCAGCTGGTCGTGGCATCGGAGTTCGCAAAGAGCGACAGCGCCGGCGTGGTGCAAGGTGAAGGCGGCACGGCGCCGCTGAGCAGGTCGCTGCTGGCAGTGGTCTTCGCATCGTTGTTCGCGGTCGCCGGGTATGGCTCGGCTGCGTTTGCGCAGGAGTGGACGGTAACGGATGGAGCCACCGTGGGCTTCCAGGGCGGCTCCAACATCAATGTTTCGGTGGTGCCGAACGGTGCTGATGCGACTGTCGAGATCAACCTTGACCCGGATCTCGTGGTCGACAGCGTGACCACCGGTCAGACCGTGATGGACAACAGCGGCGTTGCGGTGGGTGCCAACGTCATGCTGGGGGCCTCCGGCCTGAGCATTACGGGTGGTCCGAGCGTGACCCTCGCCGGAATCGATGCCGGCAATAAAGTCATCACCAACGTCGCTGCAGGCGGCAATGCCAGCGATGCGGTCAACTTCGGCCAGCTCCAGGGCGTCGAAAGCAGCGCCCAGGCGGCCGCGACCGCCGCCTCCGTGGCCCAGTCCACCGCAGACAATGCTTTGACGGCAGCCGGCAATGCGCAGGCTGCCGCCGATGCGGCGGCAGCCGCAGCCGGCGCAGGCTGGGACGTTTCGGCCGACTCCGGTTCGACCGCCAATATCGGTTCCGGCGGCTCGGTCGCCTTCTCGGGTGACTCCAATATCAGCGTGGCGCAGTCCGGCGGCGCCGACGCCGGTGCCATCGATATCACTCTCAACCCGGATCTCAACGTCACCAGCGTCACCGCCGGCAACACCACGGTCAACAACGATGGCCTGACCATTGCCGACGGGCCGAGCGTGACCGCCAGCGGAATCGACGCGGGCGGCACGAAGCTCACCGGTTTGGCGAACGGCACTGTCTCTGCAGACAGCACCGACGCGATCACCGGCCAGCAGCTGCACAATGCGCTGTTCGAGGGTGGTTCCGCGTTTGGTGTGCGCTATTTCCGTGCGAACTCGACTGCTGACGATGCAGTGGCCGCGGGAGTCGAGGCGGTGGCGATTGGCCCGAATACCCGGGCTGAGGGAGGCAGCAGCTTTGCCGCCGGTGACGGCGCGGAGACCACCGAAACTGGTGAAGCCGCGATTGCCATCGGCCAGAACGCGACGGCGGGTGGTGAGCTGATTGGCGGGGAAGCCACGATCGCCATTGGTCGCGACAGTTCGGCCACTGGCACCAGCGCCGCAGCCTTGGGCGACGGCGCCAGCGCGGGCGGCGGCAATGCCACAGCCCTGGGTGCCGGCGCTGTGGCCAGCGGCGGCAGTGGAGTCGCCGTTGGTGATGGCGCGGTCGCAGCGGCTCAGGACAACATTTCGATCGGTGCCCAGGCTGGCGAAGGTACGGCTGGGCGTCCCGCAGGCGATTGGGTGAACAATATCGCCATCGGCGCCCAGGCTGGCCAAGGCGTCGAAGGTCAGCGCAACGTGGCGATGGGAAGCAGCGCTGGCAGTGGCGCTGCTGGCAACGACAACATTTCGTTGGGTGAGAATGCCGGTGGCGGCCGGACTGGTGACAGCAATATCAGCATCGGTCGGAATGCCAATGTGGGGGGTAACACGGAACGCGGGATTGGCATCGGAGAGAACGCCACGGCGGCAACCGATGGAGTCGCTATTGGCTTTGGTGCTAACGCTGCCGGAGTCAACGGCATGGCATTGGGTCGTGACGCACAAGCGCAGGGTTCTGGTGTCGCCCTGGGCCAGGGGAGTCGTGCAGACAGCGGTTACATCGCCTTGGGTATGGGGTCTGCGGCGCTCGCAACTGATGTGGCTGGATCAAGTGCGTTCACCAATCGACCTGCTAATACCGCTGCTGTTTCCGTCGGGAACACCGCTGCCGGGCAGACGAGACGTATCGTCAACGTGGAAGATGGTGCCAACGATACCGATGCCGTGAACGTTCGCCAGTTGAGGGCGGCGGTGGAAAGCATTGATCTGGGTGACATTGATTTTGCGGATGGTGTAATCGCCAATCTTCAGGATCAGATTGATAACAGCCTGTCGCACTACGTCAGCATCAATGATGGCGATACCCAGACAGGGAATTGGGCCAATGACGGCGCAAGTGCAGCCATGTCCGTGGCAATAGGGCCGGATGCATCCACGACGCCGGGCGCTACCAATGCGACGGCGATCGGATCCGACGTTACGGCTCAAGGAAGCTCGTCCGTGGTGCTTGGCCACGATGTTCAAGCGCAAAGTGCGAACTCGGTTGCCATCGGCAGTGCTCGCACGGAAGCGCGCGACGTCAGCGGTGTGGCAGTTGGTACGGATTCACAAAGTCGTGGCATGAACTCGATCGTGATTGGTACCCGGTCGGAGTCCGATGATCAGGACGGTAACAACGTCCAGAACTCTATCGTCATCGGCACCGATTCCGTATCGTCGGCGCGTGAGGGTATCGTCATCGGCCGGGATTCTCTCGTGAACGCGGAGAGAGGTATGGCCCAGGGTGACAATGCCCAGGCAACGGCAGCGGATGCCATGGCATCCGGCACAAGGTCCCGCGCCAGCGGCACGAGTTCGCAGGCCAGCGGCACCGATGCCCACGCCAGCGGCACGAACGCAATCGCGACCGGCACCGGTTCGCGCGGCCATGCGACCAATGGGGTGGCGATGGGGACTGGAGCGACTTCCGGCTTCCTTGCGATCACCCCGGAAGAGGCACTCCGCAACCACGGCAGCATCGCCATTGGCGACACCTCGCGGGCCGATGATCTGAACGCGATGGCGCTTGGTGTCGAGGCCCAGGCCCGTGCCGAATCGGCAACCGCAATTGGTGATTCCGCCGTTGCCACCGAAGATGCCGAAGAGGGCCTGGCCGTTGGCTCCAGCGCCCGCGTTACCGCGCAGAACGCCTCTGCGTTCGGCCGCGGTGCAGAAGCCGTTGCTGAGGATGCGCTGGCCGTCGGGTCCGGTGCCCGTGCTGCCGGCCAGAGCGCTTCGGCGGTCGGCCACGGCGCGGAAGCCTCTGCGATGAACGCCTCTGCGTTCGGCCAGGGGGCACGTGCGCTGCACCAGGGTTCGGTCGCGCTGGGCAGCGGTGCGGAGACTGCAGCAGCGGTGGGTACTGACAGCTACACCGTAGACAAGAACACCTACAGCTTCGCCGGTACCGCGCCGGTGGCCACCGTCAGCGTGGGCGCTCCGGGTCAGGAGCGCACCATCACCAATGTGGCTGCAGGCCGCATCAGTGCCCAGAGCACCGACGCCATCAACGGCAGCCAGCTCTACAGCACCAACCAGGCCGTGGATGCGCTGGCCGATGACCTCGATACCGCTGGTCAGAGCGTAGCGGCAGCACTGGGTGGAACGTCGACCTACAACCCGGCAACGCACACCGTTACGGCGGGGCTGTCCGTGCAGGGCAACAACTACACCAACGTCCAGGATGCGCTGACCTATGTCGGCCAAGGCTGGAACGTCAGTGCTGAGGGTGGTGCCACGGCAAACGTCGCCCCGGGCGGCTCGGTGGACTTCAGCAGCGACGACGGAAATATCGTTGTCAGCCGCGATGGCACCAATCTGGTGTTCGACCTGGACGACGAAATCACCATCGGTGAAAGCATCAGCTTCGTCGATGGCGATACCTTCATCGATGGCGACAGCGTCACCACCACCAACCTGACCGTTGAGGGCGAGACCCGGCTTGGCGACAACTTCGTCGTGCACAACAACGGTAACGTCACCTACAACGGCGCCGAGATCGCGACCCAGGACGATGGCCTGAGCTTCGCCGGCAATACCGGCGGCAACATCAGCAAGACCCTGGGTGACAACACGCCGCTGACCATTTCCGGTGGGCTGGGCGCGAGTGAAGCATCCACCGGGGCCAACCTGCGTGTGGACAGCGATGGCAACCAGCTCAACCTGGTGATGGCGCGTGACCTGACCGACCTGGACAGCATCACCATCAACAACGGACCGGTGATCAGCAATTCCGGTATCGACATGGGCGATACCCGCATCAGCAATCTGGCCGCGGGCGTGGCCGGCACTGACGCGGTGAACGTCAACCAGCTGGAAGCCGTCAAGGCGATTGCCAATGCGGGCTGGAACGTGCTGGATGCGGCAGGCAATGAAGCCAACATTGGACCGGACGGCGAGCTGACGTTCGTTGCGGGCAACGAAAACCTGGTGGTGGGGCTGTCCGACGACACCGACGACGCCGGCGTGATGGAAATCACGCTCGCTGACAACATCCAGCTGAGCGAGGACGGCAGCATCGCCATCGGTGACGGCACGGATGGCAGCACGCTGGACGCCGAAGGTCTTGCGGTTGTCGACGGCGACAATGCCACGGCCGTGGGCGCAGGCACCGTAGCGGTGACCGACGGGACGGGGACGACCACCATCGGTGGCAGCGAGGTCTCGGTGGGTGGTGACAATCCGATCGTGATCAGCGGCGATGCCGGCACGATTGGTGGCCTGACCAACACCGATTTCGATCCGAACGCCACCTATGAGGGCGGCCTTGCGGCGACCCAGGAGCAGCTGAGCCAGGTCCACGGCGACCTGACCACGGCTGGCCTGAACTTCGTGGGCGACGACGGCACGAACGTGCACCGTAACCTGGGCGAGCAGCTGTCGATCGCCGGCGGTGCCGACCTGGATGCGCTGTCGGAAGGCAACATCGGTGTCACCGTCAATGCGGATGGCGACGGTCTGATCGTGGAACTGGCCGACAACATCGAGCTGACGGAAGACGGCAGCATCAGCATTGGCGATACCAGCATCGATGGTACCGGCGTTGCGGTCGGCGACGACGTTCACTTGGGCGATACAGGTCTGGTGATCGACGGTGGGCCGAGCCTGACCCAGGCTGGCATCGACGCCGGTGACAGTGTGATTTCCAATGTTGCTCCCGGTGTGGCCGGAAGCGACGCGGTGAACGTGAACCAGCTGGATGACACGATCGAGGCCAACCGCACCCGGTACTACAGCGTCAACGCGACTGCGACCGGTGCCGGCTCCAACTACGACAACGATGGAGCAACCGGGGACGGTGCCCTTGCTGCCGGGTTGCGGGCCAGTGCTTCCGGCGATAATGCAGCGGCTGTGGGTACCGGGGCCAACGCTTCCGGTCAGCAATCGGTCGCGGTCGGAGCCGGGGCTCAAAGCACTGGTGTTCGCGCAGTGGCGCTGGGGCCTGTGTCGCAGGCTACAGGTGATCGTGCCACCGCGATCGGCGGCGCAATTGCATCAGGTGGACTAAGCGTTGCAATCGGCACGGAGTCCCGCGCTGATGGAGGTGAGTCGACCACCATCGGTTTCAGGTCTCGGGCTACTGGATCCCAGGCCACTGCGTACGGCAATTATGCGAACGCATCAGGTGTGCAGGGTACGGCGCTTGGGTCATTCGCCAAGGCGGAGAGGGGCAGTGCGACTTCAGTAGGCAGCAAAACGCAGGCCAGGCATACCCGTAGCACTGCAGTTGGCTCACTTTCGGTTGTCGAAGGCCAGGATTCGGGGTCGTTTGGAACCGGGAACGCGCTGAGTACATCTGCTGGTAACAGCTATGCCATCGGTAGCGAAAACACTCTGGGAACGAGCATGACGCCCGCGGAGCTGCGAGCCGCCATTGGCAATGGCGTAGCGCCGGTTTCGATTCCCGTTGAGAACAGCGCACGGAACAGTGCCGTTGTCGGAAATGCCAACTCGTTGCAGTCCAACGATGCGATGTTGCTTGGCAACAATCTTGTAGTTGGTCCCGGGCTTGATGGAATCGTGGTGCTTGGCAACAACTCGTCGGCGTCTGCTGCCGTTGGTACCGACAGCGCCGAGGTTGAGGGGATCACCTACGGGGGCTTCGCTGGTGAAACGCCGGAAGATGGGCACGTAGTGAGCGTGGGCTCGGGTGATGCGCCCAGGCAGGTTCAGAACGTCGCAGCTGGCCGAATCAGCAGTACATCGCTGGATGCAATCAACGGATCGCAGCTGTTCGCGACCCAGACGGTGATCGGCAATGTGGCGGGCAGCGTGGTCAACGTATTCGGCGGCAACGCCGAACTTGGCGATGACGGCACGATCACGATGACCGACATTGGCGAAACCGGCGAAAACACCATCCACGACGCTATCAAGACCGCGAACGATACGGCCAATATGGGCTGGCACGTGGCGGTAGGTGGCGAAGGAGCCAGTGACGGGAACAACGTCGGCCCCGGGGGTCTGGTCGACTTCAGCAATGACGATGGCAACATCGTGATCAGCCGCGATGGCACGGACCTGGCCTTCAACCTGGCCGAGAACATCGACCTGGGCGAGAACGGCAGCCTGACCACCGGCAACACCGTGGTGAACAACGATGGCCTGACCGTTGAAGACGAGGACGGCAACGTGACCACGGTGGCCGCGGATGGCACCACGGTCGACGACGGTGCCGGCAACAGCACCACTGTTGCGGCCACCGGCACCACGGTGACCGACGGCAATGCCACCACCTCGGTGGAGGCGGGTGTGGTGACGGTGACGGCGAATCCGACCACGGGTCCGGCCAACACCATCGTCATCGACGCCAACACCGGCACCATCGGCGGCTTGGCCAACCAGACCATCGATTACCAGGGCTTCGCGGACGGCTCCGGCCGCGCCGCAACCGAGGAGCAGCTGAGCATCGTCAACGAGACGGCCAATGCCGGCTGGAACCTGACGGACGCCGAAGGCAACGAGGTCAACATCGGGCCGAACGGTCTGGTGACCTTCGAGGGAGATGACAACATCACCGTGGCGCAGACGGGCGAGGACCAGGACGGCGTGATCGAGGTCACCCTGAACCGCAACCTCGATGTGGACAGCGTGACCGCCGGCAACTCGGTGCTCGACAACGATGGCCTGGTGATCGACGACGGTGCTGGCAACCACACTGCGGTCGGCGCCGGCACGGTGACGGTGACGGCGAACCCGACCACGGGTCCGGCCAATACCATCGTGATCGATGCCAACACCGGCACCATCGGTGGCCTGGCCAACCAGGACATCGACTACCCCGGCTTCGCCGACGGCTCCGGCCGCGCTGCGACCGAGGAGCAGCTCGCGCAGGTCAACGACACTGCCAACATGGGCTGGAACATCAGCGCCCAGGGCGAAAATGGGACCAATGTCGGCCCGGGCGGTTCGGTGGATCTGTCCAATACGGACGGCAACATCGTGATCGTCAAGGAGGATGACAGCAATGACGTCACCTTCGACCTGGCCGATGACCTGGTGATCGGCAACAGCATCACCGCCGGCGATACCTTCATCGACACCACCGGCGTGGCGATCGGCACCGAGGTGCACCTGGGCAATACCGGCCTGGTGATCAACGGCGGCCCGAGCGTGACCCTGGCGGGCATCGACGCCGGCAACCTGGTGATCACCAACGTGGCCCCGGGTGAGATCAGCGCCACCAGCACCGATGCCGTCAACGGCAGCCAGCTGTTTGGCATGGGCGATTCGATCGTGAACGTGATCGGCGGCAACGCCGAGCTCAACCCGGACGGCACCATCACCACCAGCGACATCGGTGGGACCGGGCACGACAACATCGACGATGCGATCCGCGCTGCCAACGATGCGGCCAACGCCGGCTGGACGGCCACCGATGCGGACGGCAACGCCGCCAACATCGGCCCCAACGGCTCGGTCACCTTCACCGGCGACGGCAACATCAGCGTGGCCCAGACCGGTGAGGACAATGCCGGCGAGGTGCAGGTCACCCTCAACCGCGACCTGGACGTGGACAGCATCACCGCCGGCAACACCGTCATCGATACCAACGGCGTGCGGGTGGGTGACAACGTGCACCTGGGCGATACCGGCCTGGTGATCGAGGGCGGCCCGAGCGTGACCACCGACGGCATCGACGCCGGCGGCAGCAGGCTCACCAACGTGGCGGCCGGCGTGAATGACACCGATGCCGTCAACGTCGGCCAGCTCAACCAGGTGGCGGGTGACGTGAACGACCTGGGCGACCGCATGGACGTGGTGGAGGGTGACGTGGCGGACCTGCAGGCCGGTGCCACCGGTCCGTTCCAGGTCAGCCAGGAAGCCCCGCTGGTGCCGCCGTCCCCGACCGGAGCCAACTCCGCCGCGGGCGGCAGCGGTGCCGACGCCAGCGGTGACAACGCCACCGCGCTGGGCAACCAGGCCGTGGCCAGCGGTGCCAACAGCACCGCGGTCGGCCAGGGCGCGCAGGCCGCGCATGACAACAGCGTGGCCCTGGGCCAGGGTTCGGCCACCACGGTGGGCGCGCAGGCCGGCTACGACGCCGCCTACGTGGGCAGCAGCGACTCGGCGGGCGAGGTCAACGTCGGCAACCGCACCGTGTCCGGCGTCGCGCCGGGCGTGGCGGGCACCGACGCGGTCAACGTCAACCAGCTGCGGGGCGGCGTCAACCACGCGGTGGTGACCGCCAACGCCTACACCGACCAGCGCTTCAACCAGGTGCAGAACGACGTGTGGCACCTGCAGGGCCGGGTGGACGAGCTGGAGCGCGACATCAACTCCGGCGTGGCCACCGCCATGGCCCTGCGACAGGCGCCGTACGTGGCGGGGGCGACCACCTATTACGCCGGCTTCGGCGCGTACAAGGGCGAGGGTGCCCTGGGCGTCAGCCTGCGGCGTACCGCCGACAACGGCCGCTGGAGCCTGGAGGGCGGTTTCTCCGCCAACCGCGACGGCGCCGGCGGCTACATCGGCGTGAGCGGCGTGCTCGGCAGCAAGTGACCCAGGCGCCGCAGCCCCCGGCCTGGCCGGGGGCTGCGGCAATCCGCAGGAACCGAATCCAGAGGAAACATTCATGTCGAACAGGAAAATGATCCGCGGCGCGCTCGCCGCCGCGCTGCTGCCGCTTGGGATGGCCGTGCTGCACGCGTCCGAGCCGGTGATCCCGGGTACGGCCGCGGTGCCCGTGCAGGGCGTGGTGGGCGGGACGGAGTTCCCCGGGATCGACCGTGCCTGGCTGCGCGGAGGCGACTTCGTCAACGTGGACAACCTGCGCCAGATCGGGCGCGGGCTGAGCAAGAACCAGGTCCGCTCGCTGCTTGGCAATCCCCATTTCAGCGAAGGGATCGCCGGCGTGTCGCGCTGGGACTACGTGTTCAATTTCCGCACCGGGGTGGACACCCACGTCACCTGCCAGTACCAGCTCAACTTCGAGCGCGAATCCCGGCGCTACCTGGTGGATACGATCCACTGGGACGGCCCGGCGTGCCTGGAGGCGCTGAACGCTGCGCCGGAGCCGGTGGCCGCGGCCAGTCCGGAGCCGGTGGTGCACACCCTCTCCGCCGATGCGCTGTTTGCCTTCGACCGCTCCGCGGTGCAGGACATCCTGCCCGACGGGCGCGAGCAGATCTCACGCCTGGCCGCAAGCCTGCGGGATGGCGGCGAAGCCCGCATCACCGTGGTCGGCCACGCCGACCGGCTCGGTGATGCCGACTACAACCAGCGGCTTTCCGATGCGCGTGCGCGCACGGTGCGCGAGCTGCTGGTGCAGGAAGGCATCCCGGCATCGCACATCACCGCGTACGGCCGCGGATCGACCCAGCCGATGACCCACTGCGACAGCGGGCTGCAGCGCGACGTGCTGATTGAGTGCCTGCGCCCGGATCGCCGGGTGGAAATCGAGGTCACCGGCCTGCGCTGAGCTCCGCGCGCCGGCGGGAACTGCCGGGCCCCGTTCCCTCCGCATTGCGGGAAGGGACGGGGCCCGCTGTTCATGGGGTGTCCATCACCGTTTCGAGCACCACGTCGCCGTAGCGCGCCAGCTTGCCGGTGCCGATGCCGCCGATGCCGGCGAGTTCATCGGCATTGCCCGGCCGGCGCGCGGCGATCTCGCGCAGGGTGCTGTCGTGGAAGATCACGTACGCCGGCACGCCCTGCTCGCGCGCCAGCCGCGCGCGCATCTGGCGCAGGGCTTCGAACAGCGGCATGTCGTCAGGCGCCAGTTCGAGCTCCGGTGCGCTGGCCCGGGCAGCCCGGGAGCGCTCACGCTCGCGGCGCGGGGGCGCCACCTTGCGCAACAGCAGCTGCTGTTCCCCGCGCAACACCGGCCGGCTTGCTGCGGTCAGGCGCAGGCCGCCGTAGCCTTCGGCGTCCACCTCCAGCAGGCCGTGGGCCACCAGCTGCCGGAATACGCCGCGCCAGCTGCGGGCGTCGGTGTCCGCGCCGATGCCATATGTGCTCAGCTGGTCGTGACCGAACTGGCGGATCTTCTCGTTGTCAGCGCCGCGCAGGATGTCGATCACATGGGCGGCACCAAAGCGCTGGCCGCTGCGGTAAACGCAGCTGAGCGCCTTCTGCGCCGCAACGGTGGCGTCCCATGCTTCGGGCGGGTGCAGGCAGTTGTCGCAGTTGCCGCAGCCCGTGGCGTTCGCCGGCCGGTAGGTTTCGCCGAAATTGGCCAGCAGCACCTCGCGGCGGCAGCGCATCGATTCGCAATAACCGACCAGGGCGTCGAGTTTGCGATGCTCCAGCCGCTTGCGCTCCTCGCCCGACTCGGACTGCTCGATCATCTGCCGCAGCAGCACCAGATCGCCCAGGCCGTAGCACATCCATGCATCGGCGGGCTCGCCGTCGCGGCCGGCGCGGCCGGTTTCCTGGTAATACCCTTCGATCGACTTGGGCAGGTCCATGTGCGCCACGAACCGGACGTCGGGCTTGTCGATGCCCATGCCGAAGGCGATCGTCGCCACCACCACCACGCCTTCCTCCAGCAGGAAGCGCCGCTGGTTGGCCGCGCGCTCGGCCGCGGCCATGCCGGCGTGGTATGGCACGGCGTCGAACCCGTTGGCCACCAGGAAGTCGGCGAATTCCTCCACCTTGCGCCGGGACAGGCAGTACACGATCCCCGCCTGGCCCTCGCGCCCGCCCAGGAAATCCAGCAGCTGGCGCTTGGCGCTGTCCTTCTGCACCACGGTGTAGCGGATGTTGGCGCGGTCGAACGAACTGACGAAGCGGCGGGCCTGCTCCAGCTGCAGGCGCTCGGCGATCTCGCGCTGGGTGGGCGGGTCGGCGGTGGCGGTGAGCGCGATCCGCGGCACCTGCGGCCAGCGCTCGTGCAGGATCGTCAGTTCGCGGTATTCGGGGCGGAAGTCGTGGCCCCACTGCGATACGCAGTGCGCCTCGTCGATAGCGAACAGCGCAATGTGGGCCCGGTCCAGCAGCGACAGGAACCGGGGGGTCAGCAGCCGCTCGGGGGCCACGTACAGCAGGTCCAGCTCCCCCGCCAGCAGCTTGCGCTCGATGGCCTGGGCTTCGGCCGCCTCGAGCGTGGAATTGAGGTAGGCGGCGCGCACGCCCAGCTGCAGCAGCGCCTCCACCTGGTCCTGCATCAGCGCGATCAGCGGCGACACCACCACCGCGGTGCCCTCGCGCAGCAGCGCCGGCAACTGGTAGCACAGCGACTTGCCGCCGCCGGTGGGCATCAGCACGAGGGCGTCGTTGCCGGAGGCCAGATGGTCGACGATGGCGGCCTGCTCGCCGCGGAACGCGGAGTGGCCGAACACGCGCTGCAGGATCTCCAGCGCGCGGGGATGCTGGGGGACGGACATGCCACTAGGATACCGGGCACCCCCGGGCCGGCCCATCGGCCAACCCCGGCCCGGCGCGTCGGAAATCACCCCGCTCACACCCAGGACGGGCCCGGCGCGGCGACAATGTCCGACCCCGGCGGTTGACTTCCCGGCGCCGGGCGCCCAACTCAATGAGACGATGAAGCCGGCCCCTGTTTCCACCACTTCCGCGCCGCGCCAGGCCCGGCGCGCGATCGATGCCGCCATGGCGCGTGACCGTGGCCGCCTCATCGGCCTGTGGTCGAAATGGAACGAGGCGCCGGGCAAAGCGGATCTGCGCGAGCGCTTTGAACAGGCGCTGCAGGCGTCGGTGGCCGAGCGCGAGCGGCGCGCGTCGCAGCTGCCGCAGGCCGCGGTGGATGCCTCGCTCCCGATCGCCGCCCATGCCGACCGCCTGGTGGAGCTCATCCGCGATCACCAGGTGGTGGTGGTGGCGGGGGAAACCGGCTCGGGCAAGACCACCCAGCTGCCCAAGCTGTGCCTGGCGGCCGGGCGCGGCGCCGCCGGGATGATCGGGTGTACCCAGCCACGCCGCATCGCCGCGCGCGCGGTGGCGCGGCGGGTGGCCGAGGAACTGGGCGTGCCGATCGGCGGGGCGGTCGGGTTCCAGGTGCGTTTCAACGACCAGATCGGCGAGCGCACCGCGGTCAAGTTCATGACCGACGGGATCCTGCTGGCGGAGATCGCCTCGGACCGCTGGCTGTCGGCCTACGACACCATCATCGTCGACGAGGCCCACGAGCGCAGCCTCAACATCGATTTCCTGCTGGGTTACCTGAAGCAGCTGCTGGCGCGCCGGCCGGACCTGAAGGTGATCGTCACCTCCGCCACCATCGACACCGCGCGGTTCGCGGAGCATTTCGGCGATGCGCCGGTGGTCGACGTGGAGGGCCGGGGATATCCGGTTGAAACGCGGTGGCGGCCGCTGGAAGGCGAGGGCGAAGATGCCGGGCAGCGCACCGTCATCGACGGCGTCGTCGGCGCCTGCGACGAGATCATGGCCGAGCGCGGCCAGGGCGATGTGCTGGTGTTCCTGCCGGGGGAGCGCGAGATCCGCGACGCCCACCGCGCGCTGGAGCGGCGGAAATACCGCCACACCGAGGTGCTGCCGCTGTACGCGCGGCTCTCTGCGCGCGACCAGGACCGGGTGTTCAACCCCGGCCCGAAGCGGCGCATCGTGCTGGCCACCAACGTGGCCGAGACCTCGCTGACAGTGCCCCGGATCCACTACGTGGTCGACCCGGGGCTGGCCCGGGTCAAGCGCTACAGTCCGCGCCAGAAGCTTGACCGCCTGCACGTGGAACCGGTGTCGCAGGCCAGCGCCGAGCAGCGCAAGGGCCGCTGCGGGCGCGTCGCCCCCGGCACCTGCATCCGCCTGTATTCCGAGGCCGACTACCAGTCGCGGCCGCCGTACACCGACCCCGAGATCCGCCGGGCGGCGCTTGCGGGCGTGATCCTTCGCATGCTCTCGCTGGGCCTGGGCGGGGCCGGCGGGGGCCGGCGCCGCCGCCGCCGCGGCAAGGCGGCGCCCGTCGCGGTCAACCCGCGCATGGTGGAGGATTTCCCGTTCATCGACCCGCCCGACCCGCGGGCGGTGGCCGATGGCTGGCAGCAGCTGACCGAACTCGGGGCGGTGGACGGCTCGCGCGCGCTGACCGCGATCGGGCGGTCCATGGCGCGTCTGCCGGTGGACGTGAAGCTGGCGCGGATGCTGGTCGCGGCCCAGGCGCACGGTTGCCTGCGCGAGATGCTTGCGATCGCTTCGTTCCTCGGTATCCAGGACCCGCGCGAGCGCCCGGCCGACCAGCGCGCAGCGGCCGACAACGCGCATGCGGAATTCGCCGATCCCAAGTCGGAGTTCGTGGGCATCCTCAACCTGTGGGAGGCGTATCGGCAAACGCACGCAGACTCCACCCAGTCGCAGCTCAGGCGCTGGTGCGAGAAGCACTTCCTGGGCTTCCTGCGCATGCGCGAGTGGCGCGAACTGCATCGCCAGCTCAAGCTGCAGTGCGCCGAGCTGGGTTGGGAAACCGGAACCCGCGAGGGCGGTGTT
Source organism: Luteimonas sp. JM171 (assembly GCF_001717465.1). NCBI lineage: Bacteria > Pseudomonadati > Pseudomonadota > Gammaproteobacteria > Lysobacterales > Lysobacteraceae > Luteimonas > Luteimonas sp. JM171. The sequence continues at coordinate 296,612 of NZ_CP017074.1, read as the reverse complement.
CCCTACGCGGTCCTGCACCGGGCGCTGATCGCCGGCCTGCCGACCCAGATCGGCCAGCGCGAGGACCGCGGGCTGTTCCAGGGTCCCCGGGGGCGGAAATTCCACCTCTTCCCCGGCTCGGTGCTGGCCCGCAGGCCGCCGCCGTGGGTGCTGTCGGCCACCCTGCTTGATACCGAGAAGGTGTGGGCGCTGACCAACGCCGCGATCGAGCCGGAGTGGGCGATCGCCGAACTTCCGCACCTGCTGGCCCGCCGCCACCACGATCCGCGCTGGTCGCGTTCACAGGGGCGGGTGATCGGCAGCGAGCAGGTGAGCCTGTTCGGCCTGGTGCTGGCACCGAAGAAGCCGGTCGATTACGGCCGCCTGTATCCCGCCGAAGCGCGCGAGATCTTCCTGCGCGATGGCCTGGCCACGGGCGAGGTCAACCTGCGCAGCCCGTTCCTGGCCCGCAACCTGGCCACGCTGGAGCAGGCCCGGGAGGAAGAGGCCAAGCAGCGCCGGGTGGGGCTGGTGGTGGACGAGGAATGGATGGCCGGGTGGTACGCGCAGCGCATCCCCTCCGACATCATCGATTCGCGCGCGCTCGATGCCTGGTATCGCAAGGCACCGGAGGACACCCGACGGGCGCTGGAGTGGAGCCGCGACGACCTGCTGGTGGGGGACGAGAGCGAAGCGGCGAAGTTCCCGCGCGTGATCGCGCTTGGCGATGCCCGCCTGGCCGTGCAGTACCGGTTCGAGCCGGGGGCGGTGGACGACGGCATGACCCTGGCGGTGCCCCTGCACCTGCTCAATGCGCTGGATCCGGCGCGTCTGACGTGGCTGGCGCCGGGATTCTTCGAGGACAAGGCGGCGGCGTTGATCCGCTCGCTGCCCAAGGCGCTGCGGCGCAATTTCGTCCCGGCGCCGGATTTCGCGCGCGCGTTCGCGCAGGCGCACCTGTACCCGGACGCCGACGCCTTCTCCAATGCGCTGGCGGCGTTCCTGCGCCGGATGACCGGCGTCGAGGTCTCCGCGCTGGAGTTTGACGAGGCCGCACTGGAGCCGCACCTGCGGATGAACCTGCGCCTGCTCGACGCCGACGGCCGCAAGGTGCTGGCCGAGTCCCGCGACCTGGATGAGCTGCGCGCCCGATTCGAAAAGCGCGCGGCGCAGGCCTTCTCCGCGCGCGCGGCCCGCGGCATGGCGCGCAAGGGGCTGACCGATTTTCCCAGCGAACCGGTGCCTGTTTCGGTCCCTGGCGCGGGAGGGGTGGCAGCCTATCCGGCGCTGTCGGACGAAGGCGATTCTGCCGCGCTGGCGGTGCATGCGGACGAGCAGCAGGCGCGCCGCCTGCACCCGGGCGGGGTGCGCCGGCTGCTGCGCATCGCCCTGGAAGTGAAGCTGCGCCAGGCCCGCAAGCAGCTACCCGTGAAGCCGAAGACGGCGTTGCTGTACGCCGCAATCGAGGCGGGCGGCGGCAGCCGTGAGGGCGACCTGCTGCGAGATGACCTGGTGGAAGGCGCCTTCGCCGCGCTGACCGCCGATGGGTTGGGCGAAGTGCGCGATGCCGAAGCATTTGCGGACCTGCGCGACCGCGTTGGTCGCGGGCTGTTCGCCGAGGCCTCCCGCCGCCTGCAGCTGGCCGAAGAGATCCTCGAGCGGATCGCTGCGGTCCGCGCCAGCCTGGAATCCAACCTGATGGGCTGGGCGCGGGCCAACCTCGACGACATGCACGCCCACCTGGCCGAGCTGGCGCCGCCCGGCTTCCTGCGCGACGTGCCTGCCTCCACCCTGGCCGAGTACCCGCGCTACCTGCAGGCGCTCACCCTGCGCGCCGAGCGCGCGCTGCGCGACCCTGCCCGCGACCAGCAGCGCATGCTGGAGCTGGCCCCGTTCGTCGAGGCGCTGGCCCAGGCCAGGCTCGAACGCGTGGGGGACGCGCCGGGCTGGCGGGAGTTCCGGCGTGACCTGGAGGAGCTGCGCGTTTCCATCCACGCCCAGGAGCTGGGCGCGCGCGGCGGCGTCTCCGCCAAGAAACTGGCCCGGCGCCTGCGGGCCCTGCAGGAGGTCAGTTGATCCGGCGGACCTTGGCCCGGGTGCTGAAGCCCTCCAGGCGCAGATACCAGGAACCAAGCGCGCCGGGGGAGACGGTCACCTGCGGGTCGGTCCGGCGCACGCCGTCAAGGCGGGATGAATCGGTCTGCTCCCACACCTGGCCGTTGGCCAACGTATAAAGGCGGCCGCGGCCAAAACCGTTGAATTCCCCGACGATGTTGGTCTGGAAGGCCTCGCGTCCGGCAGAGAACGCCCCGCCGTCCTTGCGCCCAGCCGAATCCACCCGGGCCTGGCGCCGCTCTTCCTCGCGCGCCTGGTCGGCCGCGGCCGAGCTTTCTTCCTGCACTTGCCTCAGCAGCCACCGGTTGAGCGATTCCAGTTCGGCGGCGCTCAGCTTGTCGAGCCCGGCTGCCGCGAATTCCTCCGCGGTCATCTGTTGCTGGATGGATTCCTGTGCCAGTGCGGCCGGCGCCGAGCAGGCGATGAGGGCGGCTGCAAGCAGGGCGCTGAAACGCGGCATGGGCTGTTCCTCTCCGGTGGACGGTATTAGTGTAAGCGCATCATCCGGATGAGGTATGACACGCGGTGCCTGAAGAGCGCACATCGCTCCAGCAGCTGCTGGAGCTGCCTGGCGCAGGATCCCTGCCTCCGGGCTTGCGCGGGCTGCTTGAGGCGCACCGCGACGGGGCCGCTGGCGAGCCGTCGCTTGACGAGCCGCTGGACGTGCTGGCCGACACCCTCGAAGCCCTCGCGCGGCTGCAGGCCGATCCGGACATGGTGGCCGCCGCCATCCTGTTCGCGGTACGCGGGTGGGCGGGCCCGCTGGCCCCGCGCATTGGCAAGGACCACCCGGCCGTCGATGCGCTTATGGACGGCCTCAAGGCCAGCGGCCAGGTCTGGGCGCTGCATGCAGAGCGCAGCGGACGCGGCAACCAGGAGGGCCTGCGCCGGCTGCTGTTGGCAATCGTGCGCGACCTGCGGGTGGTGCCGATCCTGCTGGCCCAGCAACTGGCGCGCATGCGCGCCGCCGCGGACTTGCCGGAACCCGACCGCCTGGCGCTGGCCCGGCTGACCCGGGACATCCACGCCCCGCTGGCCAACCGCCTGGGCATCTGGCAGCTCAAGTGGGAGCTGGAGGACCTGGCCTTCCGCCAGCTCGAGCCCGAGGCCTACCACCGCATCGCGGCCCTGCTCGATGACAAGCGGCGCGGCCGCGAGCGCTATATCGAACAGGTCCGCAAGCAACTTGCCGAGGCCATGTCCGCGCAGGGGATCCGCGCCGAGATCGACGGCCGGCCCAAGCACATCTACAGCATCTGGAAGAAGATGCAGCGCAAGAACGTGCCGTTCGGGGAGCTGTACGACCTGCGCGCGGTGCGGGTGCTGGTGGATGACGTGGCCGCGTGCTACGCGGCGCTGGGCGTGGTCCACGCGCTGTGGACGCCGATTCCCAGCGAGTTCGACGACTACATCGCCCGCCCCAAGCGCAACGGCTACCGCTCGCTCCACACGGCCGTGGTGGGACCCGAAGGCAAGACCCTGGAGGTGCAGATCCGCACCTTCCAGATGCACGAGCAGGCCGAGCTCGGCGTGGCGGCCCACTGGCGCTACAAGGAGGGCGGCTCGGGCGACGCGGCCCTGGAGCGCAAGATCGAGTGGATGCGCCGGCTGCTCGATTCCCACCAGGAGGGCGGCGAGGACGCGGGCCTGGCCAGCGCGCTGGACACCGAGCTGGTGGAGGACCGCATTTACACCCTCACGCCGATGGGCGAGGTGATCGACCTGCCGCGCGGTGCGACGCCGCTGGATTTCGCGTACCACGTGCACACCATGGTCGGGCACCGCTGCCGTGGCGCCAAGGTCAATGGGCGCATCGTGCCGCTCGACCATGAGCTTGCCAGCGGCGACCGGGTGGAAATCCTCACCGGCAAGACCGCCGAGCCGCGGCGCGACTGGCTGGTGGCGGCCAATGGCTACCTGGCCAGCGCGCGCTCGCGCGAAAAGGTCCGCACCTGGTTCCACAAGCTGGATCGCGCGCGCAACGAGCAGGACGGGCGCGAACTGCTGGAGCGCGAGTTCAAGCGCCTCGGGCTCCAGCACGCCGATCCCGCGCCGGCCTTGCGCAAGTTCCGCGCCGCGACCATCGAGGACCTGTACGTGCACGTGGCGCTGGGTGACATCGGCCCGCACCAGGTGGCGCGCGCGCTGCTTGAGCACGAGGCCGAGGCCAGGCGCGCCGAACAGGCGCCGGCGGCGGCCCCGAGGCCGCCCCGGCGCAGGCCGGCCCGCAGCGCGGATTTCAGCGTGGTGGGCGTGGACAACCTCCTGGTGCAGGTGGCGCGCTGCTGCAATCCGTTGCCGGGAGAGCAGATCGGCGGCTACCTCACGCGCGGGCGCGGGGTGAGCGTGCACCGTCGCGACTGTGCCGCCTACCAGCGGCTGGTCGCGCGCGAGCCGCAGCGCGCCCTGCCGGTGGAGTGGGGCGATGGTGGCGGTTCGCATGAAGTGGCCGTGGTGGTGGAAGGCGTCGACCGCAGGTACCTGCTCAAGGACCTGACCAACCTGATCGCGCAGGAGGACGCGCACGTGCAGTCGATCAGCAGCGAACGCCCCGGCGGTTCGGCCCTGGTGCGGCTGCGCCTGCAGGTGCGGGTGAAGGATTTCGGCCAGCTGGCACGGCTGCTGGGCAAGATGGAGGCAATTGCCGGCGTGGAGCGCGCCTACCGGGGCTGACGGGCCCTGGCCGGGCAGACCGTATGCTTGGCCGATGGGTTCCCATCGCCCGCCCGCGCCGCACCGCGATCACCCCGGCTGCCCACGCCAGGCGGCGCCGGCCGCATTCGTGCGCCGCCACTGGCGCTGGATGACTGCCGGCCTCGGCCTTCTGCTGCTCCTGCTGCTGGTCCTGCGCCAGCCGCTCGCAGAACTTCTTTGGCCCCAGAATTCGGCCCAGCAGGCCATGGCCGAGGCGGATGCCGCGCTGGCGCGCGGCCACCTGAGCGCGGCCGACGGCAGCGGCGCGCGCGAGCTGTACGAAGCCGCCCTGGCGATGGATCCGGACCGTCCCGGGCCGCGCGCCGGGCTGGCGCGCGTTGCACAGGCGGCGCTGGCAGTCGCCCAGCGCGAAACCGACGCCGGCAATTTCCCTGCCGCCCACGATGCCCTGCGCCTGGCCCGCGAGCTTGCGGCGCCACGCGCGGCCGCCGACGCCGTGGCCGCGCGCCTGCGAGAGCGCGAGATCGCCGCAGCCGGCCTGGAGGAGATGTGGACGCAGGCCGACCGGGCGTACCGCGAAGGCCGCCTGCATGGTGATGATGAGTCCGCCCTGCCGCTGTACCGGCGCATCCTGCGCCTGGATCCCGCGCACCTGGGCGCCCTGCGCGGCCGCGACGATGCCGTCGCCGAACTCCTGCAAGGCGCCAGGTCAGCGCTCCGTGGCGGCGACCTCGCAGGGGCCGCCGCAGCCATCGCCGTCGCCCGGGAGTTCGACCCCGGCCATGTCGACCTTCCCGATACGGAAGCGCGGATGACCGAGGAGCGCGACGCCATCCTGGACCTGGCCCGGGAGGAGCTCGAGGGTGGAAGTCTTGAGCACGCCGCCCGGCTATACGGCGCGCTGCTGGCCATGGATGCAGGGGATGGGGAGGCCCGGGAAGGCTTGGTGCTGGTTGGGCGGGCGCTGGCTCGGCGCGCGGAGCGGTTGGCGGCCGAGCACCGGTTCGCGGAAGCAGAGGCCACACTGGGGCAAGCGCGCGGGCTGGCGCCTGATGACCCGGCGCTGCGCGCCGTTGAGGAGCGGATCGAGGCGTCCCGGCCGCTGCACGCCCGGCTGGGCAATGTGCGATCAGCCGCGGAGCGTGAACAACGGGTGCGTGAACTCATTGCCGCGATCGCCGCCGCGGAGGAGCTTGGCGAACTGCTGGAACCGCCGGGCAGCAACGCCTACGACAAGCTGCGCATCGCCCAGACGATCTCGCCTGACGACCCGGACGTGCGCGCGGCCAGCGCCAGGTTGCTGGAGGCGGCCGGCGACTGTTTTGAGCGCGAGCTGCGCCGCAACAGCCTCGGCCGCGCCGGCGCCTGCCTTGATGCGTGGGCCGCCCTCGCCACCGACGAAACCCTGCTGGCGGCCGCGCGCCGCCGGCTCGCCCAGCGCTGGCTGGCGGTCGGCGACGAGCGGCTGGCGGCCGGCGAGCTCGATCGCGCGGCCGCCGCGCTGCGCTCCGCGCGGGAAACCGATCCGGCGGCCCCGGGGCTGGCGGAGTTCAGCGAGCGCTTGCGCACGGCATTCGCGTCAGGGGGCTGATCCCTGGCGGTCAGTCGTTGGTGCGGACGGTGTTCCGAAGCAGCGAGTCCAACCGGCGGCCGATGTGCTGCCAGCTGTATTCAAGCACCGGTGACTGATCAAGGTTCAGGCCTTCGTACAGGGCGCCGCGCGCGTGCGCGGAAACCAGCGTCTGCAGCAGCGCAGAGAGCGCGCCGGGTTCGCTGCGGCAGACCCAGCCCCGCTGCAGGCGCTCGACCAGGGCGGCGGTTGGATCCGCGCCGTTGCCCAGGTGCAGGATCGGCCGTCCGGCCCCCAGGTATTCGTAGATCTTCCCGGGCACCTGGGTGTGGTCGTCGTTGGCGATGTTGACCAGCACATCGGCCCGGCGCTGCATTGCCAGGATCGATGCGTGCGGCAGGAAGCCCAGCAGCCGCAGCTGCCCGGGGAGCGTGGCGGCAGCCTGGAGGATCCGCTCGGGGACGGTGACTGCGGCGAGGTTCAGGCGGGCGCGCGGGTTGGCCTTCAGCGCGTCGAGCAACGCATCAATGCGCCGGAAGCGGTACAGGCTTCCGCTGTAGAGCAACTCCAGCCGGTCGGGATCGAACACCGCATCGGCTGGCGCGCCCTGACCGCGTTCCGCTGACTCCCAGGCTGCGTCGAAACCCTGGGTGATGACCTCGATGCGCTCGATCCCGCCGTGCCGCTCGCGCAGGAGCGCGGCCGCACCGGGGTTGGTCACCGTGACCAGATCGGCCTGCTCGCAGGTTTCCCGCTCCAGCCGCCGCGCGCGGCCACGCCAGCGGCGGGGCGTATAGCCGGCCAGCACCGGGTCGCCCAGGTCGGCCACCCATGGCAGGCCGCGGCGCCTGGCCAGCAACCCCAGCTCCAGGGTGGTGGCCGGTTCGTGGGAGCTGAGGACCACGTCCGGCCGCACATCATCCAGCAGCCGTTCCAGTGCGCGACGGGCCCAGGGCCGCCACTCCCCGCGGATGTCCGGGAAGTGGACGAAGGCGGCCGCGGCCTGCACCGCTTCTGAAATCCGCTGCTTCCAGTTGCGCGGCGGCCGCAACGGCTGCGGCGCACCGGTGCCTGCCGCGGGGTTCTCCTGGCGGGCCCCCTGCGACCGCTCGCGCTGCCTGCGACGGGCCGCGAGCAGGCCCCGCAGCGGCCCTGCAAAGCAGCGATGCACGACGACCCCGTCCGGCATCCGCGGCAGCCCCGGGGTCTGGCCGCCCAGATCCGCGGTGAGCACGTGCACTTCGTGGCCAAGGGCGTGCAGCTCGCGCGCGAGGTATGCCCAGCGCAGCGATTGCGGCGACGGGCTGGGCGGGAACTCATAGGCGATCAGCAGCAGGCGCATCAGGCGGTGGCCGGCGGGAAGGTGGCGGCGATGGTGGCCCGGGCCGCGTCGAAGGAGAAGTGGCGGCGCACGTTGTCGATCCCCGCCTGCGAGAGCCGGGACCACAGCGCGGCGTCCGAGTGCAGGGCAACGATTGCCTCGGCGAAGGCGGCCGGTTCCTCGGCCAGCAGGATGTCGCGGCCGTGCGCCAGGTGCATTCCCTCGGCGGCGCAGCCCGTGGCCACCACCGGCATCCCCGCCGCCATGCACAGGTTGACCTTGCCCTTGACCCCTGCGCCGAAACGCAGCGGCGCCACGCCGACCCGGGTGCCGGCCAGCAGCGGCGCCAGATCCGGCACGTGGCCGTGGACGATCGCGCCCTGGGCGGCGGCGCCGCCCAGCGCAGATGGCATGCCCGCGCCCACGATGTGCAGCGTGCAATCGGGCAGCCGCTCGCGGACCAGCGGCCAGATGTCCTCGAGCAGCCAGCGCGCCGCATCGACGTTGGGCGGGTGGCCCCCACCGCCCACGAACAGCAGGCCCGAGCGTGCCTGGAACGGGGCCGGTGCTGCTTCCACCTCGTGCAGGTTGGGCAGCACTTCGATCCGCGCCCCGGGCAACGCATCGCCGAGCAATGCCGCTTCCGCCGGACTGACCACCCATGCCACGTCGACCGAGGCGATTGCAGCCAGTTCGCGCTTGCGGGTGGATGCGGCCAGGCGCAGCAGCGTCCGGTCGTTACGCAGCCGGGCCTCCCGTTCTTCGCGCAGGTGGTGCAGGTCCACCGTGTCGAGCACCAGGGTGGCCTGTGGGGCATGCCGGCGAAGCAGGGGCACCAGGTATTCCGCCAGGTGGTAACGGCTCACCACGATGGCCGCGTACCTGCCCGCGTGTGCCTGGAACCACTGGCGTCGCCGGCGCGTGGGCGCGCCGCACTGCACGCCCACGCCAAGCGACTCCAGCGCCCGGGTGTAAGGGCCGGCGTCGGCGCCGTCATCGGGCAGGAAATCCACCTGGAAGCCTTCACCCAGCAGCAGCCGCATCAGGTTGGCCGCCCGCAGCGAACCCGAGTCACGGTCGGGGCGCGGCGTGCTCACGTCCACCAGCAGGATCCGGCGGCCAGCGCCAATGGCGGTCCCCTGCGGAGGGGGCGCGTCGAACGCCGGCGTGGCCGGTGGCGCGATGGCCGCCGCCCGGTCCCGTCCGGCCACCCGCGCCAGCAGCCCGCGCCAGCCCCGCGCATGCAGCGCCAGTCGCAGGCGGTGCACACGTGCGCCCAGGCGCAGGCGGTGGTATTGCAGGGTGGCAAGCACGGAACGCCTCGCTCCTGTGTATGAATGGCAGGCCGCATGCGGCCCCAGGAGGGGTCCGGCGCTGCGCTAGACTGGCGGAATCGGCAATTGTCGCATTCCGCGCACGCCCAAGCCGCAGCGGTGTCCATGGCCCGACAGAAGTACGACGAAGACGACCTGCAACCCGATGCACCGCGCAACCCCTGGCGCCGCCGCCTGCTGGTCTGGGCCCTGGCCCTCGTCGGGCTCGGCCTGGGTTTCCTGGTCCCCTACACGCTGTACTTGAACAGCCTGCTGGACGAGCAGTTCGCCGCGCTGACCTGGCAGGAGCCGACCCGGGTCTATGCACGCCCGCTGATGCTGGCCCCGGGGCTCGCGCTGGATGCCCGCACCCTGCGCCACGAACTCCAGGCGGCCGGCTACCGCGAGGGCGATGGCGTGCGCCCGGGCACCTGGAACGAGCAGGAGGATGGGGGGCGCTGGCTGATTTCCAGCCACGGTTTCCGCGATGTCGATGGCCCGGTCGCCCCGTCCCGGGTCGAGGTCCGGCTGGCGGGCGGACGCGTGTCCGGGCTGCACGATGCCGACGGCGAGGGGCTGGATCGGGCCCGGCTGGATCCGGCGCGGATCGCCACCCTCTACGGTGCGCGCCAGGAGGAGCGGCGGATGGTGCAGGTGGAGGACGTGCCGGTGCTGCTCACCGACACGCTGCAGGCGGTGGAGGACAGGGATTTCGCCCATCACCGCGGCATCGACCTGAGCGGGATGGCGCGCGCGGCATGGGTCAACCTGCGCGCGGGTTCCACCCGCCAGGGAGGCAGCACCCTGACCCAGCAGCTCGCCCGTTCGGGACTGTTCGGCATCGGCCGCGAGCAGACCTGGACGCGCAAGTTCAACGAAATCATCTACGCGCTGCTGATCGAAGCCCGGCACGACAAGGGCACGATCATGGAGACCTACCTCAACCAGGTGTACCTGGGCCAGCGCGGCGCGCAGGCCATCCGCGGGGTGGCCGCGGGCGCCGAGTTCTGGTTTGGCCGGCGCCTGGAAGACCTCGATGCCGAGCACGTGGCCCTGCTGGTGGGCATGATCCGCGGCCCCTCCTACTACGACCCGCGCCGCCACCCCGAGCGCGCACGCGAACGCCGCGACTTCGCGCTGGCGCAGATGCACTCCACCGGCCTGATCGACGAGGCGGAGTACCGGCGTGCCCTGGCCGCGCCGCTGGGCGTGAGCGACCGGCCCGGCGGCCTGGCCGCCAACCGCTTCCCCGCCTACGTGGACCTGGTGCGCCAGCAGCTGGCCAGCCACTACGATGCCGGTGAACTGCAGGGTGCCGGCCTGAGCGTCATGACCGCGATGTCTCCCTCCGCCCAGGGCTACGCGGAAGGAGCGGTCCGCCGCACCATCCAATCCCTTGCCGACCAGGACCGGCCGGAACTGCAGGCCGCGCTCGTGCTCACGGACGTGCACAACGGCGAGGTGCTGGCGGTGGTGGGCAACCGCGATCCGCTCCAGCACGGCTTCAACAGGGCGATCGAGGCCAAGCGGCCGGTGGGGTCGCTGCTCAAGCCGTTCGTGTACCTGCTGGCGCTGGCCATGCCCGGCGAATGGTCGCTGGCCAGCCCGATCGATGATTCCCCGGTCACGGTGACCCTGCCCAACGGGCAGAGCTGGACGCCGGTCAACGCCAACCGGCGCAGCCATGGCGTGGTACCGCTGATGGACGCGCTGGCGAGCTCGTACAACCAGGCCACGGTGCGCCTGGGGATGCGGATTGATCCTCGCAGGCTGGCCGAGCTGATCGGCACCCTGGCCGGCATCGAGGCGGAACCCAACCCGTCGCTCATCCTCGGCTCGCTGGACCAGAGCCCGTACGCGATGGCGCAGCTGTACCAGTTCCTCGCTTCCGGCGGGGAATTCCAGGCCCTGCGCATGGTGCGCGGCGTGATCAACGACGAAGGCGTGACGGTGAACCGCTATGACCGGGAGGTGGGTGAGGCGCAGGCGGGCGACGCGGTGGCCGTGCGCCTGGTGACGCTGGCGCTGCAGCGGGCGGTGACCTCCGGCACCGCGCGCCAGCTGGTCAATGACGGCCTGGGCCACCTGCGGCCCGCGGGCAAGACCGGCACCAGCAACGACGGCCGCGACAGCTGGTTTGCCGGCTGGACCGGGGACCACCTGGCCGTGGTGTGGATGGGCAACGACCAGAACGAAGCGACCGGGCTGTACGGCGCCACCGGAGCGATGCGGGTGTGGTCGGACATGTTCTCGCGCCTGCCGAGCGCACCGTTGACGGTGGGCGAGGGCGGCCTGGATTGGCGCTGGGTGGCGCATGGATACAGCACCGACGCGGACTGTCCGCAGGCACGGCGCTACGCATTCGTGCCCGGTTTCGCGCCGGCATACCAACCCTGCCATTACCCGGATGCCCAGTACGCCGAAGGTGAGCCTGCCAATGACGGGGCCGCCCGGGAGGCGCCGGCGTCCCGTCCCGCGCGACGCGGCTGGCGCAGCTGGTTCGGGCTGGATGAGCGCGAGCCTGATCCACCGCCCCCCGCTTCCCGGACCCAGGAGATCGAACCATGAAACGCTTCGTGGCGCCCATCCTTGCCATCCTGGCCCTGACGACGCTGCTGGTCGCAGGCTGCGCCGCCATCCCGGGCGGGGGGCAGGGCGCGACGTCCGCCGCGGCCCGGGCCGGGATGGTCGCGGCGATCCGCGCCTGGGCATCGGCCGACGGCGAAGGCCTCGTCGTGCAGCCGCTGCGCGATCCCCGGGTCGAGGACCTGCGCGCGGATGCCGGGCGGCTGGAGGCTTCCGGCGACATCGCCGCGGCAGCGCAGCGGCTCGATGAGGCGCTTGAAATCGTGCCCGACGACCCGGCCGTGCTCCAGGAACGGGCCGAGGTTGCCGTTCTCCAGGGGGACTTCAAGCGGGCCGCAGGCCTGGCCGAGCGGGCGTGGACGCTCGGCGCGCAGGTCGGGCCGCTGTGCCAGCGCCACCAGGCGACGCTTGAGCAGCTGCGCCTGGCCGATGGTGACGCCGCCGGTGCGGCCGCCGCCCGCGATGGCATTGCCGCATGCCGGGTTGCCGGCCCGGCGCGTTACTGAACGGTGCACGCATGAGCGCGGTGGGAATCGACGCCGGGGCACCGCCGCTGGCCCACCGCGTGGAGGAGGCGCTGGGCGCGGACGGTCCGCTGGCCGACGCGCTGCCGGGCTTCGTCGCCCGGCCTGCCCAGCAGGAGCTGTCGGCAGCCATCGCCGCGGCATTGGAGCAGTGCGAGAGCCTGCTGGCCGAGGCCGGCACCGGCACCGGCAAGACCTTCGCCTACCTGGTGCCGGCCCTGCTGTCGGGCATGAAGACCATCGTCTCCACCGGCACCAAGGCATTGCAGGACCAGCTGTTCCACCGCGACCTGCCGGCCGTCCGCAACGCACTGGGGGTCGGCCTGCGCACGGCGCTGCTGAAGGGGCGGGCCAACTACCTGTGCCTGCACCGGCTGGAGCGTGCCAAGGGCGAGCCGCGCTTCAGCAGCCTCGACCAGGTGGCGCTGTTCCAGCGGGTGGTGGCGTGGGCCGGGCGCACCCGCATGGGCGACCTGGCCGAGCTCGAAGCGCTGCCCGAGGGCTCGCCGCTGATCCCGATGGTGACCTCCACCGTCGACAACTGCCTGGGCAGCGAATGCCCGTTCTGGAACGAGTGCTTCGTGGTCCAGGCCCGGCAGCGCGCGCAGTCGGCCGACCTGGTGGTGGTCAACCACCATCTGCTGCTGGCGGACCTTGCGCTCAAGCAGGAGGGGTTTGGCGAGATCCTGCCCGGTGCCCAGGCATTCGTGGTCGACGAGGCGCACCAGCTGCCGGAACTGGCGGCGCAGTTCTTCGGCGAGGCGCTCAGTGCCCGTCCGCTGGTGGAGCTGGCGCGCGATGCGATTTCCGAAAGCGGTGAGGTCGCCGGCGCTTTGGCCATCCTCCAGGAGCCATCCCAGGCGCTGGAGCAGTCGGTCCGTGCATTGCGCGCGCGCATGGACCCGCTGCCCCTGCGCGGCACGCTGCTGCGCCTGCGCGACGAGGACGCAGTGCAGGAGGCGCTCGACGATGTGGACGCGCGCCTGCAGGCGCTCGCCCGCGCGCTGGAACCGCTGCGTGAGGGTGCGCCCGGCCTGGATGCCTGCCACGCGCGGGCAGTGGAGTTCGCCGGCCGGCTGGAACGCTGGCGCGCCGGCGACGGCGAGGCCGACGACGACGTGCGCTGGTACGAACTTTCGGCCCGCGGGTTCCGCCTGCAGCGCACGCCCCTGGACGTGGCCGGGCCGCTGCGCGCGCACCGCGAAGCGTCCCGGGCGGCCTGGGTGTTTACCTCGGCCACGCTTGCGGTGGACGGGCGGTTCGACCACATCGCTTCGCGGCTTGGGCTGGAGGAGCCGCGCACCTTGATGGCGCCCGGCCCCTTCAACTGGCCGGAGCAGGCGCTGTGCTACCTGCCGCCGGGATTGCCGGCTCCGGCGGCGCGCGATTTCAGCGCCGCGGTGCTGGATGCCGTGTTGCCGGTGCTGCATGCCTCCAGCGGCCGCGCCTTCCTGCTGTTTGCCTCCCACCGCGCCCTGCGCGAGACCGCGGCCCTGCTTCGCGACGGGCCGTGGCCGCTGTTCGTGCAGGGCGAGGCGCCGCGCCACGTGCTGCTGCAGCGGTTCCGCGAGTCCGGCAATGGCGTACTGCTGGGGTCCGCCAGTTTCCGCGAGGGCGTCGACGTGCCCGGCGACGCGCTGAGCGTGGTGGTGCTGGACAAGCTGCCGTTTGCCGCGCCGGACGATCCGGTGTTCGAAGCGCGCCTGGACGCAATCCGCCGCGCCGGCGGCAACCCGTTCTTCGACGAGCAGCTGCCGCAGGCGGTGATCGCGCTCAAGCAGGGCGTGGGGCGGCTGATCCGGAGCGAGCGCGACCGCGGCGTGCTGGTGCTGTGCGACCCGCGGCTGTCCAGCAAGGGTTACGGCCGCGTGTTCCTGGATTCGCTGCCGCCGTTCGCAGTGACCCGGGACGTCACCCGTGTCCAGGCATTCTTTGCCGAAGGCGCGGACGGGCGGGGGCAACCCCAAGGGTTTTCCCCAGATGCGGCGGCCCGGGGCGGCGGGTAGGTTCGGGGAACAGCCAGCCGTGTTCCGGGAGAACTGCGTGAACAGCCCCGCCCTGGTCGACCGATTTGCCGCCACCCAGCTGCCTCCGTACTGCCCCGCGCCGCCGCCGCAGGACATGGGCACCCGCCAGAGCGCCGAGTGGTGGAACGCGCTGCCGATGGCGGAACAGCAGGCCTACCTCCAGTTCCAGCCGGCCAGCCTGGGTGCAATGGATGGCCTGCCGGCCGAGGTGCGCCACGAGGCCAACCTGCAGGTGCTCCGCGAGGACGCGGCGAGCGGCCATGACCGCCAGAGTGCGCAGGCCCTGCTGGACCGGATCGAGGGCGCGTGGAACGACCCCGGGCTGGAGAACATCTACCTGCTGGATTACCAGCCCCCCGAGCGCGGCAGCGATGCGCGCGTGGTGGCCAGCATCGGCAATCCGGACACGGCGGACAATATCGGCATCTACGTGCCCGGGACCGGCTCGGACCTCGCAAGCGCCAACGGCGGCCTGGACCGCGCCGACGACCTGCGCGCGGCGGCGGAAATGGTCCCCGGCTCGGGCCAGACCGCCACGGTGTACTGGCTCGGCTATGACGCCCCCAACAACCTGCTGGCCGCGAGCGGCGCCGGCTATGCCAGCGACGGCGCCGGGCCGCTGCGCGAGTTCACCCAGGGGCTGCGCGAGTCGAGCACCAACCCGGATGTGCGCGTGACCGTGATCGGGCATTCGTACGGCTCCACGGTGATCGGCCATGCCGACGCGGCGGACGGTCCCGGCCTGGCGGTGGACGACATCGTGGTGATGGGGAGCCCGGGCGTCGGGACCAACAGCATCGACGGCCTGCACATTGACGGCGATCACTTCTGGGCCGGCATGGCCGACGACGATTCGATCCGGTTCACCCCCGGCTTCATCCACGGCACGCTGCCGGTGAACGAGGGCTTCGGCGGCGGGACCCGCATCGACACGGGCGATGCCTCGGGGCACTCCGGCTACTGGGAGGCCGGCGGCGAGTCGATCCGCAACCAGGCCTATATCATTACCGGCAACTACGGCATGGTCTCCGATCGCGAGCACCGCTGACCGCTGGAATCCCCCGTGGCAACACCTGGCAAAACCCTGGCGTCCGCCCTGGCCGCGCTGCTGGCCGGCGCGGGTTGTCACGCTTCCGGCGATGGAGTACAGATGCACGCCATGGAAACCAAGGACAGCCTGCAGGCGGCGCGCGAGTTCCTGCCCAGGGTGGAAGCATTCCTGGAGACGCTGCCGGTCAACCGCGAGAAATTCTCGGTGCGGGTGAACCGCTGCGACGGCCCCGAGGGCGAGCAGCGCGACGACATCTACTACATCTGGATCGGGCTGCAGGCGGTGGCGCGCGGCAATGACGCCGGCCGGGTGCTCAACGAGGTGCATTCGCGCTGGAAGCAGGCCGGCTGGGAAGTGACCCGGCACCGCGAACTTGCCAATGGCGGCGTGAACCTCGCCGCGACCGAACCCGGCACCGGTGACGCGTATGCGCTTGACTCCGGTTTCGAGAAGGGGCCGGACAGCTACGTTGTCGGTTTCTTCAACACGCCGTGCTTCCAGAGCGCCTCGGGCGACGTCCAGTTCGGCGAGATCCGCGACGGCCTGTGAACCTGCTCGCATTTGAAACCTCGACCGAGGCCTGCTCGGTCGCGATCTGGCGCGACGGTGAAGTGCTCGAACGCCATGAGGTGGCGCCGCGCCGGCACGCGGAACTGGTGCTGCCCTGGGCTGAAGGGCTGCTGGCCGAGGCGGGGTTGTCGCGGACGATGCTTGATGCAGTGGCCGTGGGGCGTGGGCCGGGCGCGTTCACCGGGGTGCGGCTGGGGATCGCGACGGCCCAGGGCATTGCGCTGGCGCTGGACCTTCCCATGCTGCCGGTGTCCACGCTTGCGGCGCTGGCCATGGCCGCGCCGCAGCATGGCCCCGTGCTGGCGGCGATCGACGCGCGCATGGGCGAAGTCTATGCGGGGGCCTTTTTGCGTTCGGGCGAAGGCGTGGAGCCGCTGGGGCCGGAAACCGTCTCGGCGCCCGACGCGGTCGGGCTTCCGCCGGCCGAGGGCACATGGCAGGGCGTTGGCACCGGTTTCGCGGCATTGGAGGGGGCGCTGCGGGCGCGCCTGGCGGACGCGAAATCCACGATCGATGCTGGCGCGCTGCCGCGCGCGGGCGACGTCGCGCGCCTGGCCGCGCGGGCGTGGGAACGCGGCGAGCGGGTCGCGCCCGAACGGGTGGAGCCGGCCTACCTGCGCGACAACGTGGCCCTGACGCTGGAGCAGCAGCAGGCCTTGCGCGCCTCGCGCTGAACGCTCCCGCGCGGCGGATCAGCCGTCGACCATCGTGCCGGCGGGCAGGAACTGCCAGGTGCGGGTGACGTGGAGGACGTCGATTTCCTCTTCGGTGCGCGGCAGCGGGGGATAGGGCTCGGCCAGCTTGGCGATCCGCAGCGCGGCGTCGTCGAGGAGCCGTGTGCCGCTGGAACGGATCACCTGCGCGTTCTCCACCGAGCCGTCGCGGCGGATGGCCACGCTGATCACCAGCTCGCCGGCCAGCTGGCGGCGGCGGGCCTCGTCCGGATAGTTGAGGTTGCCGATCCGCTCCACCCGGTCCACCCACTGCCGCAGGTACGCGGCGTAGGCGTATTCCTGGGTGCTGGCGGAGACGAACTTGCGCTTGGGCCGCTTGGCGTACTGCTCCGAGCGTAGATGGATCTCGGCGGCCAAACGGGCCATTTCCATGTCCCGCTCGACCCGGTCCGGCCCCTGCGGCAGCAGGTCGGGATCGCTCTGCGGCGTCGGGTCGGGCGCTGCGACGGCGTGTTCGCCGCGATGGCTGCTCACCACCCGCGCCTGCGGTGGCGGCTGCGCGTCAGGCGACTGCGCGCGCATCGGCTCGGGGGCCACGCCGGGCTCGTCGCGCGGCGCCAGGCCAAGCTGGGATTCACGCGGCCGCCGGCTCTGCTCATGTTCGCCGCCACCCTGGTTGCTGGCCTGGGCGAGGAAGTCGGCCTGGGACTGGGCGAGCGGGCTGGTGGTTTCGGTGAGGATCACATCCAGCGTGGGCGTCACCGGCGCAGCCGCGTCCAGGGTGAAGCCCAGGCCAAGCACGAGCAGGCCGTGCAGCAGCAGCGACAGCACCATCGTGGCGCCCAGCCGTTGCTGGTGGCCAACCTGGGGTGGGGGCGGAGCGATCGCGAGCGTCATCCAGGCGCGTGCCTCAGGTGCCGGCCTCGATCGCGGCGAACAGGTCGCCGGCGATGTCCAGCCCGAACTGCGCATCCAGCTCCCGGATGCAGGTGGGGCTGGTGACGTTGACCTCGGTCAGCCAGTCGCCGATCACGTCCAGGCCCACGAACACCATGCCGCGGCGCTTCATCTCCGGCCCCACCTGCGCGGCGATCCAGCGGTCGCGTTCCGTCAGGGGCCGCCCCTCCCCACGCCCACCTACTGCAAGGTTCCCGCGGAAGTCGTCGCCCTGCGGGATCCGGGCCAGGCAGTAGGGCACGGGCTCGCCCTGGATCAGCAGGATGCGCTTGTCGCCGTCGACGATCTCGGGCAGATAGCGCTGGGCCATCGCCGAGCGCCGGCCGTTGGCGGTCAGCGTTTCCAGGATCACCGCCAGGTTGGGATCGCCGGGGCGCGTGCGGAAGATCGAGCGGCCTCCCATCCCGTCCAGCGGCTTGAGCACGGCTTCGCCCTGCCCGGCCACGAATTCCTTCAGCTCGGCGGCGTTGCGCGAGACCAGGGTCGGCGGGCAGCACTGCGGAAACTCGAGCGCGGCGAGCTTTTCGTTGAGGTCGCGCAGCCCCTGCGGGTCGTTCACCACCCGCGCGCCGGCGGCCTGGGCCAGTCCGAGGATCAACGTGTCGTAGATGTACTCCGCATCCACCGGCGGGTCGCGCCGCATCAGGATGACGTCGCCGGCGCCGAAGGCCCGGCGTGACTGCGGTCCCAGTTCGTACCAGTTGGCGGGGTCGTCGCGCACGGAAAGCGACGCCATGCGTCCATGCGCGACGCCGTCCGTCACCGAGAGGCCGCCGGGCAGGCCGTAATGCAGCCGGTGGCCGCGGCGCTGGGCAGCCAGCAGCATGGCAAAGGTCGAGTCCTTTGCAACGTTGATCGACCCGATCGGATCCATCACGACAACGACATCAAGCGGCATGGCGGTGGCATCGGCGAAGGCGGCGGGAGTTGCTGGATGTTATCAGCAGGCGCGGCCTGCAAAGGCGTGCGCCAGTCCCGGAAATGCTGGAAAACAGGACCTGCGTGCTTGACAGTGCGGGCGGCGATCGGGATATATGTCGCGTTCGCAGCGACGCTGGTTCCCGCGTTGCCGCGCCAGGGGAAATTTTGATGACTGCAGAACAGAAACCGCCCGGCAGCCTCGAAGGCCTGCGGGTCATGGTGATCGACGACTCCAAGACGATCCGGCGCACCGCCGAGACCCTGTTGCGCAGGGAAGGAGCGGAAGTCACCACCGCGGTGGATGGCTTTGAAGCGCTGGCCAAGATCGCCGACCAGCAGCCGCAGATCATCTTCGTCGACATCATGATGCCGCGCCTGGATGGCTACCAGACCTGCGCGCTGATCAAGAACAACCAGCTGTTCAAGTCCACGCCGGTGATCATGCTCTCGTCCAAGGATGGCCTGTTCGACAAGGCCCGCGGGCGCATCGTCGGCTCGGAGCAATACGTCACCAAACCGTTCACGCGCGAGGAACTCCTCGACGCCATCCGCAAGCACGTCACCGCCTGACCGGGGGGCAGGCACATCCATGGCACGAATCCTGTTGATCGAAGACTCGCCGACCGACACGGCGGTACTGACCCAGCTGCTCGAGCGCAACGGCCACGAGGTGCTGGCGTCGCAGAACGCCGAGGACGGCATCAGCGTCTGCAAGCGGGAGATCCCGGACCTGGTGATCATGGACGTGGTGCTGCCGGGCATGAACGGCTTCCAGGCCACGCGCGCGCTGTCGCGCGATCCGGACACCGGCCATATCCCGGTGGTGATCGTGAGCACCAAGGGGATGGAGACGGACCGGGCCTGGGGCATGCGCCAGGGGGCGCGCGGCTACCTGGTCAAGCCGCCGAGCGAAGCCGACCTGATCGGCACCATCGACGGGCTGCTCGGCACCACCACATGAACCAGCAGCGCGTCCCGGCAGGCGGCGTCGATCCGTTCGCGGTCCTGCTCGATTACGAGCAGCGCTCGCTTGCCCACGAGGCCGGGCTGCCCGAGCAGCTCGACGCGCCGGGGCTGTGGCGCGGGGTGGGGTTCCGGATTGGCAGCCGGCGGCTGGCGGCGGGATTCGACGAAGTGCTCGAGGTGCTGCCGCTGCCGGCCGTCACCCCGGTGCCGGGCGCACAGCCCTGGATGCTGGGCGTGGCCAACATCCGCGGCGACCTGCTGCCGGTGGTGGACCTCAAGCAGTTCCTCGAAGGTGAGCGCACCGTGCTGCACGAAGGGCAACGGGTGCTGATCGTGCGCCAGCCCGGCGGCAACGTGGCGGTCACCATCGATGAGATGTTCGGCCAGCGCAGCTTCCAGGAAGAACAGCAGGCCGAGCCGGAGCGGCTCGCCGAAGGGCGCTATGCGCACTTCATCGAGCGTGCCTACCGGGTCGGCGACATGGCGTGGGGGATCTTCAGCCTTGACCGGCTGTCGCGCACGCCCGAATTCAGACAGGCCGCGGCGTAGGCCGCATCGCACAGCAACAGGGGCAGCACCATGAGCACAGTAATGGACACCGTGGCCGGCAAGGGCCGCAACCTGGGCACCAACTTCTGGCTGGTCATGCTGGCGGTGGCGCTGCTGGTCTTCGGCGCCAACACGGGCTATGCGATCTGGAAGGCGTCCCAGCTGGGCAGCGCCAGCGCGGCGGCGTCCAACCTGCAGGTGAACTCGCAGCGGCTGGCGATCCAGGGACGCGAAGCGGTCGCCGGTGACAGCGCCGCCTACCAGGCGTTCCGCAGCACCAAGACCCAGATCGACACAGACATCGCCAACCTGCAGGCGAACTTCGGCGACACCACGGGGGTCTCCGGTCCGATCCAGACCGTGGCCGACACCTGGGCCCCGATCGAACAGAGCGCCCAGCAGGTGATCAACAGCCAGGAGACGGTGCTCGGCCTGGCGGGAAGCGCGACCCGCTTCACCCAGGCCGTGCCGGGCCTGCAGGCGCAGCTGGACGAGCTGGTACGGGCGATGTCCAACACCGGCTCGCCGTCCTCGCAGGTCTACATGGCCCTGCGCGAAGTGGTGCTGACCGGTGACATGGTGCGCTTCGTCACCCAGATCCAGGCCGGTGGCGAGGGCGCGGTGGGCGCCGACGACATCCTCGAGCGGCGCGTGAGCCTGTTTGAACAGGTGCGCGTGGGCCTTCGCGAGGGGGACGAGAACCTCAACCTGCAGGCGCTCTCCAACGCCAGCGCACTGGCTGCGCTGGACCAGGTGGACGCGCTCTGGGCCGAGATCCGTCCGGCGCTCGACGAGGTCATGGCCGCGGCCGAGAGCCTGCAGGGCGCCCAGGCCGCGGCAGCCGCGATCACCGCCGGATCCGACCAGCTGCTGTCCGACAGCGAGAGCCTGTTCCAGGCCTTCACCGCGTTCGGCTCGCTGGCCGACACCAGCATCCTGGGCAACGTGTGGATCAGCATCCTGTTCGGCGCGCTGGCGCTGGCGGCGATCGTCGGCCTGGTGTTCAGCCTCAGCCGCGCCCAGCGCGAGCGCTACGAAACCACCATGGAGCTCAACAACCGCAACCAGGAGGCGATCATGCGCCTGCTGGATGAAATGGGCTCGCTTGCCGAAGGCGACCTGACGGTGAAGGCGACGGTGACCGAGGACATGACCGGCGCCATCGCCGACTCGATCAACTTCGCCATCGAGCAGCTGCGCAACCTGGTGCAGACCATCAACGACACTTCGGTGCAGGTCTCTTCCAGCGCCCAGGAAACCCAGGCCACCGCCATGCACCTGGCCGAGGCCGCCGAACACCAGGCGCGCGAGATCACCTCGGCCTCCAACCGCATCACCGAGATCGCGGCCAGCATCGACCAGGTGTCCAAGAACTCCGCCGAGTCGGCCGACGTTGCCCAGCGCTCGGTGCAGATCGCGACCAAGGGCGCGGGCGTGGTGCGCGAGACCATCGCCGGCATGGACTCCATCCGCGACCAGATCCAGGAAACCTCCAAGCGCATCAAGCGCCTGGGCGAGAGCTCGCAGGAGATCGGCTCGATCGTTGAGCTGATCAACGACATTTCCGAACAGACCAACATCCTGGCGCTGAACGCGGCCATCCAGGCCGCCTCCGCGGGCGAAGCCGGCCGCGGCTTCGCGGTGGTGGCGGACGAAGTGCAGCGCCTTGCAGAACGCGCCTCCAACGCCACCAAGCGCATCGAGACCCTGGTGGAGACCATCCAGACCGATACCAACGAGGCGGTCAGCTCGATGGAGCAGACCACCTCCGAAGTGGTGGCCGGCGCGCGCCTGGCCGAGGATGCCGGCACCGCGCTGGGCGAGATCGAAAGCGTCTCGACCAGCCTTGCCGACCTCATCCAGGGCATCTCCACCGCCGCCCAGCAGCAGTCCGCGGCCGCGTCCAACATCACCGAGACCATGGGCACGATCCAGTCGATCACCGCGCAGACGTCGCAGGGCGCCAACCAGACCGCCGAGTCGATCGGGAACCTGGCCCAGCTTGCCGCCGACCTGCGCCGCTCGGTCGCCGACTTCAAGCTGCCGGCCTGAGCAGGCGCACAGGGACAGGCATGATCCGCTACAGCCGCACAACCAGCAGGGGCAGGGCGCTCCCATCGGGGAACGCACGATGACGACGGCGCTGCGCGACGCGATCGACTACACCGCGCTGGGCTGGGTGAAGCCCGAGCTCGACGAAACGCTGGCCCAGGCGCGGCTGGAGATCGAGGCCTTCGTGGAGACGCCGTCCGACACCAGCCGGATGCGCTTCTGCGCCGGATACCTGCACCAGGTGCAGGGCACCCTGCGGATGGTGGAGCTGTACGCGCCGGCGATGGTGGCAGAGGAAATGGAGCGCCTGGCCAAGGCGCTGCAGGAAGGCCAGGTGGCCGAACGCGAAGCGGCCTGCGCCAGCCTGATGCGCGGCGCGGTGCTGCTGCCCGACTACCTTGAGCGGCTGCAAGGCGGACACAAGGACATCCCGATCGTGCTGCTGCCGCTGCTCAACGAGCTGCGCGCGGCGCGCGGTGCCACCGGGCTGAGCGAAAGCGTGTTGTTCGCGCCCGACCTGCGCAAGCCGGTGCCCGACGCCGTCGCGCAGGTGGACCAGGGCGACGCAGCCACGGGCGTCGACGAGCGCCTGCAGACACTGGCGGGCCAGATGGCCCAGTGGCCGGAGGGCGGCGCGCCCGCTAACCCCGAAGGATTGGCGGACGCGCTCGGCGCGCTGCTGCCGCACGCCGGCGGGGAAACCCTGCGCCGCATGCTGTGGGTCGCGCAGCGCACCATGCAGGCCCTGGCGGCGGGCGCAATCGCGCCCAGCCCGGGCCTGCGGCAGGCATTTGCCAGCGTGGCGCGGGAGGCCCGACGCCACATCGGCGGGGAAGACGCCTTCGCCAGCGCCGACGTCGCCCTGGAGGCGACGCGCCAGGTCCTGTTCCACGTCGCCGGCACCCGCGCGGACCATCCGGCGCTGCAGGAACTGCGCGAAACCTTCGATCTCGAACAGGCGGTGCCCAGCGAGGCCGAGCTCAGCCATGCCAAGGGCAGCCTGAGCGGGCGCAACCGGGCGCTGCTCGATACCGTCGCCGGTGCGCTGAAGGAAGACCTGCTGCGGGTAAAGGATGCGCTGGACCTGCACCTGCGTACAGGCGAGGGCGCCGCCGCCGGCCTTGAGCCGCAGGTGGAGGTGCTCGCGCGCGTGGCCGACACCCTGGGCATGCTCGGGCTGGGCGTGGCCCGCACGGTGGTGCTGGAGCAGCGCGATGCGGTGGAAGGCATCGTCCGCGGTGACCGCGCCGCCACCGAGGACGCGTTGCTCGATATCGCCGGCTCGCTGCTCTATGTCGATGCCTCGCTGGACGAGCAGGTGGCCCAGCTTGGCACCGGCGACGCCGGCGACGAGCAGGACCCGCTGGCCAGCGAATCGCGCAAGGCCACGGAGGTTATCGCGCGCGAGGCGATCGCGAACTTTGCCGACGCGCGCCAGGCGTTCGTGGCGTTCGTCGAGACCAGCTGGGACCACGGCGAACTGGTGGAAGTGCCGCGCCTGCTGGGCGAGGTTTCCGGCGCGCTGCGCATGCTCGAACTCCAGCAGCCGGCCGACTTCCTCACCGGCGTGCGGCGTTTCACCGAGAACGAGTTGCTGGGCCGCCGGCGGGTGCCCAATGGCCGCCAGCTCGATACCCTCGCCGACACGCTCGCCAGCCTGGAGTATTACCTCGAGGCCCTGCGCGAACACCGCGGCAATCGCCAGCCCATCCTGGACATCGCCCGGCAGGGCCTGGAAGCGCTCGGGTATTGGCCTTTGCCCCCCGCTCAGGACGCCATCGCCGCGGAAAGCGCTGCGGAAGGCGAAAACACCTTCGTGGCGCCTGCCACCGGCGACACGCAGGAAACCATCGCCGCCCTGGCGGGACGCGGCGAGCCGGCACCGCAGGCCGCTGCGGACCACGTGGAGCCCGCCGCCACACCGGCGGCGGCCGAGCCTGCAGCTGCCGGCGAGCCACGCTCCGCGCCGGCACCGGTCGGCGCCGCGACGGACGGCTTCGAGGCGACCGGCGAAGACATCGACGACGAGATCCGCGAAGTCTTCCTGGAGGAGTTCGCGGAGGAAATCGACAATCTGGATGCGCTGCTGCCGCCCTGGCGGGAGAAGCCCGAGGACATGGAGCGGCTGCGTCCAATCCGGCGCGTCTTCCACACCCTCAAGGGCAGCGGCCGCCTGGTGGGCGCACGCACGCTGGGCGAGTTCAGCTGGAAGGTCGAAAGCCTCCTCAACCGGGTGCTGGACGGTTCGCGGCCCGCGAGCGCGTCCGTGCTGGCCGTGGTGGACCATGCATTCCACGCGCTGCCGGTCCTGCTGGCGGCCCTGAAGGGCGAGCGCAACATCGCGCTTGATCTGGCGGTGCTCGAGGAAGATGCGGAAAAGATCGCCGCCGGCGAGGAACTCGAGCCGCGCTCTGCGCTGCGCGCCATGCCAGGCGAACAGGAGCAGGCGCCCTCGCACCCTGGATCCGGAGATGTCCGTGCAGTCGCCACCAGCGATGCCAGCGGCTCCGCCCTGGGCGCCGCTGGACTGGAAGGGGCCGAAGGCGTCGACGCCGCCGGGGCGCCGGCTTCCGTGCCGGCGGAAGCGGCGGCGGACGAAGGCGCAAGCGCGAATACGCTCGCCGAACCGGGCGAAGGCACCGCCGCGCCCGCCATCCCCGCCTCCGCGGGCGAACCGACCGGGTCGTCAGCGGGGGCAGGGGCGGATCCCGGGCGGGAGATGGTCCCGGCGCGCGTTGACGAGCTGCTGCTGGAGATCCTCGACGCCGAGGTTGCCGGACACCTGGTGGCGATTGACCGCTGGCTGGCCAGCGCCACCCAGGCGCCCACGCCGGCCGACGACGCATTGCTGCGCGCCGTGCACACCATGAACGGTGCCTTCGCCATGGCGGAGGTCCCGCTGGTGACGGGCGTGCTGGCGCCGGCCGAGTCCTGGGTGCGGCGCCTGCTGGTGTTCGGCGGTGACGCCGAGCCCGAGGCGGTCATCGCGATGGGCGAGCTTGCGGCCCTGGTCCGCGAGGCGATGCGGGGGCTCAAATCAGATCCGTCCGGCGTTCCCGAATGCAGCGCGCTGGCGGCGCGATGGGCCGGGCTGCGCGACGGTCTGCCCGAGCCGCCGCCCGCGTCGTTCCATGTCCCGATGGGCCCGGACGACCCGGACGAGGCTTTCCAGGTCGACGCGGAATGTCTGGAGGCCGAGCGCATCGAGTTCGAACGCTTCGAAGCCGAACGGCTGGAGGCGGAACGCGCAGAGGCGGCGCGCATGGAAGCCGAGCGCGCCGAGAGCGAACGCCTCGAAGCCGAGCGTCTCGAGACCGAACGTCTCGAAGCCGAACGTCTCGAAGCCGAACGTCTCGAAGCCGAGCGCCGCGAAGCCGAGCGCCGCGAAGCCGAGCGTCTCGAGGCCGAGCGTCTCGACGCCGAACGCCTCGAAGCCGAACGCCTCGAAGCCGAACGCCTCGAAGCCGAACGCCTCGAAGCCGAACGCCTCGAAGCCGAACGTCTCGAAGCCGAACGCCTCGAAGCCGAACGCCTCGAAGCCGAACGCCTCGAAGCCGAACGCCTCGAAGCCGAACGTCTCGAAGCCGAACGTCTCGAAGCCGAGCGTCTCGAGGCCGAGCGTCTCGACGCCGAACGCCTCGAGGCCGAGCGTCTCGAAGCCGAACGTCTCGAAGCCGAACGTCTCGAAGCCGAACGTCTCGAGGCCGAACGTCTCGAGGCCGAACGTCTCGAAGCCGAGCGTCTCGAAGCCGAGCGTCTCGAAGCCGAGCGTCTCGAGGCCGAGCGCCTCGAAGCGGAGGCCGCTGCCGCCGGTGGCGATCCGAACGAGCCGCTGGACCTGACCGGCTTGGACTCCGAACTCATCGAGATCTTCGTCGAGGAGGCCGGGGACCTGCTCGATCATTCGGACGGCCTGCTGGCGCGCCTGGCTGAAGATCCCGGCGATCGCGAGAACGTGGTGGGCCTGCAGCGTGACCTGCACACCATCAAGGGCGGCGCACGCATGGCCGGCCTGATGGCCATCGGCGAGCTGGGCCATGCCATGGAGTCGCTCCTGGAAGCAGTGGCGGGCAGCCGCAGCGAACTCGATCGCGAGGGCGTGGAACTGCTGCAGCGCGGCTTCGATCGGCTGCATGCCATGGTCACCCGCATCGGCCGGCAGCGCGCGATTGCGCCGTCCGAGGAACTCATCGCCGAATTCGAGGCGCGCGTCTCGCGGGACGCCTCGCCCGAGCAGGCGGCCCCGGAGCCGGTCGCTGCGCCAACCCGGATCCTCGACCCGCTGTCGGCCCCGATCGGGGACGCGGACAGCGGCGAGGACGACATCTCCGTGCGCGCCCCCCAGGAGCAGGTGCGCATCCGTGCCGACCTGCTCGACCGCCTGGTCAACTACGCCGGCGAGGTCGCGATCTACCGTGCCCGCCTGGAGCAGCAGCTGGGCGCGTTCCGCAGCGCCATGGGCGAGATGGAGCAGACCAATACGCGCCTGCGCGACCAGCTGCGGCGCCTGGACATCGAGACCGAAGCGCAGATCATCGCCCGCTACCAGCGCGAATCGGACACCCCGGACGCCGCGTTTGATCCGCTCGAGCTCGACCGCTTCTCCACCCTGCAGCAGCTTTCGCGCGCGCTCGCCGAATCAGCGGCCGACATGAACAGCCTGCAGGGCACCCTGGACGACCTGACCCGCCAGTACGAAACGCTGCTGACGCAGCAGTCCCGGGTCAGCTCGGAGCTGCAGGAAGGGCTGATGCGCACCCGCATGGTGCCCTTCGATGCCCTGCTGCCGCGCCTGCGGCGGGTGGTGCGCCAGGCCGCCGCGGAAACCGGCAAGCAGGTCCAGCTGCGCCTGGATGGCGCCCAGGGGGAACTGGACCGCAACGTCCTGGAGCGCATGACCGCGCCGCTCGAGCACATGCTGCGCAATGCGGTGGTGCATGGTCTGGAGGATCCCGGGGCGCGCCGCAAGGCGAAGAAGCCCGAGGACGGCGAGGTCAGGATCACGGTCCGCCGGGAAGGCTCGGAAGTGGTGTTGCAGGTGGCCGACGATGGCCGCGGACTGGACCGCGGCGGGATCCGCCGCCGCGCCGAGGAGCGCGGCCTGGTCAAGCCGGGCGCGGTGCTCTCCGACGGCGCGCTGGATGCGCTGATCTTCGAGTCCGGATTCACCACCACGGACGAGGTCAGCCGCCTGGCCGGCCGCGGCGTGGGCATGGACGTGGTGGCCAGCGAGGTGCGCCAGCTTGGCGGCACGCTGGAGATCGCCACCCGCAAGGGCCAGGGCACCACCTTCACGCTGCGCCTGCCGCAGACGCTGGCCGTGACCCAGGCGGTCTTCGTGCAGATCGGCGATACCAGCTTCGCGGTACCGATTGCGTCGGTCCGCGGCGTGGGCCGGATCGAGCGCGAGGCCATGGGCAAGCCGGGCGCGGTGTACGCATACGGCGGGGAGGAATACGCCCTGCACGACCTGGGCCTGCTGGTTGGCCAGGCGCCTGCGCGCGCGGAAGGGCACCTGCAGATGCCGCTCCTGCTGGTGGGCGCGGGCGACCTGCGCGCCGCGGTGGCGGTGGACCAGATCCTGGGCAATCGCGAGATCGTGGTGAAGCCGGTCGGTCCGCAGGTGGCGTCCATCCCCGGCATCTTCGGTGCCACCATCATGGGCGACGGCAGCGTGCGGGTGATCCTGGACGTGGCGCCCCTGGTGCGTCGCCAGGCGGCGCTGCCGCAGGACGCGGCGCCCGCGCAGCCCGACGAGCCGCGCCAGGTGCCGCTGGTGATGGTGGTCGACGATTCGGTCACCATGCGCAAGGTCACCGGGCGCGTGCTGGAGCGCCACAACTTCGAGGTGGTGACCGCGCGCGACGGCATCGATGCCATCGAGCGCATGGACGAGCGCGTGCCTGACCTCATGCTCCTGGACATCGAGATGCCGCGCATGGATGGCTACGAGCTGGCCACCCACATGAAGGCCGATGCCCGGCTGCGGGACGTGCCCATCGTGATGATCACTTCCAGGACCGGCGAGAAGCACCGCCAGCGCGCCTTCCAGATCGGGGTGGAGCGCTACCTTGGCAAGCCCTACCAGGAGACCGAGTTGATCGACAACGTCTACGACCTGCTGGGCAAGGAGCAGCCCGATGAGTGAGCCGGCGCCCCGGGTAGCCCTGCTGGCGCGCGAGGGCGAGGCGCGCGAGCGCCTGCGGCAGGCACTTGGCGATGCCGGGGGCGAGCTTGTGGCGACGGCCGATCCGCTGGCAGCAACGATTGGCGACGTGACCGCGGCCGCACCGCAGGCGGTGCTGGTGGCGCTGGAACCGGAGATCGAGGATGCGCTGGACGCCTGGTCCGCGCTGCTGCTGTCGCCGGACGTCACCGTGATCTATGACGAGGCCGAACTCGCCGCCCAGCGCGCCGGCTGGGATGCCGCGCGCTGGGCGCGGCACCTGCGCGCCAAGCTGCACAATCATGACGATGTCCTGCCGCCAGGCACCGAGCCGGAAGACGCGCTCGAACTGACCCCGGGACCCCTGCCGGAGCCCGTGGCCGAGCCGGCCGAAGAAGGGCTGGAAGCGTGGTTCGCCAGGATGTCGCAGGGCAATGATGCAGGCACACCCGGTCCCGAAGCCGGGGAGCGGCAGGGCACCGCCCCGGTTCCCACCGGGGATGGGTTCTCGCTGGCGGAGGAGGGGCCGCTCGAAGCATCGGCGCCGCCTGCCCGGACGTTCAATCTGGACGGGTTGAGCCTGGCCGAGGATGACGGACCCATCATCGCGACCGACGGCGATCCAGCCGCGCCGCCCGACCTTGAAACCCTGGAAGAGCGCATCGCCGGCTTGAGCCTGGCTGACGTCGACAGCTATGGGAACGGCCCCGAGCGCGGCGCGGTCCTGGTGGAGGCGGGCCTGGGCGGCCCGGACGCCATCCGGCAGTTGCTGGCGTCGCTGTCGGAAGGGTTCCCGCGCCCGGTGCTGGTGCGCATGCGCCTGGACGGCGGCCGCTACGACCGCCTTGTCCGGCAGATGGACCGGGCCACCGTGCTGCCCGTGGCGCTGGCGGAGGACGGCGGCTTGATCGAGGCAGGCAAGGTGTATTTCCTTTCCCCCGGGGTCACGCCGGTGCGGGACAAGGGCGAGTTGCGGTTCACCGCGACGGCAGCTCCGGGCGGGCTGCTGCCGGAAGGCCTGCCGGTCGACGACAGCGCCATCCTGCTGCTCAGCGGCAGCGACACCGCGGTGGTCGAAGAGGCCATGGCGCTCGCGCTCCAGGGGACGCTGGTGATGGGCCAGGCGGCCGAAGACAGCTTCGACCCCGCCGCGGGCAACCTGCTGGGCGAACTGGGGGGCAGCACCGCGGCGCCGGCGGCAATTGCGGCACGCTTGATGGAGCGCTGGCCCATCCCGGGGCGTCCGGCGGGCGCCGACCTCGAGGAACAGGATCTGTGAGCGAGAATATTCCCGACGATGCCTCCCGCGAGATCCGCGGCGTGCTGATCCAGATCGAAGGCGGACGCTTGCTGCTGCCCAACGCCACCGTGTCGGAGGTGCTTTCCTACGCGGATCCGGACCCGATCGAAAATGCGCCGGACTGGATCCTGGGCAGCATCCGCTGGCGTGGCTGGCAGCTCCCGCTGGTGGCCTGGGCCCGGTTGACCGGGACCGCGCTGCATGAAGCCGGCGACCTGGGCAGCAAGGTGGCGGTACTCAAGGCGCTCAACGGCAATCCCCGGCTTCCTTACTTCGCCCTGCTGACGCAGGGATTCCCGCGCCTGGTCACGGTCTCGCGTTCGGCGCTGGCGGCCGACCAGGATATGCACCGTCCCACGGTGGCGCTGGCCGGGGTGACCCTCAACGAGGACCAGGCGCTGATCCCGGACCTGGACGCCGTGGCCGGCGCGATCGGGGATGCGCTGGCCAGCGCCGCCTGAGGCGGCGCCGGGCTCCCCGATCAGCTCGCCAGGTCGCCGAAGCGCGCCTGCAGGGCGGCCACCGCGGCGAGGCCCGCGGTTTCCGTGCGCAGCACCCGGGGTCCCAGCCGGATGCCGATGAATCCCGCTGCGTGGAGCGCGGCGCGATCAGCTGGTGACCAGCCGCCTTCCGGGCCGACGGCCAGGGTGAAACCGGTCGCGCCGCTGTCTTCCAGGGTCGCTACGGTTGCCTGGGCGAAGGGATCAAGCAGCAGGCGCGTCCCGTCGAGCACCAGCGCCTCGAGCGCGGTCCCCAGAGGCTGCGGCGGCAGTACTTCCGGCACCCGGGCGCGCCCGCACTGGCCGCAGGCCGAGACCACCACGCTGCGCCAGTGCATCAGGCGCTTTTCTGCGCGCGCCGCGTCCAGCTTCACCTCGCTGCGCTGGCTGCTGACCGGAACAAACTTGGCCACCCCCAGCTCGGTTGCCTTCTGCAGGATCAAATCCATCTTCTCGCCGCGCGCGATCCCCTGCACCAGGGTGATGTGGAGCGGCGATTCGTTGTCCACCGGCTCGCGGGCCAGGATCTCGACTTCGCCACCCCGCTTGCCCGCAGCGGTGATGCGCGCGGGGTAGTCGTGCCCGTCGCCGTTGAACAGCACGCACTCGTCGCCCTCGCGCAGGCGCAGCACCCGCAGCAGGTGCTGGGCCGCATCCTCGGGCAGCTCCACGCCCGCGCTTGGCGCGAGCGGCTGTGCCACGAACACCCGGTTCATCCGCATGGCTGCCTCCCGTGCAGTCGGGCGGGGCGCATCTTCATGCCGTGGCCTCGTCGATGGCCGCCCGGGTGACTTCGGCCAGCAGCTGGAGCTCCGCCGGCGTGATGCAGTAGGGCGGCATCCAGTACAGCACGTCGCCCAGGGGGCGCAGCAGCACGCCGCGCTCCACCGCCGCGCGGTAGGCGCGCAGGCCGATGCGCCGGGCCGGATCGAACGGCGTATCGCGGTTGCCATCCCGGGCCAGTTCGATGGCCACGACCATGCCGGTCTGGCGCACGTCCGCCACGTGGGGATGGTCGGCAAACGGGGCCACGAGCGCTGCCATCTGCCGGGCCCGGTCGCGGTTGCGGGCCAGCACGTCGTCGGATTCGAAGATGTCCAGCGTCGCCAGCGCGGCGGCGCACGCCAGCGGGTTGCCGGTGTAGCTGTGCGAGTGCAGGAACGCCCGTTCACGCGACTCGTCCAGGAATCCGTCATAGATCGACTGCGTCGCCAGCACCGCCGCCAGCGGCAGGAACCCGCCGGTCAGGCCCTTGGACAGGCACATCAGGTCCGGCTGGATGCCGGCCTGCTCGCAAGCGAACATGGTGCCGGTGCGGCCGAAGCCCACCGCGATCTCGTCGGCGATCAAAAACGCGCCGTGGACGTCGCACAGTTCACGCGCGCGCTTGAGATAGACCGGGTGATACATGCGCATGCCGCCGGCGCACTGCACCAGCGGCTCCAGCACCAGCGCGCAGATCTCGCCGGGATGCTCGTCGAACAGCCGCGCAAGCGCGTCGGCAGCTTCCTCGGCGCGGGCCTCGGCATCCTGGCCGGGCGCGGCCGTGTAGGCATCTGGCGTGGGCGCGAACAGCGCCTCCACCAGCAGCGGCGCGTACACGCGCCGGTACAGCGGGATGTCGCCCACCGACAGTGCGCCGATGGTCTCGCCGTGGTAGCCGTTCTCCAGCGCCACGAACTTGGTCCGCCGCGGCTCGTCGCCGCGGTTGCGGAACCACTGGAACGCCATCTTCAGCGCCACCTCCACGCCCGCCGAGCCGTTGTCGGCGTAGAACACCTTGGCCAGCGGGTCGCGGCCGGGCTGGCGCGGGGCAATGGCGAGCAGGCGCTCGGCCAGTTCCACCGCCGGCAGGTGCGAGCAGCCGGCCAGGATCACGTGCTCCAGGGTGCGCGCCTGGCGGCCGATGGCATCGGCGATGCGGGGCTCGGCGTGGCCGAAGATGTTGACCCACCAGCTGGAGACCGCGTCCAGGGTGCGGCGGCCGTCCGGGCCCACCAGCCAGGCGCCGTCGCCGCTGGCCACCGGCAGCAGCGGCAGGGTGTCGGGGTGCTCGCGCATCTGGGTACAGGGGTGCCAGAGCACGTCCAGATCGCGCGATCGCCAGCGTTCGGCCTCGGCTAGAATGGCCTGATCGTGATTCGTCTTGTCCATTCCACCATTATCGCCCGCGCTCCGGCGCTGGCGGGGGCCGGCCCAAGCCGATGAGCCGCCGCCTCCCGATCGTCCACTCCGTCAGCGAGTACGAGGCGGGCCCGTACCGCATGGAAAAGCTGGACCTGGAGTTCAGCAACGGGGAGCGCCGCCTTTATGAGCGTGTCCACGGCCGCGGCCACGGCGCGGTGGCGGTGGTGCCCATGCTTGATGACGATACGGTGCTGCTGGTGCGCGAATACGCTGCCGGCCTGCACCGCTACGAGCTGGGCCTGGTCAAGGGCCGGATCGACGCGGGCGAGACGCCCGAGCAGGCGGCCGATCGCGAACTCAAGGAAGAGGCCGGGTACGGCGCGCGCGACGTCCAGGTGCTGCGCCAGCTCACCCTGGCACCCACCTACATGAGCCATCGGACGCACCTGGTGCTGGCACGCGACTTGTATCCCGAACGGCTCCCGGGCGACGAGCCCGAGGAGCTTGAGGTCGTGCCCTGGAAGCTGGATGCGCTCCACGAACTGATCCTGCGCGAGGACTTCTCCGAAGGCCGCTCGATCGCCGCGCTGTTCATCGTCCGCGAATACCTGCGCCACCATGCCGGTCAGTGATGTCGTCCGGGAAGGCGTGATTGATGTCGCGCGCCAGGCCGCGGCAGCCATCCTGGAGGTGTACGCGGGGGCGTTCGAGGTCGAGCGCAAGGAGGATGCGTCGCCGGTCACGTCCGCGGACATGGCTGCCCACCATGTCATCGTCGACGGGTTGCGGGCGCTGACGCCGGATGTGCCCGTGCTGTCGGAGGAGTGCGCGGACGACGTCGAAGCCGCGGAACGCCTGCGTTGGACGCGGCTTTGGTTGGTGGACCCGCTCGATGGCACCCGCGAGTTCATCAAGCGCAATGGCGAATTCAGCGTCAACATCGCCCTGATCGAGGACGGGGTGGCGACCTTCGGGGTGATCCAGCAGCCGGTCACCGCCACCCTCTGGTTCGGCGGCCCGGGGCACGGGGCGTGGATGCGCGAGGGAGGCAGCGAGCGCGCGCTGCGTGCCGGGCGCGGTGACCCCGGCGCCCCGCTCCGGGTGGCCGCGAGCCGCTCGCACCGTGACGCGCGGACCCAGGCCCTGATCGGGCGCCTGGGCCCGGTCGATCCGGTGGCCCTCGGGTCTTCGCTGAAATTCTGCTGGCTGGCGGAAGGGCGGCTGGATGTGTATCCGCGGTTCGGACCGACCAGCGAGTGGGACACGGCGGCGGGCCAGGCGATCCTGGAGGGGGCCGGGGGGATCCTGGTGGATCCCCGGGGCCGGCCGTTCCGCTACAACCAGCGCCAGACCCTCCTCAACGGCGACTTCATCGCCCTGGGCGATCCGTCGCTGCCCTGGGGCGACTGGCTCGACCCCGGCGGGGCGCGATAAGGAGCTTCCATGAGCAGTGCCGGCCACGGCGACATCCGCAGGCTGATCGACATCATGGCCCGCCTGCGCGACCCCGATCACGGCTGCCCGTGGGATCTGGAACAGGATTTCGCCAGCATTGCGCCCTACACGGTCGAGGAGGCCTATGAGGTGGCCGATGCGATCGACCGTGGCGACATGGACGATCTGCGCGAGGAGCTCGGCGACCTGCTGCTGCAGGTGGTGTTCCATTCCCGGATGGCGCAGGAGGCCGGCCATTTCGCATTCGCGGACGTGGTGGAGGCCATCAGCGACAAGATGGTCGGGCGGCACCCGCACGTGTTCGGCGGGGCTGAAGTCGCGGATGCGGCAGCGCAGACCCGACAGTGGGAGGAGCACAAGCGGCGCGAGCGCGAGGCCCGCGGCGAAACCGACGCCTCCGCGCTGGCCGGGATTTCGCGCGGGATGCCGGAATGGATGCGGGCGGTGAAGCTGCAGCAGCGCGCGGCGCGCAGCGGCTTTGACTGGCCCGGGCCGGCGCCGGTGATCGAGAAGCTGCAAGAGGAGATCGGGGAGGTGCAGGCCGAGCTGGAGGCGGTGGCCGACGATCCCGGCGATGCAGCCGCCCGCGCGCGCCTGGAAGAGGAGATCGGCGACCTCCTGTTCGTCGCGGCGAACCTTGCGCGCCACGCGCAGGTTGACGTCGGCTCCGCCCTGCGGCGGGCCAACCTGAAGTTCGAGCGCCGGTTCCGGGCAATGGAGGCGCTGGCCGGCGCGGAGGGAACGGCGCTGCCCGAGCTTCCACTGGACGCGCTTGAGGCATACTGGCGGCGCGTGAAGGAGCAGGAAGGAGGGGGGTGATGCGCCGTTTTTCCAGCTTCCGCGAGTTCTATCCGTTCTATCTCGGCGAGCATGCCAACCGCACGTCGCGGCGGCTGCACTTCGCCGGCAGCTGCGGAGTCCTGGTGCTGGTGGCGCTGGCCATCGTCGATCGCAATCCCTGGTGGCTCCTGGCCGCACTGGTTTGCGGCTACGGGTTTGCCTGGGTGGGGCACTTTTTCTTCGAGAAGAACCGGCCGGCCACGTTCCGGCATCCGGTGTACTCGCTGATGGGCGATTGGGTGATGTTCAAGGACATCCTGACCGGAAAGATCCGGTTCTGAGCGTCCGCCCGGGGATGGCAGGGCCCGCTGGCCGCGGCGGGCGCGCACGGAGATCACAGGGAGCGCGCATCTTCACGGCGTGTGCACCCGGGGACCGGCATGTTTCACAAAGCTGAAGGAGCCGCTGGCTCCCCCATTCCCATAGCAACCATTGGAGTCGCTTTATGCGCGGAACCCAGGAACCGGGCGGATTGATCCTGATCGTTGAAGACAACCGCAATATTTCGGAAATGGTGGGTGAGTACCTGGAAGGCCGGGGTTTCGAGGTGGATTATGCGGCCGACGGGCTGGATGGTTACCGGCTGGCCTCGGAGAACACCTACGACGTGATCGTGCTGGACCTGATGCTGCCGCGCCTGGATGGGATCGAGGTGTGCCGCCGGCTGCGCGAAGAGGCCCGCAAGTCGACGCCGGTGCTGATGCTCACGGCCCGGGACACCCTGGACGAAAAGCTCACCGGGCTGGAGTCGGGCGCGGATGATTACCTGACCAAGCCGTTCGCGATCCAGGAGCTGGAGGCGCGACTGCGCGCGCTGATCCGCCGCGAGCGCCGGCAGGTGGGATCGGAGGTGCTGAAGGTGGCGGACCTGGTGCTCGATCCCGCCAGCCTGCGGGCCACGCGCGCGGGGCAGGAACTGCAGCTTTCCCCGATCGGGCTCAAGCTGCTGACCATCCTCATGCGCGAGTCGCCGCGGGTGGTGAGCCGGCAGGAGATCGAGCGCGAGATCTGGGGCAACAGCCTGCCGGATTCGGACACGCTGCGCAGCCACCTGTACAACCTGCGCAAGACCATCGACAAGCCGTTCGACCGGCCGTTGTTGCATACGGTCCAGAGCGCAGGCTACCGGATCGCGGACATCGAGCAGTCGCCGGCCTGAGCCGGCGAGGCGTCAGCGAATGCCCCATGCCCTGCCCAGCAGGCTGCGCCGGCGGTTCATCGTGCAGGCGGTGGTTGCCAGCCTTGTGCTGGCGATCGCCGTTTCCATCGGCTCGGCGGTGATGCTGCAGGCGTTGATCGATGCGCGGCTGCGGGCGCATACCGAGGGAGTGTGGGCGAGCCTGGAACTCAACCCCGATCACGTGCCGGCGCAGACTGGCGAGGTGCGGATCCACTACGTGCCGGCGGGCGCGGCGATCGATTCGGTGCCCCCGGAGTTGCGCCGTCCGCCCGGCTCCCACGCGGTGGACCGCTTCGACCGCCACGTGCGGGTCGAAACCCGCCCCCAGGGCTCGGTGTACGTGGACATGACGTTCTCGTACGCCAAGCAGGTGGTGTGGACGGCCGCGGCGATGTTCGCCACCGGCGGGATGCTGGGACTGCTGCTGCTCAGCTGGCTCACCTACCGGGCCACGCGCCGGCTGGTGATGCCGGTGACCTGGCTGGCGGGCAAGGTGCAGGGCTGGAACGTGGAGGACCCGGACGCCGAGCCGCTCGACCCCCAGCGCAGTCCTGGCGATGTGGGCAGCGAGGTGCGCCAGCTCAGCGGTGCGCTGCGCGACCTGTCGACGCGGGTGCGCGCGCTGGTGCAGCGCGAGCGCGATTTCACCCGCGATGCCAGCCACGAGCTGCGTACGCCGTTGACGGTGATCCGCGTGGCCAGCGACATGCTGCTGGCCGATCCCGATACGCCCGAGCGCTCGCGCCGGTCGCTGCAGCGCATCCAGGCCGCAGGCCGGGACATGGAGGCGGTGATCGACGCCTTCCTGATCCTGGCCCGCGATGCCGACGTGCAGCCGCAGGGCGAGGAGTTCCGGGTCCGGGAGGTGATCGGCGAGGAGGTCGAGCGGGCCCAGCCGCTGCTGGCAGGCAAGCCGGTGGAGCTGCGCATCACCGGGGACGCGGATCCGGTGATCTCGGCGCCCCCGCGGGTGCTGGGGGTGATGGTGGGCAACCTGCTCAGCAACGCCTGCGTGTTCACCGAGGAAGGGCTGATCGAGGTGGAGGTGGGCGAGGACCGGGTGACGGTGCGCGATACCGGCATCGGAATGTCCCCGGGCACCTTGCAGCGGGTGTTCGACCCGTTCTACCGCGCCGACCAGTTCCGCAGCGGTGGCAAGGGCATGGGCCTGTCGATCGTGCGACGGCTGGGCGAGCGGTTCGGCTGGCCGGTGACGCTCGACAGTGCCGCGGGGGAGGGGACGGTGGCCGAGATCCGCTTCTCCCGCTGAGGGGCTGTCAACGCCGGCGCGCGCCGGGCGTTGACCATTCGAGTCCCTGATCCGGTGCCCTCGATGAAACAACCCTCCCGCAGAACCGCCCGGCCGCGCGTGGCGCGCCGCCGCTTCGCCCGGCCGCTGGCCGTTGGCGCGGTGCTGCTTGCCGTGGCCGCCGGCTGGTGGATGTGGCAGCAGCGCGACGGAGCCGACGACGCCGGCGCGTGGCGCACCACGCAGGTGGAGCGCGGCAACATCCGGGTGGCGATCTCGGCCACCGGCAGCCTGAGCGCAACGTCCACCGTGGTGGTTGGCAGCCAGATCTCGGGCCAGGTCACCGACGTGCTGGTCGATTTCAACGACACCGTGGAGCAGGGGCAGGTGATTGCCCGGATCGATCCCAGCAGCTACCAGGCGCAGATCGACCAGGGCAATGCGCAGATCGCCAGCGCCCGGGCATCGCTGGCCCAGGCGCAGGCCACGCTGGCCAACGCCGAGGCGGACTACCAGCGCAAGGCCGGCCTGGCCGGGCAGCAGCTGGTGGCGCGCAGCGACGTGGACCTGGCGCGCGCCGCGCGCGACCAGGCGCGGGCGCAGGTGGCCGCCGCGCAGGCACAGATCCGCCAGCAAAGCGCGTCCACGCGCACCACCCAGGTCAACCTGGACCGGACGGTGATCCGGTCGCCGGTCAACGGGGTGGTGCTGACGCGGACCATCGAGCCCGGCCAGACGGTGGCGGCCAGCCTGCAGGCGCCGGAGCTGTTCACCATCGCCGAGGACCTGTCCAAGATGCAGATCGAGCTGGCGGTGGACGAGGCGGACATCGGCCAGGTCGAGGAAGGCCAGCGGGTGTCGTTCACGGTCGACGCATTCCCGGGGCGCGAGTTCAGCGGCGAGGTGCTGCAGGTGCGCCTGGCTGCAACCGACACCAGCAATGTGATCACCTACCCGGTGATCGTGGCCGTGGACAACTCCGATGGGACCCTGTTGCCCGGCCTTACGGTCAACGCCGAAATCGAAGTGAGCCGCCGCGACGACGTGCTCATCGTGTCCAACGCCGCGCTGCGCTACCAGCCCGCGGATGCCGGCGCCCGGGCCGCCAACGGCGGTGCGCGCAGCGGCATGCTCGATGAACTGCAGCGCATTGCCGCGGACCTGGAGCTCGATGCGTCCCAGCGGGAGGCGTTCGACACGGCACTGGGCGTGATCCAGGCGCGTTCCCAGGCGCGCCAGGCGGCGCCCGCGGCGGGTGCGCCGGGAATGTTCGGCGGCGGCATGCGCCGCAGCGCCGGCGGTGCCGGCATGCAGGCGCAGATGCGCCAGCGCCTGGTGCAGCGCTACCAGCAGGACTTCGCGGATTTCCGGGCGCGGCTGGGCGAAGACCAGCGGGCGCGCTGGGATCGCGAGCTGCTGGCGCTGGCCAACGCCCGCTTCGCGCCGCTTTACCGCCTGCAGGACGATGCGCCCGAACAGGTCATGGTGCGCGTGGGTGCCAGCGATGGCAGCAACACCGAGGTGGCCGGTGACATCGCCGAGGGCGACGTCATCATCACCGGCGAGCGGGCGCCGCGGTGAGCCCGCCGCCGGTGATCGAGGCCCACGGCCTGGGCAAGGTGTACTCCCCGGGTACCCAGGCCGAGGTAGTGGCGCTGCGCAACGCCGACCTCCGGATCGCGCAGGGCGAGTTCGTTGCGATCATGGGGCCATCGGGCTCGGGCAAGTCCACGCTGATGAACCTCATCGGCTGCCTGGACACCCCCAGCAGCGGCAGCTACCTGTGTGACGGCATCGACGTGGCGACCCTGGACGCAGAGGAACTGGCGGCGCTGCGCCGGGACAAGATCGGCTTCGTGTTCCAGGGCTTCCACTTGCTGCCCCGGATGAGCGCGCTGGACAACGTTGCGATGCCGCTTGTGTATTCGGAAGTGCCACCGGCCGAGCGGCAGGAGCTGGCGCTGCAGGCGCTTGACGCGGTCGGCCTGGCGGAGCGCGCCGCGCACCGCCCCAACGAGCTGTCGGGCGGACAGCAGCAGCGGGTGGCGATTGCGCGGGCGCTGATCAACAACCCGCCGATCGTGCTTGCCGATGAGCCTACCGGGGCGCTGGACTCCAGGACCGGCGCGGAGATCCTGGCGCTGTTCAAGCGCCTGCGTGACGGGGGGCATACGGTGGTGCTGATCACCCATGACCCGGAGGTCGCCGCGCACGCGGACAGGATTTTCATGATCCATGACGGTCAGCTGCAGGAGCAGATGGCGGGCGGAGGCGGTGTGTCATGACCCATGCAGACGTTTTGCGGACGGCCATCCATGCGCTGCGCGGGAACTGGGTGCGCAGCGCGCTGACTTCGCTGGGGGTGATCATCGGCATCGCGGCGGTGATCGTGATGGTGTCGGTCGGGCAGGGCACCCAGGCGGAGATCGACAACCTCGTGTCGGGACTGGGCTCGCAGCGGTTGGACATCTCCTCGGCGGCCCAGCGCGGGCCGGGCGGTGCGCGGACCGGGGCCGGGAGCCGCTACACGCTCTACCAGGGCGATGCTGATGCGATCCGCAACGAGATCCCGGAAGTCCAGTACGTCTCGGGCTCGCTGCGCGGCAGCACCCAGGTGGTGTTCGCCGAGAACAACTGGGCCGCCAGCTGGCAGGGCGTTGAGCCGGATTATTTCGCGATCAACGCATGGGAGCTGGCGGACGGGGATTTCTTCGAGCCCCAGGATTACGGCGGTTCGTCCAACGTGGTGATCCTGGGCGAGACGGTGCGGCGCGAGCTGTTCGGCGACCAGCCCGGCATCGGCGAGTCGGTGCGGCTGGGGCGGGCGCTGTTCACGGTGGTGGGGGTGCTGGAACCCAAGGGCCAGGGCGGCTGGGGGCAGGACCAGGATGACATCATGATGGTGCCGCTGGAGACCGGCCGGCGGCGCCTGCTGGGGTCATCGGCGCTGCCGCCCAAGGCGGTGATGTCGATCGCCCTGACCGTGGCCCATGCGGATGACCTGGGCTACGTGCAGAGCGAGGTGGAGGCGCTGCTGCGGCAGCGCCACCGGATCGGGCCGGGCGAGGAGGACGATTTCGTCGTGCGCAACATCTCCGAGATCGTGGCCGCGCGCACGGCGACGACGCGGCTGATGTCGCTGCTGCTGGGTGCGGTGGCGACGATTTCGCTGGTGGTGGGCGGGATCGGGATCATGAACATCATGCTGGTCTCGGTGACCGAGCGGATCCGGGAGATCGGGCTGCGGATGGCGGTGGGAGCGGGACCGTCCGCGGTGCGCCGGCAGTTCCTGGCGGAGGCGATGCTGATTTCGCTGATCGGCGGCGTGATCGGCATCGGCCTGGGCGTGATGGGGACGCTCGTGGTCGGCCGGCTCGGGGCGCTGCCGGTGGAACTCAACGGGCAGGTGATCGGGCTGGCAGCCGGGTTCTCCATCGCCACCGGGCTGTTCTTCGGTTATTACCCGGCGCGCAAGGCATCCACGCTCGACCCGATCGAAGCCCTTCGCCAGTAGCGGCGTGAGCGGCAGCCGGACCCGCGTTGCCGCCGCGGCTGCGCCCGGCGCGCGGGCGGCTGCGCGGATTTCGCGGGTATCCTCTGCCCTTTGAGATCAAAGGTAGTGCCATGCGACTTCCACTGTTCCTGATCCTGGCAGCCGCTTCCCTGGGCGCCATTGCCCAGGATGATGCCGCTTCGCGCACGGCGCTGGTGATCCATGGTGGCGCCGGGGTGATCGAGCGGGAATCGCTG
Organism: Luteimonas sp. JM171; assembly: GCF_001717465.1. Taxonomy (NCBI): domain Bacteria; kingdom Pseudomonadati; phylum Pseudomonadota; class Gammaproteobacteria; order Lysobacterales; family Lysobacteraceae; genus Luteimonas; species Luteimonas sp. JM171. The sequence continues at coordinate 256,215 of NZ_CP017074.1, read as the reverse complement.
GACGCGGAAGCCGAGCGCGGGATCCGGGCGGCGCTGGATGCCGCGCTTGATGCCGGCCACGCGGTGCTTGCCAGCGGGGGCAGCGCGCTGGACGCGGTCGAGGCTGCGGTGGTGGTGCTGGAAGAGGAACCCCGATTCAACGCCGGCAAGGGTGCGGTGTTCAACGCCGAGGGGCGGCACGAGCTGGATGCCTCGATCATGGTCAGTCAGGACCGGAAGGCCGGGGCGGTGGCGTCGGTGACGACGGTCCGCAGCCCGATCCGGCTGGCGCGGCGGGTGATGGAGCAGTCGCCGCACGTGATGCTGATGGGCGAGGGCGCGGAGCGATTCGCCGACGGGCATCCGGACCTGGAGCGGGTGCCCAACGAGTGGTTCGACACCGACGCGCGGCGCGAGCAGCTGGAGCGCGCACGGCAAAGAGAGGCCGGTGGACGGCAGGCAGATGCCGGCGGGACGGCAGCGCAGTACTTCGGAACCGTGGGAGCGGTGGCCCTGGATGCGAAGGGGCGGATCGCGGCGGCAACGTCGACCGGCGGCATGACCAACAAGAAGTGGGGCCGGGTGGGCGATTCGCCGATCATCGGGGCCGGGACCTGGGCCGACGGCAACTGCGGGGTGTCGGCGACCGGCTGGGGCGAGTTCTTCATCCGCAATGCGGTGGCTCACGACATCTGCGCACGCATGGCCTACCGGGGCGACAGCCTGGCCGAGGCGGCCGGGGAGGTGGTGATGGAGGTGATCCCTGCGCACGGCGGCGATGGCGGCGTGATCGCGCTGGATGGCCAGGGCAATATCGCCCTGCCCTTCAACACGGCGGGGATGTACCGGGGCTGGGTGCGGCCCGACGGCAGCCGGGGTACGGCGATCTTCGGCGACGAGCAGACTGGCGACTAGGGTTTACCCCAGCAAGGGTCCGCCCCAATTGCCCGGCCACTGGCGACTGGGCAGACTCGGCTCCATGACCGGAGGTCCCACGGGAATGGAGGCGAGATGACTGCGATCGGTGCACACAACATCAGTTGGGGCGACACCCTGTCGCAGATTGCCATGCGCTACGGCACCAGCGTGGAAGCCCTGCAGGCGCTCAACCCGCAAATCAGCAACCCGAACATGATCTACGCCGGGGACACCCTGCGGGTGTCGGGCGTGGAGGCCGCGGGCCAGGGCGCTGCCACCGCGGTCGGGGCCGGGGCAGTGGAAGGCACCTCGGCAGCGCTGGACGGGGCCAACGCTGCCGCCATCGCCGAACAGTTCCTCGGCCGCAACGCGGGCGAGCTCAAGCATAGCAACGAGCTGCCGATGGAGAGCTGGGTCCCCGACAATGTCAACTGCGCCAACTTCGTCTCGGCCTGCCTGCAGAAGGCCGGCCTGATCACTTCGGGCCAGGCCAGCGCCTCGGTCGACCAGCTTGCCAACAACCTGCGAGGCGCCGGCTGGCAGCCCACCTCGCTGGCCAACGCCAGGCCCGGCGATGTGGTGCTGATGCAAAGCGGCGGCCAGTCGCATGTGGTGCTCTTTGCCGGCCACGACGCCAGCGGGCAGCCCAAGTTCATCGGCTCCAACAACGTCAATCCCGATGGCACCCAGCGGATCAGCTGGGGCGGGGCCTCGGGCAATTTCCACCTGCTGACACCGCCGAACTGAACTCCGCGAGGTTAGCCCTCCGTAGGCCCGCGTCCGCGCGGGATGCGGGAGGCTAGCCGCCGATTCCCAGCAGCTGGCTGGGCACCCCATGTGCCTGCGGCCAGCCCAGCCACGCCACGTCGGTGGGCAGGATCGCCTGGTCGATCAGTTTCCAGCCATCGGCCTCCTGCCCTTCATCGCGCCTGAACAGGACCACGGCCAGGTCGGACACCCCGCCTGCGGCCGCGGCGTCGGCAAAGGGCGTGTCCCCGAACGAGAGCGCGGCCCCGCCCGGATCGAGCAGCCGGGCGCGCACGACCGCCCAATGGCCGCTGCGGTCCACGGCGTGGAGATCCAGTTCCACCTCCTTGCCCAGCGCCTGGCGGGCCAGGTCCGCGGCCAGCCCGGCGAGCGTGGCCCGGTCGGGGTCATCGGCCGGGAGTGCGACGGGCGCGCGATATCCGGATTCGTTGGCGTCCATGCGAGGTCTCAAGGGAAGGGCGGCCACAGTGAAACAGCGCCGAAGGCGCATTGCAAACCCGAGCGCCGGCTTTGACGGAGACCGGCGCCTGCTGTGGCAAAATGGCGGTTTGGACCCGGTTGACCGCACATCCATGGCCGACGAGTTCGGGCATCTGCCACGCAGGCCGGAACGGATCATCAAGGCGACGATCTGGTCGCTGCGGGGGGTGCGCGCCGCCTGGCTGCACGAATCCTCCTTCCGTCTGGAGATCTATGTGCTGGCCGTGCTCGCGCCGCTGGCCCTGTGGCTGGGCGAAAGCGGCGTGGAGCGCGCACTGCTGCTGGGAAGCTGCCTGCTGGTGCCGATGGTGGAGCTGCTCAATTCGGCCATGGAGGCGGTGTTCGACCGGTATGGCGGCGGCCACCATGAGCTGGTGGGCCGGGCCAAGGACATGGGCTCGGCGGCGGTGTTCGTCGCCATGCTCAACGTCGGCGCCGTATGGGCGCTGATCCTCCTGCCGCGTTGGCTCCAGGCTTCCGGCTGAACAACAACACTTTGAAGCAATCGAGGAATTTTCCGGAATGATGGAGCTGGTGACCGATCCGCAGGTGTGGATCCTGCTGCTCACGCTGAGCACGATTGAGATCGTGCTGGGCATCGACAACCTCGTATTCATCTCGATCGCTGTGGGCCGCCTGCCGATCGAGAAGCGCGAGTTCGCGCGCAAGTTCGGGATTGCGGTGGCGTGCATCACCCGCATCGGCCTGCTGCTGACCCTGGCGTGGCTGGCGCGGCTGACTGCCGACCTGTTCGTCCTGTTCGGCCAGGGCATCTCGGTGCGCGATCTGGTGATGATCCTGGGCGGCCTGTTCCTGGTGGTGAAGGGCGCGATGGAGATCCGCGAGATGCTGGTCTCCGACCACGGCGACGCCGCGGACATGAAGGGCAAGGTGGCGGCGTCGTTCGGCGCGGTCATCACCCAGATCGCGATCATCGACATCGTGTTTTCGCTTGACTCGGTGATCGCCGCGGTGGGCATGGCCGGCGAGTACGTGCCGGTGATGGTGCTGGCGATCCTGATCGCGGTGGGCGTGATGCTGCTGGCGGCGCAGCCGCTTGGACGCTTCATCGATGCCAACCCGACGGTGAAGATGCTTGCCCTGGCGTTCATCCTGTTGATCGGCGCCTACCTGATCCTGGAAGGGTTCGACGTGCACATCCCGCGCGGGTACATCTACGGGGCGATGGGCTTCTCGGCGCTGGTGGAAGTGCTCAACCTTTGGGCCAAGCGCAACGCCATGCGCCGGCACGGCGTGGAGCCGCCGCCGGTGGACGAACCGCGACGCCCGATGCCGCGCTGATACCCTGCGCGGGATGACAGGGGGGCGCCGCCAATGAGTTACCTGCACCAGATCGATCCCGTTGCCGTGGCCGTGGGCCCGCTGCGCGTGCACTGGTATGGCCTGATGTACGTGGTCGGGTTCGCCATTGCCTGGTGGCTGGGCAACCGGCGCGTACGGGCCGGGCGACTGCCGGGCGTGGACGCCAACGGCTTTGGCGACCTCATGTTCTACGGCCTGCTCGGCGTGATCCTCGGCGGCCGGATCGGCTATGTGCTGTTTTATGCGTTTGGCGATTTCCTGGACGATCCGCTGATGCTGCTGCGGCCGTGGGAGGGCGGGATGAGCTTCCACGGCGGCCTGCTCGGGGTGCTGGTTGCCGCGTGGTGGTGGTCACGCCGTCATAAGCTGCACTTTTTCGACACCATGGATTTCGCGGCCCCGCTGGTGCCGCCGGGGCTGGGGCTCGGGCGGGTGGGCAACTGGATCGGCGGCGAGCTGTGGGGCAAGCCCACGGACGCGCCCTGGGGCGTGGTGTTCCCCAATGCGCTGCCCGAGCAGTACCGGGCGCTGGACGCAGCGGCGCTGCGCGGGTTGCATGAGAGCGGGGCCCTGGAAGCCTTCGCCCGCCATCCCTCGCAGCTCTACCAGGCGTTCCTGGAGGGCCTGGTGCTGTTCGCCGTGCTGTGGTGGTACTCGCGCCGCCCGCGGTCGCGCTACGCGGTGTCCGGGCTGTTCGCACTCGGGTACGGGGTGTTCCGTTTCATGGTGGAATTCGTTCGCCAGCCGGACGCGCACCTGGGCTACCTGGCGTTCGGCTGGCTGACCATGGGCCAGGTGCTGAGCCTGCCGCTGGTTGCACTGGGGTTGTTCCTTCTGTGGAAGTCCCGCGGCGCGCCGGTGGTCAGGCCGCAGCCGGCCGCGGCGAATGGGGAGGTGGACTGATGCGTCAATACCTGGAGCTGCTGGGCCACGTGCTCGAGCACGGCGCCGAAAAGGGCGATCGCACCGGGACCGGCACGCGCAGCGTGTTCGGCTGGCAGATGCGGTTCAACCTGGCCGAAGGCTTTCCGCTGGTCACGACCAAGAAGCTGCACCTGCGCTCGATCATCCATGAGCTGCTGTGGTTCCTGAAGGGGGAGACCAACATCGCCTACCTGAAGGACAACGGCGTCTCGATCTGGGACGAGTGGGCGGACGCCAACGGCGAGCTGGGGCCGGTGTACGGCAAGCAGTGGCGCCGGTGGGGCGATGGCCGCGGCGGGGAGATCGACCAGATCCGCTGGGTGGTGGAGGAGATCCAGCGCAACCCGGATTCACGGCGCCTGGTGGTGTCGGCCTGGAACGTGGCCGAACTGCCGGAAATGGCCCTGATGCCCTGCCACGCGCTCTTCCAGTTCTACGTTGTGGATGGAAAGCTCAGCTGCCAGCTGTACCAGCGCAGCGGCGACATTTTCCTCGGCGTCCCCTTCAACATCGCCAGCTACGCGCTGCTGACCCACATGGTGGCGCAGGTCACGGGCCTGCAGGCGGGAGACTTCGTGCACACCCTGGGCGACGCGCACCTGTATTCGAACCACTACGCGCAGGCGCGCGAGCAGCTCTCCCGCTCGCCGCGCGCGCTGCCCACCCTCAAGCTCAATCCGGACGTCCGCGACCTCTTCGATTTCACCTACGACGACATCGCGATCGAGGGCTACGCGCCGCTGGCCGCGATCAGGGCCCCGGTGGCGGTTTAGCCGTCGCCGCCGGGCGCGACCCGCATCCGGCCGCACAGCGGAAGTAGGCCACCGCCCGGGGGTAATCGACCGTCATCACGAAGTGGCGGAATGCGTTGCCGCCAATCGCGCCTTCCACCCGCTGGTCCATCATGCTCGACATCATGTCGTGGAAGGCTGCGTCCGGGCGGTGGGTGAACCACACCGGGCCCACGGTAAAGCCAGCGATTTCGACTTCCGGCACTTCGATCATGTCCGAACCGGTTCCGGCCTGTGCGCCCTGGATCACGCGCCACTCCGGGTGTCCGGTGTCGGTCATCAGCGCCAGCCGCCTGCCATCCACGGTGGTCGGGACCAGCACCACGCGGTTGGCGACGAAGCGGGCAGGAAGTTCGACCCGCGCCTGCGCCGCGTCCTGGTCCGCTGGAGGATTCGCGTGGGAGGCGTCCGGGGTGGCGGTGAGGACCAGGGTGAACAGGAGGGCTCGGATCATGGCGCTGCCTCGGTTCCGGGTTGCAGCCATAATCAACCCGATGGCTTCGCGCCGCCTGTTCCCGTGGACATGATGACTTCCGACCTGCCGCGCATCTCACTGCTTGCCGCGTTGGACCGCAACCGGGCGATCGGGCGCGGCAATGCGTTGCCGTGGCACCTGCCGGACGACTTCCGCCGGTTCAAGGCGCTCACGATGGGCAAGCCGATCCTGATGGGACGCAGGACCGCCGAGTCGCTTGGCCGCGCGCTTCCGGGCCGGCGAAACCTGGTGCTGACGCGCGGTGGGCGGGTGCCCTTCGAAGGCATGGAGGCGGTGGCCTCGCTGGACGCCGCCGTGGCGCTGGCGGCCGGGGACCGGGCAGGAGAGCTGTGCGTGATCGGCGGCGCCCAGGTCTACGCGCTTGCGCTGCCGCGCGCGACGGCAATGCACCTGACCCACGTGGACGCCGCGGTGGCGGATGCCGATACCCACTTCCCGCCGTTCGACGCCGGTGATTGGGAGATCGTATCGCGCGAGCCGCGCCCGGCGGACGACCGGCACGCGTACGCGTTCGAGTTCGTCGATTACAGGCGCGCCGCCCGCTGACCCTACGCGGCTTCGCGCCCCGGCACCTGCACCACCCGCAGCTCCTCGCTGTCCAGCTGCAGGGCGGTGAGCTTGCCGCCCCACACCGCGCCGGTATCCAGCGCGTGCACCCCGTGGCCGATGAACAGGCCCAGGGTCGACCAGTGGCCGCAGGCGATCTTCAGGTCCCGCTCGGCGCGCCCGGGCACCGAGTACCACGGGTAGAGGCCGGGGGCCTGGGTACCCGGAGCGCCTTTTTCATCGAACGCGATCCGGCCGCGCGGCGTGCAGTAGCGCATGCGCGTGAACACGTTGATGATGGCCCGCTCGCGGTCCACGCCGCGCAGGCCGTTGGACCACGCGGGGCGGTCGCCGTACATGTTGCGCAGGAGCTTCTTGCGGCCCCTGCCCTGCAGGCGGCGCTCGACCTCCTGGGCATGCTTTTGCGCTGCCTGCGTCGTCCAGCCGGGGGCCAGGCCGGCGTGGATCATCATCCAGCCCAGCTCGCGGTCCGCATGGAGCAGCGGGCGGCCGCGCAGCCAATCGAGCAGCTCGTCGCGGTCGGGCGCAAACAGGATGCTGCGCAGATCCGGATTGACCCGCTTTTGCTGGGCTTCATCGCGCTCGGCGATCGCCAGCAGCGACAGGTCGTGGTTCCCCAGCACCACATGGCAATGCTCGCGCAGGGAATACACCAGGCGCAGGGTCTCCAGCGACTCGCCACCGCGATTGACCAGGTCCCCGCAGAACCAGAGGGTATCGGTTGCGGGGTCGAAGCCAATGCGGTCGAGCAGGCGCCGGGTCGGCCCGTAGCATCCCTGCAGGTCGCCAATCGCCCAGATCGCCATGCCTGCCCCGGGTCAGTGCAGCGTGCGCGGGGCGGCAAGGGTGAACGGCGGGATCGAGGCGTCGAACCGGGTGCCGTCGTCGCCCACCATGTCGTAGCTGCCCTGCATGCTGCCCACGGCGGTCTCCAGCACTGCGCCGGAGGTGTATTCGAATTGTTCGCCCGGCTCGATGCGCGGCTGCTGGCCCACCACGCCGTCGCCATGCACCTCCTCGACCTTGCCGTTGCCGTCGGTGATGATCCAGTGCCGCTTCACCAGCTGCGCCGGCAGCCGGCCGAGGTTGCGGATGCGGATGGTGTACGCGAACACGTAATGCTCGCGCTCGGGCTCGGATTCCTCGTCGAGGAAACGCGTCGCGATCTGGATTTCCAGGGTGTAGTCCGGGGTGTCGTCCATGGACACAGTGTAATGGGCCAAGGTGAAGGGCCGGACTAGCCGGTGGCGCTGGCGTTGGACAGCCGCACGAACTCCTCCAGCGACAGGCGCTCGGCGCGGCTGCCCGGATCCACCCCGGCGGCTTCGAAGTGCTCCGGGCCGCACAGGCCGGACAGCGCGTTGCGCAGGGTCTTGCGCCGCTGGCCGAACGCGGCGCGCACCACCGCGGCGAAGCGTGCCGGATCATCGATGCCTGCCTCACCGGCCGGCCGCGGTGCCAGACGCACGACCGCCGAATCGACCTTGGGCGGCGGGCGGAAGGCTTGCGGCGGAACTTCGAACAGGGGCATCACCAGGCATGCCGCCTGCAACATCACGCTCAACCGTCCGTATTCCCTGGAGCCCGGCGCGGCGGCCATGCGCTCCACGACTTCCTTCTGCAGCATGAAGTGCATGTCGGCGATCGCCGCCGAATGGTCGATCATGTGGAACAGGATCGGCGAGGAGATGTTGTAGGGCAGGTTGCCCACCACCCGCAGCGGCGGGCCGTCCCCGGCGAGCGCGGTGAAGTCGACCTCCAGCACGTCCCGGTGGATCACCTCCAGCTCCCCGTCGCCGGCGGCGGCGCGGGTCAGCGGCGCGATGAGGTCGCGGTCGAACTCGATCACCGTCAGCGCTCCGTGGCGCCGCAGCAGCGGCAGGGTCAGTGCCCCCTGGCCGGGGCCGATCTCGACCACCCGGTCACCCGGCCTGGGCGAAACCGCGTCGACGATGCGCTCGATGTAGGCCTGCTCGTGCAGGAAATGCTGGCCCAGGGCCTTCTTGGCCCGGCCGAAGCCCGGCGCCGGTCCAGTGCTCACGGTCGTCCCCCTGATGATTCATCGGTGCGCCTGGACGATGCCAGCTGCGCACAGCTGGCGATCGCGGCAAGCAGGCTTGAGGGGTCGGCACGGCCGGTGCCGGCCAGGTCCAGGGCGGTGCCGTGGTCGACGGCCACCCGCGGCCAGGGCAGCCCCAAGGTCATGTTCACCGCCTGCTCGAAACCGCTGAACTTGAGCACCGGCAGCCCCTGGTCGTGGTACATCGCCAGCACCGCGTCCACGCCGCGAAGCCGGTGCGGCAGGAAGGCGGTGTCGGCCGGGAGCGGGCCGGTCAGTCGCATCCCCCCCGCGCGCAGCCGTTCGAGCAGCGGCGTGATCACCTCGGCCTCTTCGCTGCCCAGCAGCCCGTCCTCGCCCGCATGCGGGTTGAGGCCCAGGACCGAGATCACCGGATCGTCGATGCCAAAGTCCGCCTGCAGGGCCCGGTGCACGATGCCGATGGTGCGCTCCAGCCCCTGCGCGGTGATCGCATCGGGCACCTCGCGCAGGGGGAGATGGACGGTGGCGAGCGCCACGCGGACGACGTCGTTGGCGAGCATCATCACCACGTCGCGCCCGGTCCATTGCCCCAGCAGGCCGGTGGTGCCGGTGTAGGCGATGCCACCGGCCTCGATGGCGGCCTTGTGCACCGGGCCGGTGACCATGCCGTCGACTTCCCCGCGGCCGCAGGCATCGACGGCCGCGCGCAGGGCGCCGATGACGCTGGCGGCATTGGCCGGATCGGGGGTTCCAAACTCGGGCATGGCGGGGTGGGGGACCTCCACCAGGCGCGCGCGCCCGGGCCCGCTCCCGTCGAGCGCCAGCGGCAGGTCAAGCACCTGCGCGGCACGGCGAAGCGTGGCGCCATCGCCAATGACGGTGATGTCGGCGCCGTGGTCGCGCTGCAGCGCCATCACGCACAGCTCCGGCCCCACGCCGGCCGGCTCACCCGGTACCAGCGCCAGGCGCGGGCGGGCCACCTCAGCCGCCGGCTTGGGCGCCGGCACCGATCCGTATATCGACGTAGGCCTCGCTGCGCATCTCGCGCAGGAAGCGCTCCCACTCGTCTTCCATCTTGCGCTGGCCGATGCTCTCGCGGATGGCCGCGCGGCGCTGTTCATCCTCCACCTGCGCCTGGCGCGACGCGACCCGCTGGACCACGTGCCAACCGGCCTGGGTGCGGAATGGTTCGGACACATCGCCGTCCTGGAGCGGCGCCAGCTGGGCGCCGAACTCGGGACCGAAGTCGTTGGCGCCAAACCAGCCCAGGTCGCCGCCTCGGTCCGCGCTGCTCGGATCCTCCGAGGCCTCTTCGGCCACGGCTGCAAAGTCCTCGCCCGCCACGATGCGTGCGCGCAGCGCCTCGGCCCGGGCCCTGGCTTCCTCGTCCTGAGCCGGGTCTTGGCCGCTGCGGATGAGGATGTGGCGCGCCTGGTACTGCGTCTGGGTGCCGGCGTTGGCGCCGCCTTTGCGCAGGTCGACCAGCTGCAGCAGCTGGAAACCGCTGGGGCCGCGCGTGGGGCCCAGGATATCGCCGGGCTGCATGCCTTGGACCGCCGATCCGAACGCCGGCGGGATCTCGTCCACCCGGCGCCAGCCCAGGTCGCCGCCTTCCAGCGCGTTGGGGCTGTCGGAATAGCGCACCGCGGCCGCGGCGAACTCCATGTCGCCGCGATCGATCAGCGCCTTGATGCCCTCGATCTTTTCCTGGGCGGTGTTGATCTGCTCCGGCGTCGGGCCGTCGGGGAGCGCCACCAGGATGTGCGCCAGCCGGTACTGGGTGCCGCCGGCGGATGCCTTCATGGCGGCGTCCACCTCGCCTTCGCTGACCACCACCCGGCTCTGGGCGAAGCGCTGGCGCAGGCGCTGGGTCATGAGCTCTTCGCGCAGCGAGCTGCGGAAATCGTCGAAGCCCATCCCGTCCATGGCCAGCTGCGCGCGCAGCTGGTCCACGCTCATCTGGTTCTGCCGGGCGATCGCGTCGACCGTGGCATCGAGCTCGGCGTCGGTGACGCGGATGCCCGTGGCGGCCGCGCGCTCGGTCTGCAGGCGCATCAGGATCAGGCGCTCGAGCACCTGGCGCTGCAGGATCGGCAGCGGCGGCAGCTGGTCCTCGCGACCTGCGTACTGGCTGGTGATGTTGCCCAGGGCGCGGTCAAGCTCGCTCTTGAGGATCACGTCTTCGTCCACCACCGCGGCAATCTGGTCCAGTGGCTGGACCTGCTGCGCATGGGCGGTGCCGCACGCAAGGGCGGCGGCTGCAAACAGGGAAAGCAGGAGTTTCTTCATGGCAGGGGGTCGAGGTAGAAGTCGTCCCCATCGTCGCCGCCGTCGCCGATCTCGGACGGGGGGACCAGATAGAGGTCGTCGCGGTAGTAACCCAGAATAGCACGGCGCAGGCGGTCCTCCAGGTCCGGGCCGGCCGAGCCCATGCCCTTGAACTCGATCTCAAGCTGGATCGAATCGTTGGTCTCGCCCAGGCGGTTGCGCACGTAGTGGCGCCCCACCAGCCGCACCGACATGCAGCAGCTGTCCCACTGCACCCCGGCGATCCCCTCGAGCACCTGGCTGTCGTGCAGGGAGTAGTAATAGCGCCCCACCACGCTCCAGGCGTCGTTGATCGGGTACAGGAAGGAGAAATCCACCTGTTCCAGCTGCGGCGCCCGCCGGTAGCGGTAGCCCAGGTTGGCGATGCCGTAATCACCGATCAGGTAGCGGGTGCGCAGCGATACCAGCTCGTCGCGCCGCTCCTTGGGATCCCACTGGTAGCCGGCGTTGAACGTCCAGCGGTCGTTGATGGCGTAGGCGCCCTCGGCCACCCAGGAGGAGCGGCCGGCCTCGATCTGGCCGGAGGTCGCGGTCAGGCCGACCCGGGAATCATCGAAGTAGCGGATCTGGCCGACGCTCAGGTTGAGCTTCTCGCTGCCGTCGGATTCGCGCAGCAGGCGCGTGGAGAGAGCCAGGGTGAGCTGGTTGGCGTCGGTCTGCCGGTCGGCGCCCGCAAACCGGTTGTCGCGGAACAGCTGGCCCCAGCTGAAGGTCAGGTTGCGGGTGTCGAACCGCGGCAGGTCGTCCTGGTACCGGTAGGGCACATTGAGATAGAACAGCCTCGGCTCGAGCGTATGCAGGTAGCGCTCGCCGCGGAAGGTGGTGTCGCGGTCGAAGAACAGGCCGGCCTCGACGCTGCTGATCGGCAGGCTGCGGCTTGGCGACGTGTCGGGCGTGGCCGGGTCCAGGTCCTGCGCCAGCTCGTTGTCGAGCTGGTAGCCGGTATAGCGCCAGGCCAGGGTGGGGCGCACGTACCAGGCGGCGCCCTCCAGCGGCATCGAGATCCACGGCTTGATGTCCAGACGGCTGCCGCCGGGCCGGACGTCGCTGTCGTAATGGTCGAACCGGGTCAGGTCCACGTGCGCGCCGGTGACCAGCCACGGGGTATGCGGGCGCTCCCAGATCCAGTACGCGCGGGGAGCGCGGTAGTAGGGCAGCCGTTCCCGCCGCAGGGTGTAGTCCGAAAGCACCCGGTAGTCGGCGGTCAGGCCGGCCGACCAGTAGCGCCCGCTGCCGTAGAGGCCGGCCGAACTGGCGATGGCGCTGGGAGCGGCATCGGCCAGACTGCTGCTCATGTCCTCGAGGTAGCGGGGGTCGCTGATCCAGTTGAGGTTGGCGCGCGCGTGCCAGGTGCTGTTGAAGCGGTGCCGGCCGTTGAAGTGGAACATGCCGCGGTCTTCCTCGCGGCGGTTGTCGGCGATCGGGACTTCCCGGATCTCGCGTTCGCGGTCGCGGTTGGTCAGGTCGTCCGATGGCAGGTACTCGAACTCCAGGGTGCCGCGGCCGGATTCGGTCAGGTAGCGGAATTCGCTGCCCAGCAGGAACCCGCGCCGGGTCATGACCCGCGGGCCCAGGGTCATGTCGTAGTTGGGCGCCAGGTTGAGGTAGATCGGCTGCTCCCAGTCGAAGCCGTTGCGGCTGTTGTAGCCGATGGCCGGGTACAGCAGGCCGGTCTTGCGGCGGTCGTCGATGGGGAACTTGAACCAGGGCACATACAGCACCGGGACCTTGCCCAGGTGCAGGGTGGCTCCCTTGGCGGTGCCGAACCCTTCCTCCATATCGATGTCGATCTGGCGCGAGCGCAGTTCCCACAGCCGCTGGTCCGGGGGGCAGGTGGAATAAGAGGACCGGTAGAGCGAGCCGAACTCGCCCTGCAACTCGGCCCGCGCCGCGCCGCCGCTGCCGCGCTGGTCGATCAGCTGGTAGCGCACGTCCTCGATGCTGTGGGTGTCCTGCTCCTGGTTGCCCTGCAGCCGCTGGCCCACCAGCCGCATGCCCGAGTCCTGGTAGCGGATGCTCCCTTCGGCGGCGTAGGTGCCGGCCTGGGCATCGATGGTGAGGTTGTCGGCGCTGAGGAACTGGTCGCCACGGCGCAGGGTGACGTTGCCGTCGTAGTTCATCACCTGGTCGTAGATGCCGCTGAGTTCGTCACCCGCGATGTCGGTGGGATGCTGGTCGCGGTCGGCGGCGGTGCCCACCGGCGGCGGCGCATCGGGGAACACCGGCACCGCGTCGTCGAGCGGGCACAGGCGCCACATCCCCGGGCGCTCGTCGGCGAATGCGGTCAGCGAAACGGCAATGCACAGCGGCAGTGGCAGCAGTCGGAGGGCTGGGCGCACTCGGGGATTTTCCGGTCGGTCCAAAAGCGGCCGCCAGCATGCCGTATCCATTGTGAAGCGGCAATCCGATCCCATGTCGGGCATCATGGGAAACATGGCGAAGACGATGACACAACCTGCACAGGAACGAACGGACGCTGAATGGCGGGAGGAATTGACCGACGAGCAGTACGCGGTGTGCCGCTGCTCGGCGACCGAGCCGCCCTTCACCGGGAAGTACTGGAACCACAAGGAGGCCGGCCTGTACCGCTGCGTGGCATGCGGTGCGGCGTTGTTCGAGTCGGAGGCCAAGTATGACTCCGGCAGCGGCTGGCCCAGCTTCCACGCCCCGGTCGCCCTCGAGGCGGTCAGCGAGCATGAGGACCTGAGCCACGGCATGCGCCGGATCGAGGCCCGCTGCGCGGGCTGCGACTCACACCTGGGGCACGTGTTCCCCGACGGCCCGCCGCCCACCGGGCTGCGCTACTGCATCAACTCGGCCGCGCTGGATTTCGTTCCCGAGGCCGACCGGGACTGAGGGCGCGCGGCCCGGGGTTCACCGGTCCGCGCCTGCGCCAGCCTCCTCCGGCAGCCCGACCAGGGCCCTGGCGTGCGCCAGGCAGCCCTCCTGCAGCGCGCGCAGGTCGTAGCCGCCTTCAAGGGTGGAGACGATGCGGCCTGATGCATGGCGTCCGGCGATTGCGCGCAGCTCGCGCGTGAGCCACCCGAAATCCGCGCCATCGAGCTGGAACTGCGCGAGCGGATCGCGCCAGTGGGCGTCGAACCCTGCAGAGATGAGCAGCAGCTGCGGCGCAAAGCCGTCGAGTTCGGGAAGCAGCCGGGTTTCCCATGTGTCGCGGAAGCCGGCGCTGCCGGTGCCTGCCGGGAGCGGCACGTTGACCAGGTTGCCCACGCCGCGCTCGGCGCGGGTGCCCGTGCCGGGGAACAGCGCGTCCTGGTGGGTGCTCAGGTACATCACCCGCGGCTCGTCGGCGAAGATCGCCTGGGTGCCGTTGCCGTGGTGGACGTCGAAGTCCACCACCGCCACCCGGGTCAGGCCGTACCTGTCGAGCGCGTGGGCCGCCGCCACGGACACGTTGTTGAACAGGCAGAAACCCATTGCCTCGCCGCCGGTGGCGTGGTGGCCGGGCGGGCGGACCGCGCAGAATGCCACCGGAACGTCACCCGACATGACCGCGTCCACCGCCGCAACCCCGGAGCCGGCGGCGCGCAGGGCTGCTTCCGGCGACTGCGGCGACAGCAGGGTGTCCGGGTCCAGGCGCATGGGGCCGGTGATCTTCGAATCCAGTACCGTGCGCAAGAGCGCCTCGGAGTGCACCCGCAGCAGTTCCCCGCGTCCGGCGGCAGGCGCCTCGTGCCAGTCCACGTCCGGCATGCCGTCGCGCAGCGCCTGGATCACGGCGCCCAACCGCTCCGGGCGCTCGGGGTGCCCCTCCCCGGGGTCGTGGGCAATGCAGGCCGGGTGCGTATAGACCCGGAGCCGGCTCACGGCTTGCGCCGCTCGTGGTCCCAGAGCACGTCACCCTGGCCATCGGCCCGGGCCAGCACGCGTGCCAGCACGAACAGCAGGTCGGACAGGCGGTTGAGGTAGCGCACCGGCTGCGGGCGCACCGTTTCCTGCCGGGACAGCGCCACTGCGGCGCGCTCGGCGCGGCGGACCACGGTGCGGGCCAGGTGGCAACGCGACGCCGCTTCGCCCCCGCCCGGGAGGATGAACTCCTTCAGCGGCGGAAGTTGCCCGTTGAACCGGTCGAGCTGCGCTTCCAGGCCGTCGATGTGCGCATCCTGGATTGCCTCGTGCCCGGGGATGCAGAGCTCGCCGCCCAGATCGAACAGGTGGTGTTGGACCTGGGTGAGTACCTCGCGCACCTCATCGGGCAGGGTGCAGGCCTGTACCAGGCCGATGGTGCAGTTGGCTTCGTCGACGGTCCCGTAGGCTTCCACCCGCGCCGAGTCCTTTCCGACCCGGGTGCCGTCGCCCAAGCCGGTCGAGCCGTCGTCGCCGGTCCGGGTGTAGATCCTGGAAAGACGATTGCCCACCGGCGGCGGCCGTCAGACGGTCTGTGGGCGCAGCGCGGGGACCCGGCGGCGCAGCAGTTCAAAGCCGCCGAACAGCACCGCCGACCAGAACAGCGTGCCAAGCAGCGTCCAATGGAAGAACGGGATGGCCGCGGCGTAGCAGGGCGCCAGGCCGGCCTGGCAGGCGAGGTTGGCCGACGCCGGGGTGGTGCCCAGCCACACCATGAAGTTGGTGACCACGAAGAACAGCACCGACCCGGCCACCGATCCCCCCAGAACGCGGGTGCCGCTGACCTTGCCGCGCAGGCCGAAGCCCATCAGCGTGGAGGCCAGGATGCACGCGTAGACCGAGAGCGCGACCGGCCCCGCCAGGTGCTGGAGATAGATGCCGCCATGGGTGGCGGCGAGCACGAGGTCGGAGACAAGCATCGCCGCCAGCGGCACCAGCATCGCCCATCGGCGGTCCGCGAAATAGGCTCCTGCGAACAGCGCGATCGCGATCACCGGGGAGAAATTCGGCGGCTGCGGCAGCAGCCGGGTCAGCGCGGCGGCAACCACGAGGGCCACGAGGACCAGCGGGCCAAGGGCGATGCGGGAGGCGTTTTCGGGGCTGTTCATCGTTTCGCGGGGAGCAATCGGGCGGAAGCGGATAGCATAGCGCAATGCCGCCTGACCTCTCCGATCGTACGACCCGCTGCCACGATGTGCTGATCGTCGGCGGCGGCCTGGTGGGCGCCAGCCTCGCCATTGCCCTGGACGGGCTGGGGCTTGACGTGGCCCAGGTGGAGGCAGCGCCCGCAGGCGCGCTGCCGCCGGTGTTTGACCAGCGCAACCTGAGCTTCGCCGATGCCACGGTCAACGCGCTGACCGCGCTGGGCGTGCTGCAGGAGCTGCGCACGCCGCCCGGGCCGATCCGGCGAATCCATGTCAGCCGTGCCGGCGATTTCGGGCGGGTGCTGATGGAGGCTTCGGCCTACGGGCGCGATGCATTCGGCCAGGTGGTCGTGGCGAGCGATTTCGGCCACGCCCTGGAGCAGCGGCTTGGTCGCGTCGACGGACTGGTGCGCTATCGCCCGGCGCGTTTCCTGGCGGCCGCGCCGGCGGGGGAATCGCTCGCGGTGCGCATCGCCGGGGCAGATGGCGAACGCACCCTGCATGCGCGGCTGCTGGTGGGCGCCGACGGCGCCGCGAGCGGTGTGCGCGAAGCGCTCGACATCCATGCCGATACGCATGACTACGGCCAGAGCCTGCTGGTGGCGCGCGTGCGCGCGTCCCGGCCGCCGGACGGCACCGCCTGGGAGCGGTTCACCGCCCACGGTCCCACCGCGCTGTTGCCGCGGGGCGACCGGCACTACGGGGTGGTCCACGGCGTGGCACGGGCCCAGGCCGCGGCGGCGCTGGAATGGGACGACAGCGAGTTCCTGGCGCGGGTCCAGTCCGCCTTCGGCTGGCGCGCGGGCCGGTTCCTCGGCGCCGGCCCGCGCAGCGCCTATCCCATGGTGCGTACCGTCGCACGCAGGATCACCGCGCCGCGCGCGGTGCTGGTGGGCAATGCGGCGCAAAGCATGCACCCGGTCGGCGCCCAGGGGTTCAACCTCGGGCTGCGCGACGCCCTGACCCTCGCCGAACTGGTGGCGGAACATCGCCAGGACCCCGGCTGCGCCGCCCTGCTGGAGGCCTACGCCAGGCGCCGGCAGGAGGACCGGGCGCGGACGCTGGAATTTTCCGACGGACTGGCACGGGTGACCGCCAACGATGCGCCGCTGCTGCGGCCCCTGCGCTCGCTTGGACTGATGGCCGTGGACCGGCTGCCGGCGCTGCAGGCACGGGTGGCGGGCGGGGCGATGGGCTTTCGGGGCGACGTGCCGGCATTGTGCAGGGTGCCCGCGTGAGGAGGCGCAGCACGCATGCGGACGCGGTGGTGGTGGGTGGCGGCGTGGTCGGGGCGGCTTGCGCCCTGGCGTTGGCGCGCGCGGGCCTGCAGGTGGAGCTGGTGGAAGCCGCGCCGCCCCGGCCCTGGAGCCGGGACAACCCCGATCTGCGGGTATTTGCGCTCGCCTCGGACAACATCGCGCTGCTCGATTCCCTCGGCGCGTGGGAAACGATCCGCCAGGCGCGCGCGCATCCGTACCGGCGCATGCGGGTCTGGGACTCCGCGGGCGGCGATGAGCTGGATTTCAATGCGGATGCATTCGGGCGCCGGGAGCTGGGCTGGATCGTCGAAAACGGTTTGCTGGTGGAGCGCCTGGCTGCCGCCCTGCCCGCGGCAGGCGTGGACGTGCATTGCCCCGCCCGGGTGGCGGGCTTCGAGCAGGACGCGGACGGCGTGCGCTTGATGCTGGAGGACGGCGGTTGCATCAGCGCCCGGATCGCAGTGGCTGCCGATGGTGCCAATTCCGCGCTGCGGCGACTGTCCGGCGTGGGCACCTGCGGGCGCGACTACGGCCAGCGCGGCGTGGTCGGGTACGTTCGCACCGGGCGGCCGCCCGAAGACACCGCATGGCAGCGTTTCCTCCCCGGCGGCCCGCTGGCGTTCCTGCCCTGCGCGGACGGGACGTGTTCCATCGTCTGGTCGCTGCCGGAGGACGAGGCAAGCCGGATCCTCGCCCTTGGGGATGGGGAATTCGCTGATGCGCTGGAGCGGGCCTTCGGCGGACGGCTGGGTGGTATCCGCCCGTGTTCGCCGCGCGCGGCGTTCCCGCTGCGGCTGCAGCTTGCCGATGCGATGGTGGCCGGGCGGCTGCTGCTGGTGGGCGACGCCGCGCACGTCGTGCATCCGCTCGCCGGGCAGGGTGTCAACCTGGGCCTGCGGGATGTGGCGGCGCTTGCCGGGCTCGCCGCCGACCGCGCCGGGCGGTGGGATTCTCCCTCCCGCCTGCTCCGCTGGGCGCGCCGCAGGCAAAGCGAGAACCACGTGGCCGCGCTCACGTTCGATGGCATCGACCGCGTGTTTTCAAACGACGCAGTCGTCCCGACCCTGCTTCGGGGTCATCTGTTTGGTGCCGCCGCCCGGATCCCGCCCGTGGCCCATGGCCTGTGGCGCCGCGCGGCCGGCCTCTGAAAGCGGCCGCGCGGACGGGTTGCCTCAGCGCATCCAGCCGGACAGTTCTTCGACCGTCAGCCGGCCATCGCCGTCGCTGTCGGCCACGTGGAATTCCGCGGTCAGCTCCTCGTTGACCATGGCCTCATTGCGGTCGATGACGCCATCGGCGTTGGTGTCCAGGGTGTCGAAATCAACCTGGTACTGGCCCACCACCGAATCCGGTTCGTGGCTGCGGATGGTGACCACCTGATCCTGCGCGCCCCGGCGCACGGCATCCCCGGTAATGGCATGGGCCGGGTCCGGCTCGGGATCGCCGGTGGGGACGGGCGCCGGCGGCGCGTCCGCGGTGGGGTCCTGCGACTGTTCCGGTGGCGTCCAGGGATGGGCCGGGTCGACGGGATCGCGGACGTCGCGCGGATCCACCGGAACGTTCCGGTCGATTGGATCGTCGAGGTTGCTGGTGGACGCAGGTGGGGCGGTGTCGGCCGGCGTGGCGGGGTCCACCGGGGGTTCGGGCGCGGTCTGCGCCATCACGGCAAAGGGTGCCAGGGCAGCGCCCAGGGCCAGGGCAAGCGGAAGCGGCGTCTTGCGGGTCTTCATGTGCGTGGCTCCGGTTGAACGGGCGGAGTCCCACGCTAGGGCAGGGGCAATGAAAGCGGCTTGAAAAACAACGCGCCGGGGCGCGTGTTCAGGCTCCGGGTGCGACGCGGTTCAGGTGCCCGAGGCGAAGACCGTGATTTCTTCCCGGTCGTGATAGAGCTGGCGGGCCCGGACATCCAGCGGCCCGCCCGCGGCTTCAGCGAACAGTTCCAGGCAGGTGCGCACTTCCTGCCAGCGCTTTTTCATCGGCAACTTCAGGTTGAACACCGCGTGCCGGCACCATTCGTTGCCAAACCACTCGCCCATCCGCACCGCCACGCGCCGCGGCTGTTCCACCATGTCGCAAACCATCCAGTCCAGGGTGCGCTCGGGCGTCCAGCGGAACCCGTCTTCGCGCCGGTGGGTGACCAGTCCGCTGTCCAGCAATGCCTGCTGCACCGGGCCGTTGTCAACTGCCGTGACATGGATGTGGTGGCGGGCAAGCACCCAGCTCCAGCCGCCCGGCGCTGCGCCCAGGTCCGCGGCGCGCATCCCGGGCTTGAGCAGGGTGTCACGCTCGCGCGGGGTGAGCAGGGTGAGCAACGCCTCCTCCAGCTTGAGCGCCGAGCGGGAAGGGGCCCCGGGGTTCAGTCGCAGGCGCGGGATGCCCAGTGGCCACGGCGCGCTGTCCCCGGGATCACCGCGGGCGAGCAGCAAGTGGTCGCCGTCCAGCAGGCACACGTGCAGGCGCGGCAGCCGGGGATTGTCCTTTTCGCTCAGGAACCCGCGCTTGCGCAGCGCCGGCCGCAGCGCATTGCCGAAGCTGCGGGCGAGCCCCGAGAGCGGCTTGCCGGCCTCGGAATCGGGATGCTCCACCCACAGTTCGCCCCAGCGGCCGTGCCCGGCCAGGGCAGCCATCACCGGCGCGATGCGGTCGCGCGGATCCAGGCCCGGCAGGTCGGCAAGCGCCGTGAGCTTTTGCCGCGCGAACACCAGCGAGCGCCAAGGCAGCGCCTGCGTCAGGGCCTGCGGGTCTTCCGCATGGAAACGCACGAATCCGTCGCCGCGGTTCGCGCGCGCATAGCCGGCCAGGCCGGCGGCGGCTGCCCGATCGGTGAGTTCAGCTGCAAGCTCGGGTTCGAATCCGGCGCGGCAGTAGCAGAGCAGGGCGTCCTGCATGGTGGGCGGCCGCGCCTCAGTACCGGTCGCCGCCGGCCTCGCCATAGGCCCGCAGCACCGCGCGGGCCTGATCGCGCAGCAGGTCCCGGACAACGGTGATGCCGCGCCTTTCCAGCTCGCCCACCCAATCCTGGGGCAGCGGGCCTTCGTCGAATTCGGTCAGCGCCTCGACGTCTTCGGAACGCGCGCCGATCAGCAGCCGGTCGATTCCGGCCCACACGGTGGCGCCATAGCACTGGCAGCAGGGCTGGGAGGAGGTGGCGAGCACGAACGGGCCCAGCGGCCGGTCTTCGTCATCGCGGTTCAGGCGTGCGCGGCCCAGCCGCTGCTGCGCGAGCATGTAGGCCATCGCTTCGGCATGGGCCAGCGAACAGGTCGCGGGCATGACCCGGTTGACCGCCGCCGCGACCACGCGGTGGTCGGGACCGAACACCACGGCGCCGAACGGGCCGCCGGTGCGCGCTTCGACGTTGCGCCGCGACAGCTCGATCGCCAGGGCAACCTTGTCCGCGTCCGTGGCGACCACGCCTGCCCCGGACACCGCGTCCGGTATCCACTCCGGCAGCGCCAGCTGGACCTGGAAGGGAAGGGCGCCCGTCATTGCAGCGGCCCCGCCGATTGCCCGGCGGCCTCGCAGCGATTGTCCACGCAGCTGCAGGCCTGGATCTCGCGGAAGCCGCACACCGAGGCCATGCCGGATTCGGCGCAGCGCGCCTGCACCGCGGCGGGATCCGGCTGCGCGTCCTTGTTCACGCAGGCGGGGAAGTAGCCGCAGCAGTTGCCCACGTTCTTCACCTCGCAGTCGCTGTCGACGCGGCAGCTGTAGTCCAGCTGCAGCGGATCGCCGACGGCTTCGGCCGGTGGCGCTGCCGGCGCGGGGGGGCTGGCGGCGGCCGTGTCGGCCGGCGGCGCGGCGCACGCGCCCAGCGCCAACGCCAGGAAGAGGGTTGCAAACAGCGGCAGCAGGGTCTTGTGCACGGTTGCGCTCCTTGTTCCGGTCAGGTCTTCGCGGCCCAGGTGTCGCGCAGGGTCACGCTGCGATTGAACACCGGCGCCTGCGGGGAATGATCGTGCCGGTCGGCCACGAAATAGCCCAGCCTTTCAAACTGGAAGCTGGTCTCCGGCGCTGCGTCGGCGGCGGCAGGCTCCAGCCAGCCGCGCAGGGTCCTGCGCGAGTCGGGGTTGAGGTGGTCCTTGTACGTCTTGCCGTCGGCCCCATCGTCCGGGTCGGGCACCGAGAACAGGCGATCGTAGATGCGGAACTCGGCCGACACCGCGCGCGCCGCACCCACCCAGTGGATCGTGCCCTTGACCTTGCGGTTGGCCCCCTCCATGCCCGGGCGCGATTGGGGATCGATGGTGCCGCGCAGCTCCACCACCTCGCCCGTCTCGTCCTTGACCACCTCCTCGCAGCGGATGATGCCGGCGCCGCGCAGGCGCACTTCGCCACCGGGTACCAGGCGGCGCCAGCCCCTGGGCGGCACTTCGGCAAAATCGCCGCGCTCGATCCACACCTCGCGCGAGAACGGCACCTGGCGGGTGCCAAAGGAATCGTCCTTGGGGTGGTTGGGGAATTCCAGGGTTTCCTCGTGGCCTTCGGGCAGGTTGGTCAACACCAGCTTCAGCGGCTCGGTCACCGCCATCCGCCGCGGCGCGCGCGCATCCAGGTCATCGCGCAGGGCGCCCTCGAGCACCGAGAAGTCGATCACCGAATTCTGCTTGCTCACGCCGATGCGGTCCACGAACAGGCGCAGCGCCGAAGGCGTGTAGCCGCGCCGGTGCAGGCCCTGCAGGGTGTACATGCGCGGGTCGTCCCAGCCGTCCACCAGCCCGTCCTCGACCAGCTGGGTCAGCTTGCGCTTGCTCATCACCGTGTAGTTGATGTTGAGCCGCGAGAACTCGATCTGGCGCGGCTTGGCGGCCTCGATCGGCAGGCCCTTCTCCCTGAGCGGCTCCAGCAGCTCCGGGTTGCCGGCCAGGTTCACCTTGTCCACGCACCAGTCGTACAGCGGCCGGTGGTCCTCGAACTCCAGCGTGCACAGCGAGTGGGTGATGCCCTCGATGGCATCGCCCAGCGCGTGGGCGATGTCGTACATGGGATAGATCACCCACTCGTCGCCGGTGTTCTGGTGCGGCATGTGCTTGATCCGGTACAGCGCCGGGTCGCGCATGTTCATGTTGCCGCTGGCCATGTCGATCTTCGCCCGCAGCGTGCGTGCCCCGTCCGGGAACTCGCCCGCGCGCATGCGCCGGAACAGGTCCAGGTTCTCCTCGACGCTGCGGTTGCGCCACGGTGATTCGCGGCCGGGCTCGGTGAGCGTGCCGCGGTATTCGCGCACCTGCTCGGGGGTGAGGTCGCACACGTAGGCATCGCCCTGCCTGATCAGCTTCTCGGCGGCCAGGTAGAACACGCCGAAATAGTCCGACGCGTGCCGCAGGCTGTCCCACTCGAAGCCCAGCCAGCGCACGTCCTCCTGGATCGCGCGCACGAACTCGGGATGCTCCTTCTCCGGGTTGGTGTCATCAAAGCGCAGGTTGCAGGTGCCGCCGAACTCCTGGGCGATGCCGAAGTCCAGGCAGATCGCCTTGGCGTGGCCGATGTGCAGGTAGCCGTTGGGCTCGGGCGGGAAGCGGGTCTTGATGACGGTGTGCTTGCCGCTGGCCAGGTCGTCGCGGACGATCTGGCGGATGAAGTCCTGCTTGCCGGCCGCGGCCGGTGCGGCGCCTGCCGCATTGTCGTTAGGCTGGGTCATGCGTCGTGGGTTGTGGGGAGTTGCGGGCGCGGGCTGCGCCGGGGACCGTCCAGTGTAGCCGAGGCGCAGCAGGGCGGCTGGACGGGACGGCGCCAGCGCAACTGTGATGCTGTTACCATTTTCCCGGTGCGGCGCTTGCGCCGTACGTCGGCGCGGGCCGGCATGCTGATCAGGGGGGATCAGGTGGTGCAGGATGCGTTCCAGGACGGAGCACGGCCATGCTGAGCCGCGCCCGGGGTGAGGGCTCCAGAAGCGGCGGGCTGTGGCAGCTCGGCGGCCTCCTGCTGCTGGTGGCCATCGTCGGCGCGGCGCTGGCGGGCCTGGGCGGTGCCGGCGGTGACCCGGTCTCGGTGCAAGCCATGCCGGGCGCCAGCGCGGGGGTGGACTCGACGACGATCCGGTTCGAGCTGCCCCCTGCCGGGGCGGACGCGCCGCCCTGGGTGATCTGGCTGCCGCGCCAGCCGTACCAGTCGGTGCGGGTCGACGCCCACGGCTGGAGCAGCCGCGAGCTCGGTTTTTTCCGCCCGGACGATGCGGAAGGCGTGCTGCCCTCCGGCTTTGCCTTCGAATTGCCGCGCCGCTGGGAAGGCCCCATCACCGCCACCATCCACGTGTCCCCTGCCGCCACCCGGGCGGCATGGCCGCGGGTGATGTCGCGGGTCCAGGCCAATCGGCTTGAACAGGCCGGCGCGGTCGGCAGCGCCGCGGTCTATGCGGGCCTGCTCATGCTCGCGATGCTGTCGCTGTCGCTGTATGCCGCGGCCCGCGACCGGGTGTTCCTCACCCTGGCCGCATGCACGGCCACGCTGGCGGCCAGCCTGGCAGCGATCAACGGTCACCTGTACGCAGTCCCGGGCATGCGGATGCTGGCGCATTTCGAGGTGGTGGGCATCTGGGCGCTGGTGTTCGTGTTCCTGGCCACCTGGGTCCGGCTGATCCAGCAATACGTGGCGGTGGAGTACACCGGGCCTTGGATCGACCGCATCGCGGACATCCTGTACTGGTCGCTGCTGGTGGCAGCGGCCGCGTGCCTGCTCGGGGTGGGCTTGGGGGTGCCCGGTTGGCTGTGGGATGACGTCAGCACCTTCGCCTGGGTGGCGGTGGCAGCCGGCAGCCTGGTGGCGCTTGCCGGGGCCGCGCGGCGCCGGATCGCCATGGCCTGGCCGCTGACGGGGTTGCTGGTGGTGATCGTGGCGGTCGCCGTGCTGAAGGATTTCCAGCTGTTTGGGGAACCGTTCGATCCGCTGCTGTTGCGGATGCTGTACCAGCTCGGAATGGTGGTCTTCCTGACCTTCACGGCGATCGGCCTGGTGCAGAGGATCAGCGAATATCGCGAACAGCGGGACCGCGACCGGCTGGCGCGCGCGGACACCGAGCGCCGGATGCTGCGCGAAGCCGCGCGCACCGACCTGGTCAACGCGCTGCAGTCGCGGCTGCGCCAGGTGGGCCAGGAGGAGGTGGCATGGACCGGCTTCCGGGTGATGGCCGACCACCTGCTTCCGCTGCTGCCGGTGGAGCTGCTGGTGGTGGTGGCCGAGGGCCTGCAGGGGGGCGGGTTGCTGCTGGTGGATCCGCCGGAGCGGAAGGACGAGGCGGCCGACCAACTGCGCGGGCAGCTGCTGGCGCTGCGCCGCCAGGCTGCCAACGCCATTGCCCTGCAACAGCCCGCGGCCCTGCCCGACGGCGCGGCCACGCAGGCGCTGGTACCGCTCAAGCTGCGTGCGCCCGCCTGGGGCGCGCTGGTGGTGTGGCGCCGCGGCGGCGAAGGCTTCGCCCCGGATGAAATGGCCCTGGTGAGCGAGTTCTGCCGCATCACCCAGATGCACGTGGACCAGGCCATTGCAGCCATCAAGCTGCGCCAGTCGGCCGAGCTCGATGCGCTCACCGGCAGCCTCAACCGGCGATCGATCGACCAGTGGCTGGCCCGCTCGTTTGCCGAGGCAGACCGGGATGGGACTCCGCTGTCGGTGCTGTTCGTGGACCTGGACCGGTTCAAGGCCATCAACGACCGCCACGGGCACGCCTGCGGGGACCAGTGCCTGCGTGCGGTCGCCGCCACGCTGTCGGGCGCGCTGGAGGAGGGCGACCTGTTCGGGCGCTATGGCGGGGAGGAGTTCATCGCCATCCTGCCCGGCCGCGGCGGTGCGGCGGCGCGGCAGGTGGGCGAGAAGCTGCGCGCTGCCGTGGAGCGGCAGTCGGTGGACTGGGAGGGGCAGGCGCTGCGCCTGACGGTGAGTGTGGGCGTGGCGACCCGCCGCGATGGCGAGCGCTCCCCCGAGGCCACCATCGACCGCGCCGACAAGGCGCTCTACGCCTCCAAGCGCGCCGGACGCAACTGCGTGCACGTGGCGCCGGCGGTCTTCACCTGAGCCGCGCGGCGGCGCGCTGATAAGCTGCGCCATCGGGTCCAGGGTCAGGTTGGAAATGGCGCAGCAGGAGGAAGGGGGCAACGGCCGGGCATTGCTGTGGATGCTGGCCGGCGCCGCGATCATCGGCAGCAACGGGCTGATGGTGCGCTTTGCCGAAACCCCGGCCACCATTTCCGCCTTCTACCGCATGCTGTTCGCAGGGCTGATGCTGGCCGCCGTGCTCACCGTGCAGGGCGGCTGGCGGCCGCTGCCGCGGGCGGTGTGGTGGTGGTGCGGCGCGGCGGCTGCGGCGTTCGCCGCCGACCTGTGGCTGTGGCACCGGAGCATCCTGCTCGTGGGGCCCGGGCTGGCCACCCTGCTGGCCAATGCCCAGGTGTTCTTCATGGCGCTGGCGGGGATGCTGCTGTTTGGCGAGCGGGTGGGGCTGCGCTTCGCGTCCGGCATCGCGCTGGCTTTCCTCGGTTTGTACCTGATGCTCGGCGGCGACTGGGACAGCCTGCCGGCTGGATATCGCTGGGGCGTATGGGCGGGTCTGGGCACCGGGTTGTGCTACGCGCTGTACAACCTCTCGCTGCGCCGAGCCCAGGCCGAGGCCCGCACCAGCGGGGGCGCCGGCGGCGGGCGCCCTCCCGTCATCCAGGTCCTCGCGGTGATCGCGCTGCTGTGCGCCGCCCTGCTGGGGCTGGCCGGGCTCGCCGAGGGAAGCCCGTTTGCCATCCCCGGCTGGGAATCGCTGTTCTGGCTGCTGGTGCTGGCCGGATTCGGCCATTGCCTGAGCTGGATGCTGATCTCGCGCGCCATGGAACACCTGAAGGTGGCGGTGGTGGGGCTGCTGTTGCTGCTGCAGCCCATCGTCGCCTTCCTCCTGGATCTGCTGGTGCTGGACATCACGGTGGAGCCCCGCGCCTGGGCAGGCCTGGCGCTGACCCTCGCCGGGATTTTCCTGGCCAGCCTCAGGGGGCGCTCGCGGCTGCCGGCCCAGGCTGCGTGAACGCTGGCTGCGACGGGTGCTTGGATCGGTGCCGCGCAGGCCACATCATGATCGGCATGACTGCAGAACAAGGAACCCCATGATGCCCGGACTCCACCACATCCACGGCCGCCCGCTGCGCGGCGAATTCCCCGGCATGGAGCGCGTGCACTTCGGCATGGGCTGCTTCTGGGGCGTGGAGCGCCTGTTCTGGTCGCTCCCGGGCGTGGTGACGACCGCCGCGGGCTACGCCGGCGGGCATACGGCCGACCCCACCTATCGTGAAGTGTGCAGCGACAACACCGGCCATGCGGAAGTCGTGCTGGTGGTGTACGACCCGGAGCAGGTGGCGTTCGGCGACCTGCTGCGGGTGTTCTGGGAAAACCACGATCCGACCCAGGGCATGCGCCAGGGCAACGACGTGGGCAGCCAGTACCGCTCGCTGATCCATTGCTACACGCCGGATCAGCACCAGGCGGCGATGGAAAGCCGCTCGCTCTATGCGCAGCGCCTGCGCGAGGCCGGGCTGGGCGACATCACCACCGAAATCGTGCATCCGGCCCCGGCGTTCCGCTACGCCGAGGAAGAGCACCAGCAATACCTGGCCAAGAACCCGGCCGGCTACTGCGGCATCGGCGGCACGGGCGTGTCCTGCCCGGTGGGCACGGGGGCCTGAGCGGAGCCCGGGCCGCCGGTCAGGAAGCCGCCTTCGGCGGTGCCGGCCGCTCGACGGCGATCACCTTCAGGTGCAGGGGCCGGCCTTCGGGATTGGGCCAGTCGATGTGCTGGCCCACCGACAGGCCGATCAGGGCGCTGCCCATCGGCGCCAGCACCGATACCTGCCCCGTGGCCACATCGGCCTCGTGCGGATAGACCAGAGTGAGGTGGTAGCGCTTGCCGCTGTCCTCGTCTTCGCATTCCACGCGCGAATGCATGCCCACCACGCCGTCGGGCATCTGGTCCACCGGGCGCACTTCCGCGCGCAGCAGCTCGTCCTGCAGCGCCTGCGCCGCCGGCAGGTCGCGCCATCGCGGCGACTCGAGCAGCGCCTCCAGCCGGGCGGCGTCGAGGCTGGAAACGATCAGGGCCGGGGGCGCCTGGCTGGGCCGGCTGTCAGTCATGGGTCTGGTTCCTGGGTGGGCCCTGAGGCGGGCCATGGATATCCTGAACGGAAAGCGGGCGACGCTTGGCGCGCCGCCCGCAGTCGGTCGAGTCTTACCGTAGCGCCGCTTGCGACGGCGATCAAGCGTCCGCGCTGGCCCCGTTGGCAGCGGTTCCTGCGGCAGGGCCGGGATGATATTCGAACAGCGCGCCGGGAAGGGCGCGGAACACCCCGGCCAGGTGGCGCAGGAAGCCATCCAGGGCCGAGGTGCGGCGCCAGACCATGGCGATGCGGCGGCTGGGCGGCTCGTCGAATGCCAGCAGGCGGATGTCGGGGGAGGGCGCCACGGGCGGCTTCACCGCAAGCGCGGGCAGCAGGGTCAGGCCGACGTTGGCCGCCACCATCTGGCGCAGCGTCTCCAGGCTGGTGGCGCGGAACTCGCTCTTCTCGTGGGCGCCGGCCAGGTGGCAGACCTCGAGCGCCTGTTCGCGCAGGCAGTGGCCGTCTTCCAGCAGCAGCAGGCGCTCGTTGTCCAGGTCCTGCATGCGCAGGCCCTCGCGTCCGGCCAGGGGGTGTCCCCGGGGTACTGCGAGGACGAAGTCTTCCTCGAACAGGGTTTCGCTGTGCAGCTGCTCGTCCTCCACCGGCAGGGCGAGGATTGCCGCGTCCAGCCGGCCCTCGCGCAGGCGGGCCATGAGCACGTCGCTTTTTTCTTCCACCAGCAGCAGTTCCAGCCGCGGGAAGCGATCGCGCACCGCCGGCACGGCGTGCGGCAGCAGGTAGGGGGCCAGGGTCGGGAAGATGCCCAGCCGCACCGACCCCGATTCCAGATCCTGGTCGCGGCGGGCAGCCTCCTTGAGCTGTTCGACTTCGGCCACGATCCGGCGCGCCCGTTCAGTGGCCGCGTGCCCGGCGGGAGTGAGCATGACCTGCCGGGGATTGCGTTCAACCAGGGCCACGCCCAGCTCTTCCTCGAGCTTGCGGATCTGCGTGGACAGGGTCGGCTGGCTGACAAAGCAGGCGGCCGCGGCGCGGCCGAAATGCCTGTGGTCGGCCAGCGCGACCAGGTAGTACAGGTCGCGCAGGTTCACGGCCGGGCCGCCTGCCGCGCGCGCGTTCTCACGCCGCGGCTCCCGCCTCGGCCGCCGCCGGGGCCGAGGTGCGGATGATGTGGTCAAACGCGGCCAGCGCCGCGCGCGAGCCTTCGCCCATGGCGATCACGATCTGCTTGTACGGCGTGGTGGTGCAGTCGCCGGCGGCAAACACGCCCGGCACGTTGGTGCGGCCGTGGCTGTCGGTGATGATCTCGCCGCGGTCGGAAAGCTCCACCGTGCCCTTGAGCCACTCGGTGTTGGGCAGCAGGCCGATCTGCACGAAGATGCCCTCCAGTGCGACCTCGCGGCTCTCACCGCTGGTGCGGTCGGTGTAGGCCAGGCCGGTCACGCGCTTGCCGTCGCCCAGTACCTTCGTGGTCTGGGCACTGGTGAGGATGGTCACGTTCGGGAGGCTGCGCAACTTGCGCTGCAGCACTTCGTCGGCACGCAGCTTCACGTCGAATTCGAGCAGGGTCACGTGGGCAACGATGCCGGCGAGGTCGATCGCGGCCTCGACGCCGGAGTTGCCGCCGCCGATCACCGCCACGTGCTTGCCCTTGAACAGCGGGCCGTCGCAGTGCGGGCAGTAGGCCACGCCCTTGTTGCGGTACTCGTTCTCGCCCGGCACGTTCATCTGCCGCCAGCGCGCGCCGGTGGACACGACCACCGTCTTCGCCCGCAGCGAGGCGCCATTGGCAAGCTGGATTTCGTGCAGGCCGTCATCGCCAGCCGGCACCAGCGCTTCGGCGCTCTGCAGGTCCATGATGTCCACGTCGTACTCGCGCACGTGCTGCTCGAGCGCGGTGGCGAGCTTCGGGCCCTCGGTATGGGGCACCGACACCAGGTTCTCGATCGAGAGGGTGTCCAGCACCTGGCCGCCGAAGCGCTCGGCGGCAACGCCGGTGCGGATGCCCTTGCGGGCCGAGTAGATCGCCGCGGCCGCGCCGGCCGGGCCGCCGCCGACCACCAGCACGTCGAACGGATCCTTGGCCGCGATCTGCTTCGCCATGCGCTCCTCGGCGCCGGTGTCGATCTTGGCCACGATCTGCTCCAGGCTCATGCGGCCCTGGTCGAACGGCTTGCCGTTGAGGAACACGGTGGGCACCGACATGATCTCGCGCGCCTCGACCTCGTCCTGGAACAGGGCGCCGTCGATGGCGACGTGGCGGATGTTGGGATTGAGCACCGCCATCAGGTTCAGCGCCTGGACCACGTCCGGGCAGTTCTGGCAGCTGAGCGAATAGTAGGTTTCAAACAGGAACTCGCCCTCCAGGTTGCGCACCTGCTCCAGCGTTTCCCCGGCGGCCTTGGGGGGATGCCCGCCAACCTGCAGCAGCGCCAGCACCAGCGAGGTGAACTCGTGGCCCATGGGCAGGCCGGCGAAGCGCAGGTGCATGTCCTGGCCCGGGCTGGTCAGCGCGAACGACGGCTTGCGCTCGTCGTCATCGCGCACCACGTCCACGCTGATCAGCGCGCTGGCCTCCTGCAGGTCGTCCAGCAGCGACAGCATCTGGGCCGACTTCTCGCCGTCATCCACGGATGCGGTGATCTGGATGGGGCGCGTGGCGCGTTCCAGGTAGGCCTTGAGCTGGGCTTTGAGATCGGGTTCCAACATGCGTGGGTCTCCTGCGGACGAAAACGTGGGTTCGCGACGCGCGGTCAGGCGGGCATCGGTTGGGGGAGGGAGTGAACCGGAGCCCGCGCGCCGGAATGGCTGGCGGCGGCTGGCTGGCCCGGGAACGGGCTCCGGTTCACTCCCGCCCCGCGGGGCGGGACGGGAGTGGGGTACTGCGGTTGCAGCCCTGGAAGGGCAGCGTTGCTTAGATCTTGCCGACCAGGTCCAGCGACGGCTTCAGGGTCTTCTCGCCTTCCTTCCACTTGGCCGGGCAGACCTCGTTCGGGTTGGCGGCGACGTACTGGGCGGCCTTCAGCTTGCGCAGGGTCTCGCTGACGTCGCGGGCGATGGCGTTGTCGTGCACTTCCATCGTCTTGATCACGCCTTCCGGGTTGATGATGAAGGTGCCACGCAGGGCCAGGCCTTCGTCATCCAGGTGCACGCCGAAGGCGCGGGTCAGCTGGTGGGTCGGGTCGCCGACCAGCGGGAACTGGGCCTTGCCCACCGCGTCGGAGGTCTCGTGCCACACCTTGTGGGAGAAGTGGGTGTCGGTGGTGACGATGTACACCTCGGCACCGGCCTTCTTGAACTCCTCGTAGCTCTCGGCGGCGTCCTCGACCTCGGTGGGGCAGTTGAAGGTGAAGGCGGCCGGCATGAAGATCAGCACCGACCACTGGCCCTTCAGGCTGGCCTCGGTGACTTCGATGAACTCGCCGTTGAGGTAGGCGGTGGTCTTGAACGGCTGGACTTCGGTATTGATCAGGGACATGTATTCCTCATGGGTTGAGAGGGGAAGAAGGCCGGCAGGTCGCCGGCAGCGGGAGCAATGATAGGGGTGGTGAATCAATCTGTAAAATCGATAGATAGTATATTTGCGATAGGCGCTGTCAATCAAGTGGCGTGGTGCCCCGCCATTGTGGGAGGGCCGCGCACTCCGGGCCTTGATCCATGTCAGGCGCGGGCTTGGGCCTGCAGCGCCCTTGCCGGTAGCGCGCCCGCGACCGGATCCATAGGATGCATCGATGACCGCATCCAACCCTGCACCCACCCCGGAAACCCTGCTGCGCGCTGCGCGCAGCCGGATCGAGCCGGCCGAGGCCCTGCTCCTGCTCGCGCACGTGCTCGGGAAGTCGGCGGCGTGGCTGTATGCGCACGGCGACGCCAGGGTGGAGGACGGGGACGCCCGGCGTTTCAAGGATCTGGTCGCCCGCCGCCAGGCCGGGGAGCCGGTGGCTTATCTCACCGGCCGGCGCGGGTTCTGGTCGCTCGACCTGGCGGTAGGCCCCGGCACCCTGATTCCCCGCCCGGAGACCGAGCGGCTGGTGGAGCTGGCGCTTGACCGCTTGCCCCCGGGCCGGCCCGCGCGCCTGCTCGACCTGGGCACGGGCAGTGGCGCGATTGCGCTGGCCCTGGCGCGCGAGCGGCCGGCGGCCCAGGTGACGGCCACCGATGCCAGCGCCGAAGCGCTGGAGGTGGCGCGACGCAATGCGGTTGAACACGATCTTGCAAACGTCCGCTTTGTCCACGGCGACTGGTATGTGCCCGTGGCCGGGGAGCGCTTTGACCTCATCGCCTCCAATCCGCCCTACATCGCCGCGGGCGACGCGCACCTGGCCCAGGGCGACCTGCGCTTTGAGCCCGCTTCGGCGCTGGCTTCAGGGGAGGATGGCCTGGATGCGCTGCGCGTGATCGCCGCGGGCGCCCCGGCACACCTGGCGCCGGGGGGATGGCTGCTGGTGGAACATGGATATGCGCAGGGGGCGGCGGTCCGCGCGCTGTTTGCCAGGGCGGGCCTGGAGGCGGTGGAAACCGTGCGCGACCTGGAGGGTCGTGATCGCGTCACCGTGGGCTTGTGGCCGGGGCCCGAGGGAACGGTCGGCACATGACCGGCTGTTAAACTGCGCGGTTTGCAGCCATGGCCGGGAGGCCTCCATGCGCACCCTGTACCCGGAGATCGAGCCCTACGACACCGGCATGCTGCCGGTGGACGGCCGCCACACCCTTTATTACGAGCAGTGCGGGAACCCGAAGGGCAAGCCGGTGGTGCTCTTGCACGGCGGCCCGGGCAGCGGCTGTGGCGCCAAGATGCGGCGGTTCCACGATCCGGCGAAGTACCGGATGGTCCTGTTCGACCAGCGGGGCGCCGGGCGATCCACCCCGCACGCCGACCTCACCGACAACACCACCTGGCACCTGGTGGAAGACATGGAAGCGCTGCGCAAGCACCTGGGAATCGATTGCTGGCAGGTGTTCGGCGGCTCGTGGGGCTCGACCCTGGCCCTGGCCTACGCGCAGAGCCACCCGCGCGTGGTGAGCGAACTGGTGCTGCGCGGGATCTTCACCCTGCGCCGCTGGGAGGTGAAATGGTTTTACCAGCAGGGGGCGTCGCGCCTGTTCCCGGAAGCCTGGGAGCAGTACGAGGCGGCGATCCCGGAGGATGAGCGCCACGACTTCCTTGCCGCCTATCACCGGCGCCTGACCAGCGATGACGAGGCCACCCGGCTGGCGGCGGCGCAGGCGTGGAGCGTGTGGGAGGCGGCCGCTTCGTTCCTGCACGTGGACCCGGAGTTCATGAAAGGCCACCAGGATCCGGAATTCGCGCTCGCCTTTGCCCGCATCGAGAACCACTACTTCGCCAACCGCGGGTTCTTCGAGGTCGACGGGCAGCTGCTGCGCGACGTCTACCGGATGATCGACATCCCGGGCGTCATCGTCCACGGGCGCTATGACGTGGTATGCCCGGTGGCCAACGCCTGGGACCTGCACAAGGCATGGCCAAAGTCGGAACTGGTGATCACCCCCGCCTCGGGGCACTCCGCGTTCGAGGCCGAGAACACCGCCGCGCTGGTGCAGGCCACCGACCGCTTCGCGGTCTAGGGGCCGGGGCCGCCTGCTACGCCGGCGTCCCGTCGGGATTGCGCTCGATCATCCACAGGCCGGCCCAGAGCTTGAGGTCGAGCTCGTAGCCTTCGGCGTGCTTTTGCATCAGCCAGGCCGGCGCGTCGCGGTACGGCACCGCATGCACGGTGATCTGCTCGCCACCCACACCTCCGCCCTGGCCGACCTGGCGCAGCTCGCGGGCGCGGACGAACACGATCCGCTCGTTGCTCATCCCGGCGGTGGTCGGCCCCGCGAGCAGCACCTCCAGCCGGCCCGGCTCCCAGCCGGTTTCCTCGATCAGCTCGCGGTGGGCCGCGCGCTCGATGGTGTCGTCGTCATGATCGTCGCCCACCAGGCCGGCCGGCATCTCGATCGCCGGGGCGCCCAATGCTTCCCGGTGCTGCTCCACGAACAGCACCTTCCCCTCGGGCGTGACGGCCACCACCAGCACCGCCAGGCCTTCGCGGCTGTGGGTGCGTTCGCACCATTCCCAGCGGCCGCGCTTCACCAGGCGCAGCCACTTGCCCTCGTGGAGTATTTCGAGGTCCTGTTCGGATCTGCGGCTCATGCCGGAACCTCCGCTGCCGTGCCTGCGAATGGAAGGCCGGCCGCCTCGTGCAGCCGGCGGCGGGTCATCGGGCCGAACGCCAGCGCCTGGCACAGTGCGGCCAGCGAATCGCCATCGGCCTGGTCGCGCGCGAACGGCGTCCGGGCCCCGGCGAGGGGCGCATCGCAATCGATCGTCGCCAGCCGGCGGTACAGCAGCGCGGCGTCGCGGTGCTCGCGCAGGCGCGAGGCGATCCCCGCCGCTCCGCGCAAGCGCAGGAACGGCACCTCGTCGATGCGCCCCAGCAGCTCGTCCAGGCTGCCGAAGTGCGCCAGCAGCGCGGCCGCCGTCCTGGCGCCGATGCCGGGTACCCCGGGGATGTTGTCGATCGCATCCCCGCTCAGCGCCAGGTAGTCGGCGATCTGGCCCGGATGCACGCCGTGGCGGGCGAGGACTCCGTCGTGGCCCCAGCGCTGGCCGCGCGCGAAATCCCACTGTTCGTCACCAGGCTCAAGCAGCTGCGAGAGGTCCTTGTCGGCAGAGACGATCACGCCGCGATGGCCCAGCCCGCGGCCCTGGCGCAGGGCGCTGCCGATCAGGTCGTCGGCCTCGTACTCCTGGTGCGACAGCACCGCCAGGCCAAGCACCATGCACAGCATCCGGCAATAGGCGAACTGCCGTTTCAGGGTATCGGGCGCGGGCGGACGGTTGGCCTTGTATGGCGGGTACAGCACATTGCGGAAGCAGCTGTCGTGCGCCTCGTCGAACGCGATCGCGATATGGCGCGGGCGCTCGCGCTCGAGCACGTCCAGCAGAAAACGGGCGAAGCCGTGCACGGCGTTGGTGGGCCAGCCGTCGGCATCGTGGAATGCATCCGGCATCGAATGCCAGGCGCGGAATACGTACAGGCTGGCGTCCACCAGCAGCAGCGGCGGACGCGCTCCGGCAGTCACGGCTGCCAGTCGTCCAGCAGGGCCTCCGGGTCCGGGCGCTCCCGTTCGACGGCCTCGCCGGCCGGCGTGCCGATGTGGATGAAGCCGGCGATGCGTTCATCGGCCGAAAGGCCCAGGTGGGCGAGGACATCGGGGTCGTAGGCTGGCCAGCCTGTCAGCCACTGCGCGCCGAAGCCCTCGGCCTGGGCCGCCACCAGCAGCGAGAAGCACACGCAGCCGGCAGAGAGCAGGCGCTCCTGCTCCGGGATCTTCTCATCCTCGGGGTCCAGCACCGCAACCACCGCCACCACCAGCGGCGCCCGCGAGAACCGCTGGCGGTCCTTCTCCAGCACCGGTGGGGGCGTGTCCGGATTGCGCTCGCGCGCGATCTGTTCCACCTTTTCACCCAGCCGGTCCCGGGCATCGCCCTGGATGGTGAGGAAGCGGAACGGAACCCGCCGGCCGTGATCGGGCACGCGCACCGCGGTGCGGAGCATCCGCAGCAGGGTTTCGCGGCCTGGGCCGGGGCTTTCGAGCAGGCGCGCAGGGATCGAGCGCCGGGTGGCCAGGGGGCCCTGGCCATTGCATTCATTTGAGACGGGGCTCACAGACGTAACCTCGTTCATTCAGGATGGTATACCGTACGGCACGTAGCCCGTGCCTTCCCCCGATTGTGGCCCGAATGGCGTCCAGAGACGACATCGCAGAAATCCCGCGTCC
This sequence comes from Luteimonas sp. JM171, assembly GCF_001717465.1. Taxonomy (NCBI): domain Bacteria; kingdom Pseudomonadati; phylum Pseudomonadota; class Gammaproteobacteria; order Lysobacterales; family Lysobacteraceae; genus Luteimonas; species Luteimonas sp. JM171. The sequence goes on along the minus strand of NZ_CP017074.1, from coordinate 221,459 downwards.
GCGCCCCAACCCGGGCAGCAGGGACGCCGAGCGCCTGCTCGAGCGCCTCAAGCGCGAGGCCGTGACCGAGCTGGTGGGCGTGCTGTCGGGGTTCTGGAGTTCGATCGAGGAACAGGTGCGGCTGGCCGCCCTGGCCGGACACGATTTCAGCGCCGCCCAGGAGGACCGGGTCGCGGTGCTTGCCCTGAGCCACCGCGCGCTGGAGCTGGCCACCCGCTACCGGGAGGCGGTGGAAGCCGCGTTTGAGTACTGGCGCGAACCTGGCGTGGAGCCCGAGCGTCCCCAGGACCTGGAGCTGATGTCGGAGGGTGAGCTGGAGACCCACCTGGCCGGCCAGCAGATCATCGAGCTGCTCGAGCACCAGTTCCTGCACCCGCTGGCCCAGCTCGACGAGCGCCTGGAGGCGCTGGCGGCGAGCATCGGCATCGAGGGCAACCCGCGCAACCCGCTGCGCCCGGAGGTGGCGGTTTCGGCGTTCGTGGAACTGTTCGAGGCCGACGACCTCACGCCCGGGCTGCGCACGATGGTGTTCCAGCAGTTCGACAAGCGCCTGCCGAAGATCCTGGGCGAGGTCTATTCCAAGGCCAATGCCACGCTGGCCGAAGCCGAGTATGGCGGCCAGGCGCGGGGCTACCGGCCGCGCACCAGCCGCCCGGGCGGCCGTCCGCAGGCACGTACCGCCGAGGACCGTGGCCAGTGGGTGCCCGATGGCGGGCTGGTGGAATCCACTGGCGGCGCAGGCGCCGGTGCCGGCTCCGGTCCGGGGGCCTCGTCCGGCCCGGCCAGCGGCGGCTATGGCGGGGGCGGCCACGCTGGCACGCCCGGGCCCAGTGCAAGCGGACCCGTGGCCGCGGATGGGCATGACGGCCAGCCGCTGCGCTATCGCGACATCGTGCGCGAGCATCTGCGGGCTTGGCGCGCGCGCGGGGGCATGCATGCGGTTCCGGCCGGCGAGGAGGACGCCAGCGTCGCCGACGAGGTGGACGCGCTGGCGCAGGCCGCCGCCGATGCCGCCGGCGACGTGCTTGAAACCGAGGACATGCTCAACATCGCCTCGCTGCTGCAGGGCGCGGACCCCACGCCGTATGCGCGGGTGCTCGCAGGCGAGGACAAGCGTGCGCTGGCGGACGTGATCCGCACCGAGATCCTGGGCGGCGTGGAGCAGCTGGGGCTGGATCCGAGCACCACGCGCTTTGCCGCCGACGAGGAGGATGCGATCGATCTGGTCGGCATCCTGTTCCAGTCGCTGTGCGAGGCCAACGACCTCCTGCAGCGGGCGCGCTCCATGTACGGCCGCCTGGTGGTGCCGTACGTGAAGGTGGCGCTCACCGACGACTCCATGTTCAACCGCCGCAGCCATCCCGCGCGCCGGCTGCTGGACGCGCTGACCGAAGCCTGTGATGGCAACACCGGCCAGAGCCCTCAGGACCGCGAGACGCTCGAGCGCGCCGAGCACGCGGTGGACCGGGTGGTGGAGGAGTACCAGGACGACCAGGCCATCTTCGAGCTGGCTGCGACCGAGCTTCGCGACCAGCTCGACCAGCAGCGGCGCCGCACCGAAGTGGCCGAGAAGCGGGTGGCCGAGGCCATCCACGGGCGCGAGCGGCTGCAGGCGGCCCGCCGCAATGCCGAGAGCCTTGTGGCCTCGCGCCTGGCCGGCCGTCCGCTGACCCAGCCCATCGCGCATTTCATCGATGAACATTGGCGGCACTACCTCACCCAGACCTGGCTGCGCGACGGGCCGGAGTCCGAGCGCCATCGCCGGGCCATCGGCCTGGGCGATGCCATGGTCCAGGTGGATGCCGATGCCGCCCAGGTCCGCGGCTCCGCGGTGGCCGCCCAGCTGCTGGCGCTGCAGGCGCCCCTGGGCGAGTGCTACACCAGCTGCGGGCTCGATGCCGAGGGCGCGCGCGACGCGCTGGCGCGGATCATCTCGGCCCTGGCGATGCCCGACACCCCGCGTTCCACCCACGAACCGCGCGGCGGTTTGCCGGACGATGCCGTCGGCGACGACGAAGGCGGCGTGCCGCTGCGGCTGGCCGGCGGCCTGGACAGCGTTGAACACGACCCGGCGATCGCCGCGCGCATGCGGCGCCTGCGCGTTGGCCAGGGGTTGCGCCTGATCGACCGCCACGGCCGCGAGTCCGCGGCGCGGATCGCCTGGATCAGTCCGCTGACCTCCCGTTTCCTCATCGTCAACCGCCGCGGCGTGCGCCAGATGGTGGTCTCCCCCGAGGAGCTGGCGGTGCTGGTGGCCAACGGGCGTGCCCAGGTGCGTTCGGTCGATGCGCCGTTCGACGAAGCCATGAAGCAGCTCTGGCAGCGGCTCAACCAGTCCCCGGCGCCAACCCGGCGCGCTGCCAATTCCGGCTGACGCCCATTCACCCGTGCCACGCGCGCCGTGGCGTAAACTGCGATGCGTGTCACGGGCCGATCGTGGCCTGGTGCGCAGCAGCGGATGCTGCAGGGGGAGGGGGACGTGGTCCAGTCCGGGGGTGGCCAATTCGGGGCGCGCGAGAGGCACGGCCACGCCCAGCTTGTCGCATCGCTTGGCCAGGGCATGCTCGGCCTGCTGCAGCCGCTGCTGCTCGAAAGCATCACCGCCGAGCGCAACCTGCTGATGCGCACGATCGCCGAAGGGTCGGCGCCCGCAGATGCCGCCGAAGATCTTGCCAACCTCAACATCATGGGCGGCGCCATCACCGATTACGAGCGCCGCTGGCGCAGCCGGTTTGGCCGCCCCGCGCAAGCGTGGCCCCGGGCTGCGGAGAGTGCCCGGGCCGCCTTCAGCCTGGTCTCGGACGACGAGCTGCAGGGCCAGCTGATCGGCCAGCCCGCCATCGAATCGCTTGACCGCCGGCATGCCGACGTCCTCGACACCCTCCAGAAGCGGCTGTGGATGCTGGCCGCGGAGCTGGGCGCGCAGCAGTGGCCGGACAATCCGTTCTCCCCCCGCTACGTGGTGGAGGCGTTCCTGGACACGTTCACCCCCGGTGACTGCGGTGCGCGGCTGCGGGGCAGCCTGCTGCGGACCTACGGACGCCTGGCGGGGCCCCGCCTGGGCGAAGCGTACGACTGGCTCAACCGGCAGCTCGCGGAAGCGGGCGTTGCGCTGGCCGCAGGCAACGATTTCGCGACCCTGGCCGCCACCACCGTGAGCGCGCAGCGCCAGGCGGTGGATGCGGCGAAATTGCAGGTCTGGGGTGAAGACAATGCGGTGGCCCCGGTCCGTCCGGGTGGACGGGAAGCGGGATCCCACGACGCCCGCCACGGCGACGCCGTGCGCGGGACGGCGCTTCGCCATGCCGCGAGAATGCGGCGCGCGCAGCAGCGGGGGCCTGTGGCGCCCGGCGTGCGCATGCTTGGCGACGAAGAGTTCCTGGCGGTGCTGTCGCTGCTCCAGGTCGAGCCGGCGTCGCTGCAGCCCGCCGAGGAGGGGCATGCCGCGGCGGCACGGCGGGCCCTGGCGAAAACAGCGGGGAACTTGGGCATCGACAGTTCCACCGCAGCGCCTTCGGACACGCAGGAGGACGCCATTGATGTGGTCGGCGGCCTGTTTGACGCTCTCGCAGCCGGGCACTTGTTGCAAGCCGGGGCCCGCCAGGCGCTTGCCGCCCTGGTGTTGCCGTACCTGCGCCTGGCGCTGGAGGAGCCGCGGCTGTTCGAACGCGAACAGCCGCCGGCGATGCGGTTGCTGTCGCGGCTGCTCGAGCTGTGGGACGGCAACGGCCGCGCCACCGCGATCGAGGAGCAGCTGCATGCGATTGCCGACGAAGCCGCCCGCGAGGTGGTGGCTGAATATCACGGCGAGCGCAAGGTTTTCGATGACGCACTCGCCAGGCTCGAATCGGCGCTCGCGCCCCTGTGGCGGCGAACCTCGCTGGTGGAACGCAGGACCTGGCAGGCGATCGAGGGCGGCGAGCGGCTCGAAGCCGCCCGCGCGGAGGCGGACCGGGCGCTCGACGCGCGCCTGGCCAATTGCGCCCTGCTGCCGGAAGTGGCCGGGTTCCTCGGCGGGCACTGGCGCCAGTCGCTGGTGCAGGCGTGGTTGCGCGCTGGCGCCGGCTCGGATCGCTTTGCCGAGGTGGCCGCGGTGGGCGATGCGCTCGTGCGCCTGGATGCGTTGGCCGCGACGGGCGAGGGCGCGGCCGTGGCCTCGGCGCTGATCGACCTGCAGCCGCGGCTCCACGCGTGCTGCCTGGCCAGCGGGCTGGACGCGCAGGCGGCCGAGGCGGTGATCGCTGGACTGGTGGCCGCCCTTGCCCGGCCGGATGCGGCCAGGCTGCCGCAAGAGCGGTCCCGCGCGACCGTGGGCACCGGCGAAGCCCTGCCCGATGGCGGGACGGTCGCCGGCGCAGGTGCCGAAGCACTGGAGCCTGACCGGAGGTTCGTCCAGCCCGGCGGGGAGGATCCGCCGCGAGCGCTCAGGCTCGCCTGGCGCAGCCCGCTCAGCGGCAACCTGCTACTGGTGAATGCACAGGGTGCTCGCGAATACCTGCTCGAACCGGCCGCGCTGGCGGCGATGCTGGCCGATGGAAGCCTGCTGTGCCGGCCGGCCGGGGATCCGGTGGAGGCGGCGCTGCAGTACCTGGATCGCGGCTGATCCACGCCGTTGCGCGGCGCATTCGCGCTAGGATGGGCGGCGGGGCAACACGGAGAGCGGGATGAGCCTGACGATCGGTGTCGCGCGCGAAACCGCGCAAGGGGAGCGGCGGGTTGCCGTTACGCCCGAAACCTGCCGGAAGCTGGTTGCCGAGGGCGCGCGGGTCCAGATCGAGCGCGGCAGCGGCGCTGGCGCGCACTTCCCGGACCGGGCCTACGCGGATGCGGGCGCGACGCTGGTTGATTCGGCGGCCGCCGCGCTCAACGATGCCGATCTGGTGCTGTGCGTGCAGCCGCCCGCCGCCAGGACGATCCCGCAGTTGAAGCAGGGTTCGGCGCTGGTGGGGATCCTGCAGCCCCAGTCCGATCCCGCCCGTGCCCAGGCGCTCTCCGCGCGCGGCATCGTCAGCTTCCCGCTCGAGCGGCTGCCGCGGACCACCCGCGCGCAGGCCATGGACGTGCTCAGTTCGCAGGCCGGGATGGCAGGCTACAAGGCCGTGCTGGCCGCGGCCTGGCTGGCGCCCCGGTTCTTCCCGATGCTCACCACCGCAGCGGGGACCATCCGCCCCTCGAAGGTGCTGGTGATCGGTGCCGGGGTGGCCGGCTTGCAGGCGATTGCCACCGCCCGGCGGCTGGGCGCCCAGGTGGAAGGTTTTGACGTGCGCCCGGAAACGCGCGAGCAGATCGAATCCCTCGGCGGCCGCTTCCTCGACCTGGGCGTGAGCGCGGTGGGCGAGGGCGGCTATGCGCGCCAGCTGACCGACGGGGAACGCGCTGAACAGCAGCGGCGGCTGGGCGAACACCTCAAGGGCATCGACGTGATCGTGAGCACGGCCGCGGTGCCGGGGCGGCCCGCGCCGAAGATCGTCACCGCAGCCATGGTGGACGGGATGAAGCCGGGCGCTGTGGTGGTGGACCTGGCCGCCGAGACCGGCGGCAACTGCGAGCTCACGCGCCCGGGTGAAACCATCGAGCACGGCGGCGTCACCATCACCGGGCCGCTGGGCCTGGCCAGCCAGGGGGCCCAGCACGCCAGCGAGATGTATGCCCGCAACGTGCTGAATTTCGCCCGCCTGCTGATCGTCGAAGGGCGGCTGGCTTTTGACTGGGAGGATGAACTCCTGGCCAGGACGGTCTGGCCCGAGCGCGAAGCGGCGCCGTCCGGGGAGCCGGGCGCCACCTGAGGCGGCCTATCGCTCCGGCTGTTCCTGCTCCAGCCACGCGCGGCGCTCCTGCGCGCTCATGTCCTTCCAGCGCTCGCGCATGGCCGCGCGCTCCTCGGGCGGCAGCTCGCGCATGCGCTGGTAGATGGCACGCGCCCGTTCGCGGCGCTCCGGGCTCATGTCGCGCCAGCGTTTCATTCCGTGGTGGGCGCTGCGGCGCTCCTCCGGCGTCATCTGCTGCCAGCGCTCGGCATGCCGCAGCATGCGTTCGCGGCGTTCCGGCGCATCGTTCCAGCGGTCGCGCACGGTGGATACGAGGGCATCCCGCTGGGCCGGGGTGAGCTGGTCCCATTCGGGGAGCGGCGCGCCCGGTTGGGCCAGGGCCGGTGCCGCGAACAGCGACCCGGCGAGGATGATGGTGAAGGCGGTGGTGGGGATCTTCATGGGTTACTCCATTGCCAGAGAGCGCGCGTCCGATGCCAGCCAGACGAACAGGTCGGGATCTTCTTCAAAGGTCATGAGCGGGTCGTCCCAGGGGTCGACGCCGGCGGACTGCGGCGGCGCATCGGCCACCAGCGGGCCCGCTGCGGCAGGACCCTCCCCCGGCGTCACCATGGTGTGGAATCCCACCGCCCACGCCAGCACCGCGGCGCAGGCCGCGGCCAGTGACCATCCCAGCACCGGTGCCGGGCGCCAACTGCGTCGGCCGGCCGCACGGGGCTGTGGACGCATCCGGGCCAGGAGGTGGGGCGGAATGCGATCCACGGCCTCGGCGTGGATCGCGCGGGCCATGCGGTCAAAGCGCGCGCTGTCGTCAGGCTCGCCGTTCATCGGAATTCCTCCAGTTGTTTTTGCAGCGCGCTGCGCGCGCGCGACAGGTGCGTTTTGACCGACCCCTCGCTGCAGCCCATCACCCGCGCGGTGGTCGCCACGTCCAGTTCTTCAAGCACCCGCAGCGTGAAGGCCTCGCGCTGGCGGCGCGGCAGCCCGCGCAGGGCGGCCGCCAGGCGGGTCCAGGCTTCGCGGCCATCGTGGGTGCGCGAGGGCCCCGGCCCGGAATCGGCCCAGTCCACGCTTCCGGCTTCGTGGCCGTCGGCGCTGGTCATCCAGCCGAGCCGGAAGGTCCGCCGGCGCTGCAGGTCGATGATGCGGCTGCGCAGGATCGTCCAGAACAGGGCCGTCCATTCCCCCTCGGGCCGGTCGGCATATCCAAGCATCCGGGTCATGGCGTCCTGGACCGCGTCCAGCGCGTCGTCGCGGCTGCGAAGGCCCACTTCGGCGAACCGGAAGGCGCGCCCCCGCACCGACGCCAGGAACGCCTCCAGGGACTGGGCGGGGGCGTCGGCGCTGCGGGGACCAGGGCGGGCGTCGTCCATCGGCGCCAGCTTACCGCCCGCGCGCTCCCTCGCTGCCGCAGGGGCGGGCGGTGGTGGAAGCGGATGGTGCCTGGCGAGATTGCCGTCCACGTCGCAGCGCGGTTCCGGTTGGGGTATGTCCTGTCAACGCTCCAGCGCCGGCCCGGTTGACGCGCTGGCGCGAGGTTCAGCTCCGGTTATGATGCGGGCGACGCCTTCTGGCCCGGGGAGCAGACCGATGGATGGATTCGCTGCGCTCTACATCTTCATGCTGGCGGCCATCGCCGGCCACGTGATCATCTCCCGCGTGCCGGTGATCCTGCATACGCCGCTGATGTCCGGCTCCAACTTCATCCATGGCGCGGTGCTGATCGGCGCCATGATCGTGCTCGGGCATGCGGACACCACCCTGGAGAAGGTGATCGGCTTCATCGCGGTGGCCATGGGCGCGGCCAATGCCGCCGGCGGCTACGTGGTCACCGAGCGGATGCTGGAGATGTTCAAGACCAGCAGGAAGCCGGACGACGGCAGGGAAGGCACGGCGTGAGCTGGACAGGGACCGGCCTGCCCGGGGGGCTGGTGGAAGCCAGCTACCTCCTGGCCGCCGCGCTGTTCCTGCTCGGGCTGCAGCGCATGGCTTCGCCGCGCACGGCGCGCAGCGGCATCCAGTGGGCGGGCGTGGGGATGCTGCTGGCCACCGCCGCCACGTTCTTCCTGCCGGGCCTGGGGAACATCGCCCTGATCCTGCTTGCCATTGCGATCGGCGGGGCGCTGGCCTGGTATTCGGGCAGGAAGGTGCCGATCACCGACATGCCGCAGATGGTGGCGATGTACAACGGCCTGGGCGGCGGCTCGGCGGCGGCGATCGGCGCGGTGGAGCTGCTGCGCTGGTCGGCGGGCGATCCCGCGCCGGGCACGACCGGGCAGGTGCTCGCGGTGCTGGGGGCGCTGATCGGCGCGGTGGCACTGTCCGGCTCGCTGATTGCCTGGGCCAAGCTCGACGGGCGCATGGACAAGCGCTACGCGTTCCCGGGCATGCAGGTTTTCAACTTCCTGGTGTTCGCCGCCGCCATCGTGCTCGGCGGCGTGGTGCTCTGGACCCTGGGCGTGCCGTGGATCATCGCGTTCTTCCTGGTGGCGCTGGCGCTGGGCGTGCTGATGACGCTGCCGATCGGCGGCGCCGACATGCCGGTGGTGATCTCGCTGTACAACGCGCTGACCGGGCTGGCCGTGTCGTTCGAGGGATATGTGCTGGGGAACGAGGCGCTGATCATCGCCGGCATGATGGTGGGTGCGGCCGGCATCCTGCTGACGCGCCTGATGGCCAAGGCCATGAACCGCTCGATCAAGTCGGTGCTGTTCTCCAGCTTCGGCGGCGGGGGCCAGGCGCAGGAAATCGCCGGCAGCCAGAAGCCGATCGAGGCCGCGGACGTGGCGGCGATGATGGCGTATGCCGAGCGGGTGGTGATCGTCCCCGGCTACGGGATGGCTGTGGCCCAGGCCCAGCACAAGATCTGGGAGCTGAGCCAGCGGCTGATCGAGCGCGGGGTGAAGGTGAAGTTCGCCATCCACCCCGTCGCCGGGCGCATGCCGGGGCACATGAACGTGCTGCTGGCCGAGGCCGGGGTGCCGTACGACCTCATCGTGGACATGGAAGACATCAACCCGGAGTTCAAGAGCACCGATGTGTCCCTGGTGATCGGGGCCAACGATGTGGTCAACCCGGTGGCCAAGACCGATCCTTCAAGCCCCATCCACGGCATGCCGATCCTGGATGTGGTGGATTCGAAGAACACCATCGTGATCAAGCGCGGCAAGGGCACCGGCTTCGCCGGGATCGAGAATGCGCTGTTCTACGCCGACAACACCCGCATGCTGTACGGGGATGGCGCGGAGATGGCCAATGCGCTGGTGAGCGAGCTCAAGGCGCTCGACGGCTGAGCCCGGCGCTGGGGGCGGCTCAGCGCGAAAGCACTGCGGCGATGACCACGCCGGCCACCAGCCAGGCTGCGTCCGCGGCGCCGTGGGTGGTCTGCACCAGCGTCCAGGCGTGGTAGGAGCCCATCCGGGTGGCCGCCTCCCACGGGGTCAGACCGAGCATCCGGCCCAGCAACCCGGCCACCACCACCCAGAGCGACAGGGCGATGCAGGCCACCGTGGCCACCACGCCCCAGAAGGCGCGCCCGGCGCCCGGCCGCACCTGGGCCATGCGCAGCAGCAGCGCCGCGTCCAGTGCCGCCACCACCGACATCCAGCTCGAAACCCGGCCGGTGGCCATCGATACCAGCACCCACAGGGCGGCGCAGCCGGCGATGCCCAGCGACAACAGCAGCACGGTGAGCCAGGGCCGGTGGGAAATCGTGGTCGCGGTCATGAACGGCGGCGGTTTGCGAAGCGCGACAGCATACCTTCCGCGGGGCGGGGCGATACAATGGCGGCATGTATTCGAGAACCAGCGAACCCGTGCGCCTGGAGCGCGATTGCTCCGCCGTCCTCGTGCCCCAGGGCGATCAGGTGACGCTCCCTGCCGGCAGTGCCGGCTACATCACCCAGGCGCTGGGCGGCAGCTACACCGTGTTCGTGGAAGGCAACCTGTTCCGCATCGCCGGCAAGGATGCGGATGCGATCGGCAAGGAGGTGCCGCCGCCGATCGAGCTGCCCGAGGACGCCGACGAGGGCACCGTCGAGCAGCTGGTGTGGGCCCAGCTGCGGACCTGTTTTGATCCGGAAATCCCGATCAACGTGGTCGACCTGGGCCTGGTGTACGAGGTGGTGGTGGAGCCGGCCGGCGACGGCCAGCGCAAGGTCTCGGTGAAGATGACCCTGACCGCGCCCGGCTGCGGCATGGGCGAGATCCTGGTGGATGACGCGCGCAGCCGCATCGAGATGATCCCGACCGTGGTGGAGGCGGACGTGGAGCTCGTGTTCGATCCGCCCTGGAACGTGACCATGATGTCCGAGGCCGCGCGTCTCGAGACCGGGATGTTCTAGCGCCGGGCGAGTTCGTCCTGGAGGGCGTGCGCCGGGACCGTGGCGGAGTCCGGCAATGAGGCGGCAAGCCATTCCAGGCTGGCCCCGCCCAGTCCATCCTCCGCGATGTCCGCCGGCCCGCGGCCGGGGCAGCTGCCCGGATCCGCGCCGCCAGGTGCCAGGCTGTGCACTTCGAGGATGGCCGGGGCGTCGCCGGACAGGTGCGACTCCGCGTCCAGGCGGGCCAGATGGCCGACCGCTTCTTCGACCCTGCCGCCGGCCAGTGCCAGGACGGTTTCCACCAGGTCCAAGCGGCGGGAAAGCGACCGTGTGTCGCCTGGCACGAGCCGGCGGGCGGAGGCGGCGTGGCGCCCCGCGGCCTCCCAGGCGCCCTGGGCGGCGGCGGCCTCCGCCAGGCCGGTCTCGGCCAGGGCCAGCAGCCAGCTGTGGCCTGTCCGTTCGGCGCCCTCCCGGACGCCCCGCAATAGCGCCTGGGCCTGTTCGGGCATCCCGGCGCGGTTGTACAGGTCCGCCTGGTCCAGTCTCAGCCAGAAGCGTTCGGGCCCGTCCGGATCGGTGGAGTTCGCCTCCGCGGCCAGCGAGGACAGCCGCAGGGTTGCCGCGCGCGGCCGTCCGGACAGCTGCATCCGGCGGGCGTCCAGCAGACCGGCTTCCAGCTGCGCAAGGGGGCCACGGCCACCGCCGCGGCAGCCCACAAGCGCATCGCCAGCCTCCCCCAGGCGGCCCTGGCGCAGCAGCAGCCGGGCGCGCGCGCATGCCAGCTCCGCCAGAGAGGCGGGCGGCAGGAACCCGCCGCCGGCGTCGGGCCCGCGTTCGGCCTGGTCGAGTGTGGCCAGGGCCTGTGCCGTGCGCCCGCGCTGCTCCAGCAGGTAAGCCTGGGCGAGCGCGAGCCGGGCCGCCCCTCCGCCTGCAGTGGGCGCGCCCTGCAGGCGCTGGATGCGCTTGTGGGCGCTGTGCAGGTCGCCCAGCAGGATGTCCTCGTCGAGCAGGTCCAGTTCAACTTGGTGGCGCCAGAACCGGTTACCGGACTCGTTGGCGATCGCCGCGGCCTGGTCGAGGCGCTCGCGGTAGCGTCGATGCTGGCCGGCCCGGTAGTGGCGATGGGCGACCGCGTGCTGCAATTCGATCTCCGCATCGCGGTCGCCTGTCCGTCGGGCCACCTCGAGCAGGCTTTCAAATACAGGGTCGTCTGCAGCTTCGGGCGAGCGCACCAGGTCTGCATGGAAGCGCATGGTCAGGGCGCGCGCTGTGCTGCCGGCCAGGTCGAACTGCCGGGCGGACTGCTCCAGCATCACCAGCGCGGCGTCATCGTCGCGGCGCAGCAGGCTTGAGCGCGCCAGCAGCATCAGGCTCTCGGCCAGCTCCAGTTCCCAGCCGCGGCCGGCGAGCTGGGTCATCCGCGCCGCTTCGCGCGCGCTGGCGCGGGCCCCTTCGGCATCGCCCAGGAGCATCCGGGCCCGGGCGTCGGTCAACAGCCGGCCGATCCTGGTCTCCAGCGGTTCGTGATCCCGTGCCGGGTCCCCCAGGATCTCCAGCGCCGCGCGGGCCTCGCCGGACCGTACCAGGTGCCGGGCCTGGTGCAGGCGGAACCGGCTGTGCCGGGGATGGGCCTCCGCCAGTTCCGCGTAGGCCGCGGCAGCCTGCGGTGCCTTGTGCGGGCTGAGTGCCAGTTCGCGCGCGTCCATCATCCGGGCCGCGTCTTCGGGCAGCGGAGCGAGCAGGCGCCGCGCCTGCGCCATCTGTTCCTGGGCGATCGCGGCCTCGCCGAGGCGAGCCTGCGCCTGGGCAAGGTCGAGGCGGACCAGGCCGAAGCCCGGATGTTCCTGCAGCAGCCGCTGCGCGCCAGCCACCACGCCCGGCCAGTCCCGGGCGTGGCGGGCAGCCACGACGTCCGCGTAGGCCTGTGCGCCATCGGCATCGATGCCCAGCGCGGGCCACGCGCTTGTGCTGCGCCCCGGAGCGATCGCGTCCACGACCATTTTCGAGAGCTGGTCCACCATCTCCGGCATCTGCATTCGGCTTCCGCGCAGCTCCATCGGGGGGCGGGCGGCGCCCGTGCCGTTGACCAGCTGCGCGCGCACGAACAGGTCCGTGTTGCCATCCCCGGCCGGGCCGGAGGTCAGCAGGACCACCGCCGGATCCGGCGCCCAGCCATCGCCGGCCAGGTCGTGTTCGCCCAGCACGACGGCCTCGGGCAGCTGGCGGAGCTTCCAGCCCAGCCAGGCATGCAGGAGCCTTGCCGGCCACGCGTGCTCGCCGCCCGCAGCCGTGCCGACCTCAAGCAGCGCCACGGTGACGGGCTGGATCGGAGCGGGGTCCCGGCCCTTCTGCCATGCCGCCACGCCCAGCGTGGCGCAGGCCAGGACGAAAATGGCGAGCGTTGCAGGAAGCCAGCGTGGCCGGCCGGCGCTTTCCGGGTGCGGCGGTGCGGGGGCTGCGGGCGCCTGGCCCGCGTCGTCACGGCCGGGTGTTGCGGTGTCCGCACCCCCGGCCAGGACCGGGCCGGGCGGCTCAAACACGTATCCGCTCCCTGGGACGGTGCGGATCCAGTGCCTGCGCGTTGGCCCCAGCGCCTTGCGCAGCATCCAGATGCTTTGCGAGAGGTTGGCATCCTCCACCACCGTGCCGCGCCAGACTTCCTCGAACAGGGCGGTGCGGGTATGCAGCACGTGGGGCCGGGCGAGGAACACCAGCAGCAGGTCGAACATCCGGTTGGGAAGTTCGGTGGCGGCCTCCGGTCCTTTGACGCGGCGGTAGCGCAGGTCGATGACCAGATCCTCCACGCGCAGGCAGGTGGCCTCTTCCGGCCATGCGGGGACCTGCGTTGCGGACGGTGCACCTGCTGTCACATCGGCCTCCTCCCGCGGGGATTGCTCCACCGGGAATCGCCCGGCGGGGAGCCGGGTTCGGCACGCCATTGTTCACCCGGGGCGCGCAGCGGGGCGTCAGGGCGGCGGTTTTGTTGCCGGGAGTGGGATGCCAGTCACGATTCGATGCCGGTTTGAGAGGTTTTTGATGCTGCCGGGCAGGTGCAGGCGCCGCATTGGGCCGCAAGGTGGGATCTGCGGCCGCCGGTGCCGCACGTACGGGGGGAGTGCAGCCAGGCTCCGGCAAGCCGTCCCGACGGGTCCAAGCGCGGACTCGCGGGCCCATCCTCTCGTGTCGGAGGTTCTACAGATGAAGCTTGCTTACCGGGTCGCCCCGAAGGTCCAGGCGCTGGCCGCCGCGACCATCCTCTCCCTGTCCATGTCCGCCGCCTATGCGTCGGACGATCTCTCCAACCTGCTGCTCGCCGAAAAGCCGGTGAAGGGGCAGTACATCGTGGTGCTCAAGGATGACACCGCGGCCCTCGCCAGCGAGACGGCGGCGATGGGCGGTGTTCCGCAGGTGGCTGACGTGGCCAGTTCGCTGGCGCGCACGCACCGCCTGGATGTCGTGCATTCATACCGCAACGTGCTGCGCGGCTTCGTGGCCCGGGCCGATGACCGGGCGCTGGCGCGCCTGCTCGCCGACCCGCGGGTGGAGTTTGTCGAGGAGGACGGGATCGTGAGCATCTCGGCAACCCAGAACAACGCCACCTGGGGCCTGGACCGGATCGACCAGCGCAACCGGCCCCTCAACGGCACCTATGTGTACGACACCAGCGCGCCGAACGTGCACGCCTACGTGATCGATACCGGCATCCGCGCGAGCCACAACGATTTCGGCGGGCGCGTGGGCAGCGGCTACAGCGCCATCAACGACGGCCGCGGCAGCAATGACTGCAACGGCCACGGGACCCATGTGGCCGGCACCGTGGGCGGAGCGGTCTGGGGCGCGGCCAAGCAGGTGCGCCTCTATCCGGTGCGGGTGCTGGGCTGCAACGGCTCGGGCACCAACTCGGGCGTGATCGCCGGCATGGACTGGGTGGCCAGCAACCACACCAAGCCGGCCGTGGCCAACATGAGCCTGGGCGGGGGCGCCTCCACCGCCACCGACCAGGCGGTCACCCGCATGCGCAACGCCGGGGTCACGGTGGTGGTGGCCGCGGGCAACGACAACAGCAACGCCTGCAACTATTCGCCGGCGCGCTCGACGTCCGCGATCACCGTCGGATCCACCACCAGCAGCGATGCACGCTCCTCGTTCTCCAACTACGGCAGCTGCGTGAACATCTTCGCGCCCGGATCGTCCATCACTTCGGCCTGGCACACCAGCAACACCGCTTCCAACACCATCAGCGGCACCTCGATGGCCGCGCCACACGTGGCCGGCGTCGCCGCCCTGTACCTGGCCAGCAACCCGGGCGCCACCCCGGCCCAGGTGGAAAACGCGATCATCGCCAACGCCACCACCGGCGTGGTGGGCAACCCGGCGGGCTCTCCCAACCGGTTGCTCTACTCGCGCTTTGACGGCGGAGGCGGCGGCGACCCGGATCCGGGTCCGGATCCCGATCCGGGCGATGGCGGCCTGCAGAACGGGGTGCCGGTGACGGGCCTTTCGGGCGCGTCCGGCAGCGAAACCCGGTACACGTTCAACGTCCCGAGCGGGGCTCGCAACCTGGTGATCCGCATCAGCGGCGGCAGCGGCGACGCGGACCTGTATGTCCGCCGCAATGCCCCGCCCACCACGTCCAGCTACGACTGCCGTCCGTACCGGACCGGCAACAGCGAAGCCTGCACGGCTTCGACGGCGCTGGGGGGCACGTACCACATCATGGTGCGCGGCTACCGCGCGTATTCGGGCGTGACCCTGACCGCCAGCTACGACTGACGGCGCGGCACGGCGGGCACCCCTACACTCGGGGTGCCCGTTTTCGCCGCCGGTGGAACATGCACGACCACTTCGCGCTGCCGGGGCAGGGACCCTGGCAGCGCTTCATCATCCGCTACCGCGGTGACTCTGCGCCTGGCGCCGACTGCCGCCAGGTGCAGGCGCGCCTGGACCGCTGCGCCCGGGCAATGCCGCGCGGGGCCGGGCTTCGGCTGTCATGGCTGCGCCGGCTCGGCATCGGCGCCGACGTGATCTCCGCCGACCGCGCCCTGGATCGTGAGGAGGCGCAGCGCCTGATGCAGGCGCTCGCCGCCGATCCCGACGTGGAATACGTGGAGCCCGATGCGGTGATGCGTGCGTTCGCGCAGACCGGCCGGGATCCCCGCCAGGCTTGAAAGCCCGCTCAGCCGGCGGCTTCGAAGCGGTTGGCTTCCACGTTCTTGCGGACCTTGCGGGGGTCCCAGATGCGGCCGTTCATGGCGATCCAGGTCCCCGTGGGCAGGGATTGCACCGCGCCCACCGCGGTGCCGATGTTGAACTCGGCGTCGGAGCCCCGGAACCGCGCCGGGTTGAGCGCGCCGGTCAGCACGATCGTCCGGTCAAGCCCCTCCAGGGCGCAGGCGGTCTCCACCATGGAGTCGGTGCCGTGGGTGATGAGCACGTGCCGGGTGGGCTGGGCGGCCACCGTGGCGCGGATCAGGGCGCGATCGTCGTCGGTCAGGTGCAGCGAGTCCTTGCGCAGGATCGGGATCACCCGGAACCGGAAGGCCACCTCCAGCTCCTGCAGGATCCGGCCGATCTGCGGTTCGCCGACCTGGAAGTCGGACTTGTCGTCGAAATACACCTTGTCGATGGTGCCGCCGGTGGTGACGATCAGCAGCTCTTCCATTGGGTTCTTTCCAGCCTTCCGCGGGGCGCACATTCTATCCGCTGCGGTCGCCGCCGGACGGCTTGTGGTCTGGCCCGGGAGCCTGCCGGCCGTCCGGCTTCCCCCACCCGAAACGGGCCGACAGGCCCGGCCAGCTCGCCAGGAAGATGACCACCACGGCAAGCACGATTTCCAGCAGCGCGAAGGGCCGCACGGACGGATCGCTCCACGCGTCCATGACCCCATGGCTGAACCACAGCAGCCCCAGCACCCCGGACCAGAAGCCGGCCAGGCGGCTGCCGCGCAGCACGCCGATGGCCAGCAGCAGCGGCGGGGCGATGAACACCAGCAGGGCGGTCGCAAGGTGGCCACGCCCGAGGAACCAGCCCGCGAACAGCGCCGCCAGCGCGAGCAGGGCGGCGGCATGCGCCAGGCGGAGCGTGCGCGGGCTCATCGGGCCAGCTTCACTGCAAGCGTGGCCACCCGCCGGCCCAGCGCGCGTGCCAGCTGCGCTTCCTCGCCGGTCGGCTGCGGATCGTCGTTGCCGCCGGCCACGTGGCTGGCGCCATAGGGGGTGCCGCCGCTGCGGGTGGTATTGAGGGCCGGCTCGGTGAAGGGGATGCCGGCGATCACGCAGCCGTGGTGCAGCAACGGCACCATCATCGACAGCAGGGTTGATTCCTGGCCCCCGTGCATGGTCGTGGTGGAAGTGAATACCCCGGCCGGCTTGCCCACGAGGATGCCGCTGGCCCACTGCGCGCCCAGCCCGTCCAGGCAGTGCTTGAGCGGCGCGGCCATGTTGCCGAAGCGGGTGGGGCTGCCCAGCAGCAGGCCGTCGCATTCGTCAAAGTCCGCCCCCTCGACGAACGGGGCGCCGTCCTCCGGCACGGGCGGCGCGGCGGTGCGGGTGACCGGCGCCACCGGTGGCACGGTCCGCAGCCGTGCGCGGGCGCCGTCGACTTCCTCCACGCCGCGGGCGATCTGGCGCGCCAGCCGCGCCACCGACCCGTTGCGGCTGTAATAGAGCACCAGGATTTCCGCCATCGTCGCCTCCATGGAAGCGGCCAAGGATAGAACAAGCCGCCGCTAGCGGCCGTTCCGCTGGTGCCATCGCGATTCGGGTAACCTCGCGCGGATGGAGTCGCTGGCCACCCTGCACCGCTGGAAGGAGCACCTTTCCGATCGCGCCCGCGCGCGCTCGTTCGCCCGCTTCCTTGGGCGCCGCTTCCTGGACGACCGGCTGTTCGAAGCGGCGAGCGCACTGTCCTTCACCACGCTGCTGGCGCTGGTGCCGCTCTCGATCGTGGTGTTCGGGGTGCTCTCCGCGTTCCCGGTGTTCGAGCAGTGGAGCGACATGCTGCGCGGCTTCATCTTCGCCAACTTCGTGCCCAGCGCGGCGCAGGCGGTGGAGACCTACCTGCTGCAGTTCTCGCTCAACAGCGGGCAGCTCACCGCGGTGGGCGTGATCACGCTGGTGGTGACGGTGCTGATCACCCTGCAGGGCGTGGAGGCGACCTTCAACCGCATCTGGCGCGTGCGCTCGGCGCGGCCCCAGGTGTGGCGCTTCCTGGTGTACTGGACGGTGCTGACCCTGGGGGCGCTGGTGGCCAGCGCCTCGATCGCCGTGGTGACCAGCGTGTTCGCCATGGACGTGTTCCGCACGGTCACCGGTGCCTGGCTGCAGCGCAACCTGGTGGGGGCCGCGCCGTTCGTGATCGAACTGGTCGCGATCGCCGCGATCTACCGGGTGGTTCCCCACCGCACGGTGAAGTGGCGGCACGCCTTCGCCGGAGCGCTGCTGGCGGCGGTGCTGCTCGAACTTCTCAAGCGCTTGATCGCGATGTACCTGGGCAGCTTCGATGCCTACCAGCGCATCTATGGCCAGGTGGCCTTCTTTCCGATCCTGCTGCTGTGGATCTATGCAGCGTGGGTGTCGGTGCTGCTGGGCGCCTCGTTCGCAGCCTCGGTCTCGGCCTTCCGCTACCAGCCTGCGGCCATGCGGCTGCCCGAGGGCTATGAGATGTTCGGCCTGCTGCGCCTGCTCGGGCGATTCGCACAGGCCCGGCGCGAGGGCCGCGGGCTGCACAGCGAGGACATCGAGCGGCTTGAGCCTTGCCTGACCGATGCGCTCGTGCAGCAGATGCTGGGCCAGCTGGGCGCCATCAAGCTGGTCACCCGGGCGGAAAGCGGAGAATGGCTGCTTTCGCGCGACCTCGACGGGCTGACCCTGGGCGAACTCTACGAAGCCTGCAACCTGCGGGTGCCGATCGCCGAGGCGCACCTGCCGTGCCGTGACGATGCGCTGGGCGCGGCCGCCGCCGCCGCCCTGGACGACCTGCGGATCCCGCTGCGCGAACACCTCAAGCGCCGGGTGGGAAGCCTGTACGAACCGATGAAGGAGGGCACATGAACCGGAAACGGGTATTTGCGGGATTGCTGGCGGCCGGGCTGCTGGCGGGCTGCCAGCGCGAGGGTCCGGCGGAAGAGGCTGCGCTGGAGCCGCCGCCGGCGTCCGCGCCGGCTCCTGGCGCGGAAGACCGGGAAAGGGTGGACGCCCGCGCTGTTCCCCGGCTCTCGGTGACCACCGTCGACGGCCGGCCCTGGGACATCGCCGACCATCGCGGCAGCTGGGTGGTGGTGAACTACTGGGCCACGTGGTGCGCCCCGTGCCGCGAGGAAATGCCCGAGCTTTCGGCGCTTGCCAGCCTGCGCGAACACGTCGAGGTGATCGGGCTGGCGTACGAGGACGCCGAACCCGCCGCGATACGCGCCTTCCTCGAGGAGTACCCGGTCACGTATCCGATTGCGATCATCGGCACCGTGGATCCGCCGGCTGATTTCGAAATTCCCCGCGGCCTGCCGATGACCTGGCTGGTGGGGCCGGACGGCCGGGTTGCGCACCGGTTCCTCGGCCCGGTGAGCGCGCTGGAGATCGAAGAAGCGATCGCCGCGGCAGGCGGGCCGGCGGTTGCCGATCCGCAGGCGGTGACAGGGGCGCCGGACTCGTGATCGCGCAGCGCTTTTTCATCAGCGGCAGGGTGCAGGGCGTCTTTTTCCGCGCTTCCACCCGCGAGCGGGCGCGCCAGCTGGGCCTGCGGGGCCACGCCATCAACCTGCCTGACGGCCGCGTGGAGGTGCTGGCTGCCGGCGAGGAAGCGGCCATCGAGGCGCTCGCCGGGTGGCTGTGGGACGGGCCGCCCAGGGCGAAGGTCGAAAGCGTGGTGCGCAGCGAAGCGGGCACCGACGAAGCGGGCGAGGGATTCACCGTCGGATAGCCGCCGCTGTCAGCAGGGCATGGCCCGGTGCGGGGGCAGGGCTTCAGGAAGCGGGCTCGGGGGCCGCGCCCAGCCTGGGCGGAAGCGGGATGAACTCGCGGTCGTCCAGGTCAGGGAGCTTCATGCGGCCGGCCGCCCAGTCGGCGCGCGCCTGCAGGATGCGCTCCTTCGACGAAGACACGAAGTTCCAGTCGATGTATCGCTCACCCACCGGCTCGCCGCCCAGCGCCATCACCACCGCGTCGTCCAGCGCATGGATCGTCGCCGACTTGCCCGGCGAAAGCACCGCCATGCTTCCCGGCTCCACGCGCTGGCCGTCCACCTCGACGGCGCCGCTGGCAACATAGACCGCACGTTCGGGATATTCGGCCGGCAGCGAGGCACGCGCCCCGGGACGGAGCTGCCAATGCACGTAGAACTGCGGGGAATCCACCGCCGCCGGGGAGCGGACCCCGTCGAGGCTGCCGGCGATCAGGCGCCCACCCACGCCGCCCTCGTCGAAGGCCGGCAGCTCATCCGTGCCGTAGTGCCAGAACGCAGGATCGACTTCCTCGCGTCCGTCCGGCAGCGCCACCCAGGCCTGGATCCCATCCATCGGGCCACCCTCGGCGCGGGCCCGCTCAAAGCGCTCGGAATGGGTGATGCCGCTGCCGGCGGTCATCCAGTTGACCTCGCCCGGACGGATCGGCTGCTCCGAGCCGACGCTGTCGCGATGCATGATCTCGCCTTCGAACAGGTAGGTGATGGTGGACAGGCCGATATGCGGATGCGGCAGCACATCCGCCGATTCCGGCAGCCCGGGGGCGAAGTCCGCAGGCCCCATCCGGTCGAAGAAGATGTAGGGCCCCACGATGCGCCGCCGCGCAAACGGCAGCACCCGCCCGACCTCGAAGCCGCCGAGGCTGCGGCGGCGGGACTGGATGACCAGTTCGATCATTGCAACGCCTCCCGCCGCAGCGCGGCCCGGGGGTTCAAGCGGATCGTAGCGGATCGGGCGCGCTCAGGCGGTTTCCAGCGACTCTTCCCAGGCGGGGTAGTCGGTGTAGCCGGCCGCGCCTCCGCCGTAGAAGGTGGCGGGGTCGGCTTCGGCCAGCGGCCAGCCGTTGCGAAGGCGGTCGACCAGGTCCGGATTGGAAATGAACGGCCGGCCGAAGGCCACCAGGTCGGCAAGGCCGGACTCCAGGTCGCGTTCGGCGTGCTCCTTGCCGTAGCGGCCCGCCACGATGAGGGTGCCGGGCCAGGCCGCGCGGAACCGCTGGACGAAATCCTTGCCGGCATTGGCCATCATCGAATCGCGGTTGCTGATGTGCAGGTACGCCGGTTCGCGCGCCGCCAGCGCCTTCACCGCGGCCAGCCAGGTCTCCGCCTCGCCCTCGAAGGCCGGCATGTCGAAGCCGCGGTTGAACGGGGACACCCGCACGCCGGTGCGATGGCTGCCAATGGCCTCGGCCACCGCGTCAACCGTCTCCAGCAGCAGGCGCAGCCGGTTGTCGATGGACGGCCCCCCATAGCGGTCGTCGCGGGTGTTCAGCCCGCCGTTGATGAACTGCTCGAACAGGTAGCCGTTGGCGCCGTGGATCTCCACCCCGTCGAAGCCGGCTTCGATCGCGTTGCGGGCGGCGGCGACGAAATCCGCGGTGATCTTCGGGATTTCATCGGTGTCCAACGCGCGCGGCTTGCTGGCCGGCATCTGGCCGGGCGTGCCGTCTTCGCGGTAGCCATAGGCATTCACGCCTGCCGCGGCCACCGCCACCGGCGCCACCGGCTTGCGGTCGAACGGCTGCACCGAGCAATGCGCGACCCGCCCCACGTGCCAGAGCTGGGCGAAGATTGCGCCGCCGCGCTCGTGGACAGCCGCCGTGACACCCTTCCAGCCCTGCACCTGCGCGCTCGCATGCAGGCCGGGCGTGAACAGGTACCCGCGCGCCTGCTCTGACACCTGCGCGCCTTCGCCAATGATCAGCCCGGCGCCCGCGCGCTGGCCGTAATACTCTGCCGTGAGGGCATCGGGCACGGTGCTGGGCACCCGCGAGCGGGTCATCGGCGCCATCACGATGCGGTTGCGCAGCTTCAATCCGCGCAGGTCGTAATCTTGGAACAGCTTGGACATGGGACGTGGGAAACCGGTATCGAATGCAACCAATTTAAGGCCTCCCACGCCCTTTGCGACCCTGCCGGATGGAACGCAGGGTCCCGGCCGGGTCCGGCCGGCCCCGCTTCGCGGGCTCAGGCCCCGCGCGGGAGCACCGTCAGCACCCGGGCGATGAACTGGTGGAACTCGTTGAGATAGTTGCGCAGGAATTTTGCGGTGGAATCGTCCGCGATCTCACCGGCCTCGTTGATCATGCCGTCGCGGAACTGGATGTAGGCCTCGGGCGAGTTCATCTGCGGTGAATTGAGGAAACCCAGCACGCTGCGCAGGTGCTGCTGCCCAACGGCGGTGCCGATGGCCCCCGGCGAGGTCCCGATCACCCCGGACGGGATGTTCGCGAACGAATTGGTGCCCCAAGGCCGGCTGGCCCAATCGATGGCGTTCTTCAGCGCACCCGGGATGGAACGGTTGTATTCCGGCGTCACGATCAGGATTGCATCCGAATCCTCGATCGCCTTCTTGAACCGGCGGCCGGCCTCCGGATAGTCGTCGTCGTAATCGTAGGTATACAGCGGCAGTTCACTGAAGCTGATCTCGTGGAACTCGAGCTGCTCCGGTGCCAGCTTGAACATGGCGTTGGCGAGCTTGCGGTTGATCGATTCCCTGGCGAGGCTGCCGATCAGGTAGCCGACACGGTAGGTTTTCATCATCGTCTCCCGGGAGGATGGGTGGCTGCGCCCACGGCGGGCCGAAGGCGCAGGCCCCTCGTGTATCACCCGGGTTGGAAAGCCGCGGTCAACGCCGGGCGGTCATTCCCTCAGCCGCGGCCGCAGCGAGGCCAGGTTGCACGGGCCGGTGCGCGAATCGAGCTGGCTGCGGATGATCTTTTCCCAGCCGGTGCGGCAGGCCGACGTGGAGCCGGGCAGGCAGAACAGGAAGGTGGCGTTGGCGATACCGGCAAACGCGCGCGATTGCAGCGAGGAGGTGCCGATCTCCTCGAAGGAGAGCGCCCGGAACAGCTCGCCGAAACCGGTCATCTCCTTGTCCAGCAGCGGCAGCAGGGCCTCGGGGGTGGAGTCGCGGCCGGTGAAGCCGGTGCCGCCGGTGACGATGATGCCGTCCACGCCGTCGTCGGCGATCCACTGGGAGACCTGCGCGCGCAGCAGGTAGCGGTTGTCCGGCAGCAGCGCGCGCCCGGCCAGCCGGTGGCCGTCGGCCTGCAGCGCCTGCACGAGCCAGTCGCCGGAGGTGTCGTTGTCGGGGGTGCGGCTGTCGGACACCGTCAGCACGCAGATCGAAAGCGGAATGGGGGAATCGGATGTACTCATGCCCGGCAGCGTAGCTGCTGGGACGCGCGAGGGGAACTTGGACGCCGCCGTCCGTCAGCCCGATGCGGAGCCCCGTCCGGCTGCCGATTCCCGCTGCAGCCGCAGCACGACGTCCCGGAAGTCCGCGGCGAATCCCTCCATGTCGAACAGCCCGCTTTCATCACGCTGGCGGCCCACCCGCCGGCGCAGCGCGGCGAGGGCCGCGGGGTCGTTGCCCAGCGCCACGGCGCGTTCGATGAACAGTTCGTCGGTCGCCACGTTCATGTCATCGAGGCCCAGATGGTGGTTCAAGCTGGCCGCGACCCGGCCGGCGAAGGTCTGGCCCGGCCGGGTCAGCACCGGGCAGCCGGCCCAGAGGGCGTCGGAGGCGGTGGTGTGCGCGTTGTATGGGTTGCAGTCCAGGAACAGATCCGCCAGCTGCAGCCGGGCCAGGTACTCCGCCTGGGGCTGCTTGGGCATGAACACGAGCCGGTCCGGGTCCACGCCGGCTTCGGCCGCCGCCGTGCGCAGCCGGCGGTTGGCGTCGCCGGGTCCGGAGAGCAGCCACAGCACGCTGCCGGGCACCTGCCGAAGCACCGCCATGTGGCGGGAGAAAGAGGCCGGATTGAGCTTGTAGCTGTTGTTGAAGCAACAGAACACCACGCCGTGGGCCGGCAGGCCGCAGTCCTTGCGGGCAGGCGCCGGCGGGATGGCGCGCCGGGTATCGGAGGGCTGGAAACACCGGGGCAGCCGCACGACCGCCTCCGAGAAATGCGGCTCCAGCGCCTGCGGAAGCACGACGTCGTCGGCGAGGATGCAGTCAATCCACGGCGCACCCGAGGTCCCCGGGTACGCGAGCCAGTTGACCTGCAGCGGCGCCGGCCGCATGGCGAGCACCTCCGGCCGGCCGCCGCCGCCCCAGCCCCGCAGGTCGAACAGCACGTCCACTGCGGCCGAGCGGATCCGCCCGGCAATCTCGCTGCTGGGGAGCGCGCCCACATCGTGCCAGCGGGCCACGGCGTGCTGCAGGCGCCGCCCAACCGCACTGCCATCGGGGCGATTGAGTGCGAACAGGTGGATCTCCATGTCGGCGTGCGCCGCGAGCGCTTCGAAGAACGCCACCGTCAGCAGTCCGGTCGGATGGGCGCCGAAGCCGTTGGACATGAATCCAAGCCGAAGGGGGCCGCCGGTTCGTGGCCCAGGGGGCGGCAGCGGCCGGACCCGCGCCGCCACCGCGCTGGCGCGCAGGCGCGCGCAGGCGAGCTGCTCGGCGGCCGTGGAATCCTCGCTCAGGAAAGCGAATGGCTCGACCGCGGCCTGGCCGGCCCGCACCGCGCTCCGGACCTGGTGGCCAAGCGCATCCAGGCCCCGCCAGTCACACAGGCGTCGGCGCCAGGCAAGCAGGTATGCGGCAATCTGGGGATGGCCGGGCAACAGGGCGTGCGCGCGGGCGTAGCAGTCGCTTGCGGCCTCGGCATCGCCGGTGTCTTCAAGCACGTGCGCCAGCCACACCGCGATGCCCGGGTGCCGGGGCGCGCGGCGCGCGGCTTCGCCCAGGCTCGCGGCTGCCTCGGCAAGCTTGCCCTGCATCCACTGGCCACGGCCCAGCCGCGCCAGCGGCTCAGGGTGGCCCGGCGCGAGCTGCAACGCGCGCCGGGCGGCTCGGAGCCCGGCAGCGGCGTCTCCAGCGTCGAACTCCGTGTCGGCCAGCGCGGTCCACGCCATGGCGCTCGACGGCTCCCGCTGCACCGCCAGCCGGGCCTGCGATCGCGGGTCCGGGGGGGGGCTCATTGGTTCGCGTCGGCCAGGCTCGCCAGCTCTTCGGCCTGGTGCTCGCTGGCCAGGCGGTCGACCAGCGGATCCAGATCGCCTTCGAGCACGCCCGGCAGGTCATACAGGGTCAGGCCTTCCACCCGGTGATCGGTGATGCGGCCCTGCGGGTAGTTGTAGGTGCGGATGCGCTGGCTGCGGTCGCCGCTGCCCACCTGCAGCTTGCGGGTCCGCGCGGTGGCGGCGGCGCGGCGCGCGGCCTCGGCCTCGGCGAGCATCGCCTTGAGCCGCTTCATGGCCTTGTCGCGGTTGGCGTGCTGGGAGCGTTCGGTCTGCGATTCCACCACGATGCCGCTTGGCAGGTGGGTGATGCGGATCGCCGAATCGGTCTTGTTGACGTGCTGGCCGCCGGCGCCGGAGGAGCGGAAGGTGTCGACGCGCAGGTCGGCCGGGTTCAGTTCCACCGGTTCGCCTTCGTCCTCGACCGGGATGATGGCCACGGTGGCGGCGGAGGTGTGGATGCGGCCCTGCGATTCGGTTTCCGGCACGCGCTGAACGCGGTGGGTGCCAGATTCGAACTTGAGCCGGGCATAGGCGCCTTCGCCCTCGACCCGGGCGATGACTTCCTTGAACCCGCCGTGCTCGCCGGGATTGGCCGATTCCACCTCCACCCGCCAGCCCTGGCGCTCCGCGTAGCGCGTGTACATGCGCAGCAGGTCGCCGGCGAAGATCGCGGCCTCGTCGCCGCCGGTGCCCGCCCGGATCTCCAGATACAGGCCGCCGTCGTCGCGGGCATCGCGCGGCACCAGCAGGCCCAGCAGCGTGCCTTCAAGCTCCTGCAGGCGGGCCGTGGCGGCGGCGATCTCCTCCTCGGCGAGCGCGCCCAGCTCCGGGTCGCCGCGCATCGCCTCGGCCGACGTCAGGTCCGCGCGCGTGCGCGCCTCCTCGGCCAGGGCGGTGGCAAGCGGCTCGAGCCGGGAGAACTCGCGGGAATAGGCGCGGAAGCGCTGCTGGTCGCCGGCCACCTGCGGATCGGCGAGCAGGCGTTCGAGTTCGTCGCGGCGCTCGGCCAGCGCTTCGAGCTTATGGCGGAGCGTCGGGAGCATCGCGCAGGTCGCGCAGCGCGCGCACGTGGTCTGGATGGAGGATGCGCTCGATGGCGGCGGCCAGTTCCATGTTGCCGCTGCGTGCGGCTTCGCGGACGGCCGCGGTGGGGGCGTGCAGCAGGCGGTTGGTCAGCGCGTGGGCCAGGCGTTCGATCACCGCTTCCGGATCGTGGCCGGCGGCCAGCTGGCGGCGCGCCTTTTCCAGCGCGTCCGCACGGGCGTGCTCGCCGTGCGCGCGCAGCTTGCGCAGCGGCTCGTTGAGCGGCCCGGCGGCCAGCATCTCGACGTAGCGCTCGACCTGCAGGTCAACGATGGCCTCCGCGGCCTCGGCGGCCTCGCGGCGGTTGCGCCGGTTTTCCTGGACCGAGCGCTCCAGGTCGTCCACGGTGTACAGGTAGGCGTCCTTGAGGCTGGCCACGTCGGGGGCGATGTCCCGCGGCACGGCCAGATCCACCAGCAGCATCGGCCGGTGGCGGCGGGCCTGGAGCGCGGCCTCCACCTGCGCCCGGGTGATGACCGGCTCGGCGCTGGCCGTGGCCGCGAACACCACGTCGGCCTGGGCCAGGTGGCGCTCGAGTTCCGCCAGCGGCAGGGCCACGCCGCCATGCCGGGAGGCGAGGTCCTGGGCGTGGGCCAGCGTGCGGTTGGCCACCAGCAGGCGCCTGGCCCGGGCCTGGACCAGGTGCCGGGCGGCCAGCTCGATGGTTTCGCCTGCGCCCACCAGCAGGACGGTCGAGTCTTCCAGCCGGGCGAAGGATTCCTGCGCCAGGCGGACCGACATCGAGGCCACCGAGACCGGGCTGCTGCCGATGCGGGTTTCGGTGCGGGCGCGCTTGGCGGTGACGAACGCATGTTGGAACAGGCGGTCGAGGCGGGTGCCCAGGGCGCCGGCGCTGCGCGCGGTCGCCCAGGCTTCCTTCACCTGGCCCAGGATCTGCGGCTCCCCCAGCACCAGCGAGTCGAGGCCCGCGGCGACCCGGAACAGGTGCCGCACGGCTTCCGCGTCGCGGTGCCGGTACAGGTAGTCGTGCAGGTCCGCGCCTCCCTCGGGGCGCGTCGCCAGCCAGCGGACAACGGCCTCGCCCTCATCCGAGGTCACCGCATACAGCTCGGTGCGGTTGCAGGTGGACAGCAGCGCGGCCTCGCTCACCCCGGGCAGGCCGCGCAGTTCCGACAGCGCACGCGGCAGCGCATCGCCCGCGAACGCAACGCGCTCGCGCAGGGCGACGGGCGCGCTGCGATGGTTGATGCCAAGGGCGATCAGGCTCATGGCGTGGGGCGTGGTCTGTTCAGTGGCTTGCGATAAGCTTGCTTCCGATCCCACCATTTTACGGCCCGGCCGCCCTCAATGCCCGTTCCTCCTGTAAAACACCGCTTTCCGGCCCCGGGCCGGGGGGCGATGGGCGGCGCGCTGAGGGCCCTGGCACTCGCCGCGGCACTGGCGTTCCCGCTCGCCGCCGGCGCGGACGATCCGCTCCAGGGCCACACCAGCGGGGACGCGGTCGGCGCCACCATGGCGGCCGAGTTTTCCCTGCGCGCGGGCAAGCTCAACGAGGCGGTGCGCTGGTACCTGCGGGCCTCGGACGCCGTGGGTGGGGACGCCGCGCTGGCCGAGCGGGCCGTGCAGGTGGCCCTGGTCGGTACCGACGACGCGCTGCTGGGCCAGGCCCTGGACCAGTGGCGGGCGCTGGCCCCGCCCTCGCTGGCCATGCGCTCGGCACAGGCCACCTGGCTGCTGCGCACGGGCCGCGACCGGCGCGCGCGCCGCGAGCTCGAGGCGCTCCTGCGCGATCCCGATCCGCGAGCCTGGGGCCACGCCATCGCGGCCCTGCACGGCGGGACCCGCGACCAGGAGGCCTCGGCCCGCATCCTGGGGCGGCTGGTGGAGTCCGGCGCCATTCCCGATGATTTCCGGGCGTGGCTCGGCTTCGGCGGGCTGGCGCAGCGTTTTGGAGACGAGGCGCTGACGGCCAGGATCGTGGACGAGGTGGTGGAACGCTTCCCGGATGAGCCGCGGGTGGCCCTGCTGCGGGCTGCCCAGGCCCGCGAGCGCGGTGAGGACGCGCTGGCCCGGCAGGCCCTGGAGCGGGTCGAGGAGCAGGCTCTGGTGTCCCCCGAGCTGCGCATGGCCATCGCCGCGGAGTATGAACAGCTTGGCGATCTGGCCCACGCTGCCCGGGTCATGGCCATGGGCCCGCAGGACGAACGTTCCTATGCGATGCGCGCCTCGCTGCTGGTGCGCACGGAGGACACGCCGGCGCTGGAAGTGCTGTACTGGGAACTCGAGCAGCGCGCCGATGCCCCCAACCCGGCCTGGCGGCTGCTGCTGGGCCAACTTGCCGAGTACATGGAGCGTCCGGCCGACGCGCTGGAGTGGTATCGCAGCGTGCCCGGCGGCCAGCAGCGCGCGATCGCGCGGCTGCGCATCCCCAAGGTGCTGTTCGACCTGGGCCACCGGGAAGAGGCGTTCGCCGAACTGCGGGCGCTGCAGACGGACGCCGGCGTAGAGGAGGAACTGCGCCGCGATGCCTACCTCATGGAAGCCGAACTGCGGCGCGAGGCCGGGGACGCCGACGGCGAGCTCGACGCCTATGCCCGCGGCCTCGCGGCCTGGCCCGACGAAGGCGCGCTCCTCTACGCCCGGGCCCTGATGTGGGAGCGGCGCGACGACATCGAGCGCGCCGAGGCCGACCTGCGCCGTCTGCTGGTGGCAGAGCCGGAGAACGTGCATGCGCTCAACGCCCTGGGCTACACCCTGGCCGATCGCACCGGGCGCTACGAGGAAGCGCTGGAGCTGATTGACCGCGCGCGCCTGGCCGAGCCGGACAACGCCCACATCATCGACAGCTACGGCTGGGTGCTCTACCGCCTGGGTCGCCTGGACGAGGCGCTGGTGGAACTGCGCCGGGCCTGGTCGCTGCTCAAGGACGCGGAGGTTGCCGCGCATGTGGCGGAAGTGCTTTGGGTGCTGGGGGAGAAGGAGGAGGCGCGGGAATTCTTCCAGCGCGCCCACGAGCTGGATCCCGAGAACCGTTCCCTGCGGCGCTCGCTGGAAATGACGGGGGTGGAACTGTGAGGCTGGCGGCGCGGCTGGCGGCGCTGCTCGCCGTGTTGGCATTGGCGGGCTGCGTTTCCCAGCCGATGCGCGCGCCGGAGACCGTCGAGCTGTCGGGCCCCGCGTACGCCGCCGCCATGGAAGCGCTCCGGGCGCGCGAGGCGCTGGTCGAGGGCGCGGGCGCGCTCTCGTTCAGCGGGCGCGTTGCGCTCAGCAACGGGGAGGACGGCGGCAGCGGACGGCTGGAGTGGTGGCAGGCGGGCGAGGATTACCGCGTGGTGCTGCGCGCGCCCGTGACGCGGCAGGGCTGGAGCCTGACCGCCGGGGCCGGCGGAGCGCGCATTGACGGGCTGGAGGGCGGCCCAAGGGTGGGCCCGGACCCGGACTGGCTGTTGCTGGAGGCCACGGGCATGCAGGTCCCGGTTGGGGCTCTGGCGGCCTGGGCGGCGGGCACCCGGGCAGACGAGGCGGCCCACGGCCCGGCGCACCTGGAGTTCTCGGCCAGCGGGCGCCTGGCCAGGCTCCGCCAGGCCGGCTGGACCATCGATTACGTCAGCTGGCAGGAGCGGGCTGGCGAGCCCGGGCCCGGCGACGCGCCGCCACTGCCGCGCCGGATCGACGCTGCGCGCGGTGACGCGCATGTGCGCCTCGTGGTGGACGACTGGGCGCTCGGCGCGGCCGCGCCCGGCGGGAGTTGAGGCGATGCCGGAGCCCGGGGCGGGCTGGAGCGCCTGGCCGGCGCCGGCCAAGCTGAACCTCTTCCTGCGCATCACCGGCCGGCGCGCGGACGGCTATCACCAGCTGCAGACCGTGTTCCGGATCCTGGATTGGGGGGACACGGTGCATCTCCGGCCGCGTGCGGACGGTGGCATCGCCCGGCACGGCCAGGGGTTGCCGGGCGTACCGGAATCCTCGGATCTCCTGGTGCGCGCCGCCCGCCTGCTGCAGGAAGAAACGGGGAGCCCGCTCGGCGCCGATATCGGCCTGGAAAAGCGCATCCCGATCGGCGGTGGCTTCGGCGGTGGCTCCTCGGATGCCGCGACCGTGCTGGGGGCCCTCAACCGGCTCTGGGGCACGGGGCTGGGCGTGGAAGAACTGGCGGACCTGGGCCTGCGCCTGGGCGCGGACGTGCCGGTCTTCGTCCGCGGCCACAACGCCTGGGCCGAAGGGGTGGGGGAGCGGCTGACCGCGCTGGAGCTGCCCCGGGCCTGGTACCTGCTGGCCGACCCCGGCGTGCCGGTGGCCACCGCGGAACTGTTCCAGGCCCCTGAATTGACGCGCGATGCCCCGCCCGCGACAATAGCCGACTTTGTTTCGGGAGCTCCGCTCGGCAACGCGTTCGAGCCGGTGCTGCGCCGCCGTGAACCGGCCGTGGAGGCCGCTTTCGCCGCGCTGGCGCGCTTCGGCACGCCGCGGTTGACCGGGACCGGCAGCGGCTGCTTCGTCGAATTCGCGGGTCGCGAAGACGCCGAAGCCGCCCGCGCCGCGCTGCCGCCCGGCCTCGTGGCGTGGGTCGCGGCCGGTGCGGCGCGCTCGCCGCTGCTGGATGCAACCGGACACCCGGATACACAGGGGCGTCGCCAAGAGGTCCAAGGCACCGGGTTTTGATCCCGGCATTCGCAGGTTCGAATCCTGCCGCCCCTGCCACTCCGGCACTCAACGTACGGTCATTGCAATGCGCACATCCCACATGAAGGAAGATCGCAACATCCTGATCTTCTCCGGCAACGCCAACCGGCCGCTGACCCAGGCCGTCTGCCGCCAGTTGGGGACGCGCCAGGGCAAGGCGTTGGTGTCCAGGTTCTCCGACGGCGAGGTCCAGGTCGAGATCGAGGAGAACGTGCGCCGCCAGGAAGTGTTCGTGCTGCAGTCCACCTGCGCGCCCGCCGCCGAGCACCTGGTGGAGCTGGTGGTGCTGGTGGACGCGCTGACCCGCGCCTCCGCCGCCAGCGTGACCGCCGTGATCCCGTACTTCGGCTACGCCCGCCAGGACCGCCGCCTGCGCTCGTCGCGGGTGCCGATCACCGCCAAGGTCGCGGCCAAGATGATCGGTGCCGTCGGCACCCACCGTGTGCTCACGATCGACCTGCACGCCGACCAGATCCAGGGCTTCTTCGACATCCCCGTGGACAACGTCTACGCCTCGCCGCTCCTGCTGGCGGACATCTGGCGCGCCCACGGCACCGACAACATGGTGGTGGTGTCGCCGGACGTGGGTGGCGTGGTCCGCGCCAGGGCCATCGCCAAGCGGCTGGACGACGCCGAGCTGGCGATCATCGACAAGCGCCGCCCGCGCGCCAACGTGGCCACGGTGATGAACATCATCGGCGACGTGCGCGGCAAGACCTGCGTGCTGGTGGACGACATC
Organism: Luteimonas sp. JM171; assembly: GCF_001717465.1. Lineage (NCBI taxonomy): Bacteria > Pseudomonadati > Pseudomonadota > Gammaproteobacteria > Lysobacterales > Lysobacteraceae > Luteimonas > Luteimonas sp. JM171. Next base: position 190,755 of record NZ_CP017074.1, on the reverse strand, counting down.
GTCGATACCGCCGGCACCCTGTGCGCGGCGGCCGCCGCGCTCAAGGAGAACGGTGCCGCCAAGGTGGTGGCCTACTGCACGCACCCGGTGCTCTCGGGCGCGGCGATCGAGAACATCACCGGTTCCCAGCTCGACGAACTGGTGGTGACTGACACCATCCCGCTGTCGGAGGCCGCCGCGGCCTGCGACCGCATCCGCCAGCTCAGCGTCGCCGAGCTGCTGGGCGAGACCATCCGCCGCGTCGCCTTCGGCGAGTCGGTGAGCTCGCTCTACGTCGACTGATTCCCAAGGCTCCCCTGGTCGCGGGGGAGCCGCCCAGCCGCCGCGAGGCGGCCCATCAACCAAGGTAGTGACAAGACATGTCCAACACGCATGAAATCAAGGTCCAGCGCCGCGAGGACGGGGGGAAGGGTGCGAGCCGCCGCCTCCGCCGCGACGGCCAGGTGCCGGCGATCGTCTATGGCGGTGAACTCGACCCCGTCAACATCCAGCTCAGCCACAACGAGGTGCTGCTGGCCGCCGAGCACGAGTGGTTCTATTCCTCGATCCTCAACCTGAACCTCAATGGCGACGTGCAGCCGGTGCTGCTGCGCGACATCCAGCGCCATCCGTACAAGCAGCAGATCATGCACCTGGACTTCCAGCGCGTGACCGCCGACGAGAAGCTGCGCACCCAGGTGCCGCTGAACTTCATCAACGAGGAGATCTCGCCGGCCGGCAAGCTGGCTGACGTGCTGGTCAGCCATGAAATCCGCGAGGTCACCGTGGAGTGCCTGCCCGCGGACCTGCCGGGTTCGATCGACGTGGACCTGTCAAAGCTGGAGCTGGGCGACACCATCTACCTTTCCGAGATCAAGCTGCCCAAGGGCGTGGAGATCCCGGGGCTGGCGCTGGGCAAGGACTACGACGACGCGGTGGTCACCGCGCGCCCGGCCCGGGTCGAGGTCGTGGAAGAGGAAGGCGACGCCGAGGGCGAGGAGCAGTCCCCCGAGGTGCCGGCCACCAAGGTCGACGACGACAAGACGGACGAGTAAGCGCCCGGCCGCCGCCCCGCAAGCGGGGCGGCGGCCAGCGCCTGCGCGATGGCGGAACTGCGTCTCATCGTCGGGCTGGGCAATCCCGGCCAGGAATATGCGCGGACCCGGCACAACGCCGGGTTCCGTTTCGTGGACGCCCTGGCGGGGCGGGCCGGCGAGGCGTTCCGCGTGGATGCCAAGCTGTTTGGCGAGACCGCCCAGGTGCAGGTGGCCGGGCGGACGGTCCGCCTGCTCAAGCCGGCGACCTTCATGAACCTGTCCGGCAAGTCGGTGCTGGCCGCGCTGCAGTTCTGGAAGATCGCGCCGGAGGAGGCGATGCTCGCGCACGACGAGCTGGACCTGCCGCCCGGCACGGCCCGCTTCAAGTTCGATGGCGGCCACGGTGGGCAGAACGGCCTGCGCGACACCATGCGCCTGCTGGGCCATGGCCGCTTCCACCGCCTGCGCATCGGCATCGGCCACCCCGGCCACAAGGACCGGGTGACCCCCTGGGTGCTCGGCCGGGCTTCGGCAGAGGACGAGATCCTGATCGACCGCGCCATCGACGACGCCCTGGACGCACTGCCGCTGGCGGTGGAGGGCAATTTCATGGACGCCATGACCCGGCTGCACACGCCGAAGAACTGAGGAACACATGGGCATCAAATGCGGCATCGTCGGCCTGCCGAACGTCGGCAAGTCGACCCTATTCAACGCGCTGACGAAGGCGGGCATCGCCGCGGCCAATTTTCCCTTCTGCACCATCGAGCCCAACGTGGGCGTGGTGCCGGTCCCGGACCCGCGCCTGGCCCAGCTCGCGGACATCGTGAAGCCCCAGAAGGTGCTGCCCACGGTGATGGAATTCGTCGACATCGCCGGCCTGGTGGCCGGGGCCTCCAGCGGCGAGGGGCTGGGCAACAAGTTCCTGGCGCACATCCGCGAGGTCGACGCCATCGCCCACGTGGTGCGCTGCTTTGAGCACAGCGACGTGGTCCACGTGGCCGGCCGGGTGGACCCGCTGTCGGACATCGACACCATCGACACCGAGCTGGCGCTGGCCGACCTGGACTCGGTGGAGAAGGCCCGCCAGCGGGCCGAGCGCGCCGCCAAGGGCGGCGACAAGGACGCGATCGCGCGGCTGCCGGTGCTCGAGAAGCTGAACAAGGCGCTGGCCGATGGCACGCCGGCGCGCGCCGCCGGCCTGGATGCGGAAGAGCGCGCCCTGGTGCGCGACCTGTTCCTGCTGACCCTCAAGCCGGTGATGTACGTGGCCAACGTGCTGGAGGACGGGTTCGAGGACAATCCGCACCTCGAGGCGGTACGCGCAAGGGCGGCGGCCGAAGGCTCGGAGGTGGTGCCGGTGTCGGCGGCGATCGAGGAAGAGCTGGCGCAGCTGGACGACGCCGACCGGGACGAGTTCCTGGCCGATCTCGGGCTGGACGAGCCGGGCCTGAACCGGGTGATCCGCGCCGCCTACCGGCTGCTCGGGCTCCAGACCTATTTCACCGCGGGGGTCAAGGAGGTGCGCGCGTGGACGGTCAAGGCCGGGTCCACCGCCCCCGAGGCCGCCGGGGTCATCCACACCGACTTCGAAAAAGGCTTCATCCGTGCCGAAACCATCGCCTTCGACGACTTCATCCGCCATGGCGGGGAAGCCGGGGCGAGGGAAGCGGGGCGGCTGCGGCTGGAGGGCAAGGACTACCAGGTCCAGGAGGGCGATGTCCTGCATTTCCGCTTCAACGTCTGACGCCCGGCGGGGCCGGCAGGCGGAAAAAACACCCGGCGTTGACATGTGCGCCAGATGTGGCGAAAATTACGGGCTGTTTCACCGGCTTTGAAGAAATACCCGGGAGGGATACCCAAGCGGCCAACGGGGGCAGACTGTAAATCTGCTGGCTTACGCCTTCGGTGGTTCGAATCCACCTCCCTCCACCACGATGTTCCGCGCGGCGCGGGAGTAGTTCAATGGTAGAACCTCAGCCTTCCAAGCTGATGGTGCGGGTTCGATTCCCGTCTCCCGCTCCATTGCTCCTCCTGTCGCGGCACGGGCTCCAGGCAATACAACCAGTTAACAACACGCTCACGTAGCTCAGTCGGTAGAGCACCTCCTTGGTAAGGAGGAGGTCGATGGTTCGATTCCATTCGTGAGCACCATTTCCGGGCACCCCCCCCTCCCAGGGGGTGCCGCTCCCCCAATCCACACCTCCAGTTCCGAGATACGCAACCATGGCCAAAGGAAAGTTCGAGCGCACCAAGCCCCACGTGAACGTGGGCACGATCGGTCACGTTGACCACGGCAAGACGACGCTGACGGCGGCGCTGACCAAGGTTGGTGCGGAGCGTTTCGGCGGCGAGTTCAGCGACTACGCGGCGATCGACCGTGCGCCGGAAGAGAAGGCGCGCGGGATCACGATCTCGACCTCGCACGTGGAGTACGAGTCCGAGGCGCGCCACTACGCGCACGTGGACTGCCCGGGCCACGCCGACTACGTGAAGAACATGATCACGGGTGCGGCGCAGATGGACGGTGCGATCCTGGTGGTGTCGGCGGCCGACGGCCCGATGCCGCAGACCCGCGAGCACATCCTGCTGGCGCGCCAGGTGGGCGTGCCGTACATCGTGGTGTTCCTGAACAAGGCCGACATGGTCGACGACGAGGAGCTGCTGGAGCTCGTCGAGATGGAGGTCCGCGAGCTGCTGTCGAAGTACGAGTTCCCGGGCGACGACACCCCGATCATCAAGGGTTCGGCGCTCAAGGCGCTGGAAGGCGACCAGTCGGAGATCGGCGTGCCGGCGATCATCAAGCTGGTGGACGCGCTGGACACCTGGATCCCGGAGCCCGAGCGCGACGTGGACAAGAACTTCCTGATGCCGGTGGAGGACGTGTTCTCGATCTCCGGGCGCGGCACCGTGGTGACCGGGCGCATTGAGCGCGGGATCATCAAGGTGGGCGACGAAGTCGAGATCGTGGGCATCCGTCCGACCACCAAGACCACGGTCACGGGCGTTGAGATGTTCCGCAAGCTGCTCGACCAGGGCCAGGCGGGCGACAACGCGGGCCTGCTGCTGCGCGGCACCAAGCGTGACGACGTGGAGCGCGGCCAGGTGCTGGCCAAGCCGGGCACGATCACCCCGCACACCAGCTTCGAAGCCGAGGTGTACGTACTGAGCAAGGACGAGGGCGGCCGCCACACCCCGTTCTTCAAGGGCTACCGTCCGCAGTTCTACTTCCGCACCACCGACATCACCGGCGCGGTGACCCTGCCGGAAGGCGTGGAGATGGTGATGCCGGGCGACAACGTGAAGATGTCGGTTGAGCTGATCAACCCGGTGGCGATGGACGAGGGCCTGCGCTTCGCGATCCGCGAGGGCGGCCGCACCGTCGGCGCCGGCGTGGTGAGCAAGATCAACAAGTAAGTTGTGGCCGCGCGCCTGCGGGCGCGCGGACAAGCCGGGAACCAGGCAAGGCGGCGCAAGCCGCCGTTGCCGTTTCCACTTCCGGCAGACAATTCGATACGCCAGTAGCTCAATTGGCAGAGCAGCGGTCTCCAAAACCGCAGGTTGGGGGTTCGAGTCCCTCCTGGCGTGCCAAACGCGATCCATGCCCCGGGCTGCAAGCGATACCAGATGAACAGCAGAGTCGAACAAACCAGGTCCGCATCGCCGGCGGACATCGCCAAGTACGCCCTGGCGGTTGCGCTGGTGGTGGCCGGCGTGTTCGCGTTCTACTGGTTCGACGGCCAATGGCCGGGCTGGGCCCGCGGGCTGGCCGTGGCCGCGGGCGTGGCTGCCGGCGGCGCGGTGTTCCTGATGGGCACCCTCAAGGGCGCGCAGACCCGGGAGTTCCTGTACGAAACCCGCTTCGAGCTGCGCAAGGTCGTGTGGCCGACCCGCCAGGAAGCCGTGCGGATGACCTGGGTGGTCATCATCGCCGTGGTCATCATCGCGCTGATCATGGCGGCCTATGACACGGTGATCAAATGGCTGCTGCGCGTGTTCCTGGGCTGATGATGGAGAACCCCGAATCGATGGAAACCCAAGGCAACATGCGCTGGTACGTGGTCCACGCCTATTCCGGCTTCGAGAAGTCGGTGGCGCAGGCCCTGCGCGACCGCATCGCGCGGGCCGGCATGAAGGACCGCTTCGGCGAAGTCCTGGTGCCGACCGAGGAAGTGGTGGAGATGCGTTCCGGCCAGAAGCGCCGTTCCGAGCGCAAGTTCTTCCCCGGCTACGTGCTGGTGCAGATCGCCACCCGCGACGAGGACGGCATTCCGCGCATCGACAGCGACACCTGGCACCTGATCAAGGAAACCCCGCGGGTCATGGGCTTTATCGGCGGCACCGCCGACCGCCCGCTGCCCATCGCCGACCACGAGGCCGACGCGATCCTGCAGCGCGTGCAGGAAGGCGTGGAGAAGCCGCGTCCGAAGGTGCTGTTCGAGCCGGGCCAGATGGTGCGCGTCATCGACGGGCCGTTCAACGACTTCAACGGCGTGGTCGAGGAAGTCAACTACGAGAAGAGCCGCCTGCGCGTGGCGGTGCTGATCTTCGGCCGGTCCACGCCGGTCGAGCTGGAATTCGGACAGGTCGAGAAGGCCTGAGCCGCGGCAACCAGGCGCTCCGCCGGAGCGCCGCAGTGAACTGAAATCGCGCCCTGGAGGCGCCCCCAGACGCGAGGAGCCCTGAACAGGCGTTCGCACTCGCAGGAGTCCAACAATGGCAAAGAAAGTAGTCGGCTACATCAAGCTGCAGGTGCCAGCCGGGCAGGCCAATCCGAGCCCGCCGGTCGGCCCCGCCCTGGGCCAGCGCGGCCTGAACATCATGGAATTCTGCAAGGCGTTCAACGCCGCCACGCAGAAGATGGAACCGGGCCTGCCGATCCCGACCGTGATCACCGCGTACTCGGACCGCACCTTCACCTTCATCACCAAGACCCCGCCGGCGGCGGTGCTGCTGAAGAAGGCGGCTGGCGTGAAGTCCGGTTCGGCGCGTCCGAACACCCAGAAGGTGGGCAAGGTCACCCGCGCCCAGCTGGAAGAGATCGCGAAGGCGAAGGAACCCGACCTGACCGCGGCCGACCTGGACGCGGCGGTGCGCACCATCGAGGGCTCGGCCCGTGCGATGGGCCTGGCGGTGGAGGGCTGAGGACATGGCAAAGCTGACCAAGCGACAGAAGGCAATCCGCGAAGCGGTGCAGCCCGGCAAGGCATACCCGATCGACGAGGCGCTGAAGATCGTCAAGGAACACAGCAAGGCGAAGTTCGTCGAAGCCGTGGACGTGGCGGTGCGCCTGGGCGTTGACGCCCGCAAGTCGGACCAGCAGGTGCGCGGCTCGACCGTGCTGCCGCAGGGAACCGGCAAGACCGTGCGCGTGGCGGTGTTCGCCCCGGCCGGCGCCAAGGCCGACGAGGCCCTGGCCGCGGGCGCCGATGCGGTGGGCATGGAGGACCTGGCCGAGAAGATGCAGGGCGGCGACCTCAGCTACGACGTCGTCATCGCGACCCCCGACGCCATGCGCGTGGTGGGCCGGCTGGGCACGCTGCTGGGCCCGCGCGGCCTGATGCCGAACCCGAAGGTGGGCACCGTCTCGCCGAACCCGGGCGAGGCGGTCAAGAACGCCAAGGGCGGCCAGGTGCGCTACCGCACCGACAAGGCCGGCATCATCCACTGCACCATCGGCAAGGCCGACTTCGAGCCCGAGCGGCTGCAGGAGAACCTGCAGGCGCTGCTGACCGACCTGGTCCGGGCCAAGCCGGCCGCGGCCAAGGGCACCTACCTGCAGAAGGTCTCGATCAGCTCGACCATGGGTCCGGGCGTGATCGTGGATCAGGGCTCGCTGGCCCTGAAGTAATCGTTTTTTTGAGGGCATCGCAAGGGACCTGGTCCTGCGCGGCGCCGTCAAAGACCGCAGGCGCGGCCTGCGTTGCAGCGGCGACGGGCACGGACGCTCGAACTGGCATGGAATCGCCGCCGCTGCCACCGCAGGGCGCTTAATCCCGGAACGCGAAAGCGGGAAAGGGCCTGCGCAGATGGTCGCCGACCCTCCAGGAGTTTTCTGGAAACGGCTGCCAACCGGAGGGTTTCACGGCCCTCCCGGCGTCGAGGGAACGATGCCGCCAATGGCCCGCCAGCGGCAGGAGCCGCGAGCGGAATCGCAGAGAAACGGAGAGTGCAATGGCTCTGAATCTGGAACAGAAGAAGGAAGTCGTTGCCGAACTGGCGGAGGTGGCCGGCAAGGCACATTCGCTGGTCGCCGCCGAGTACGCGGGTTTGACGGTCGGGCAACTGACCGACCTGCGCAAGAAGGCCCGCGAGGGCGGCGTGTACTTGAAGGTTGTCAAGAACACGCTGGTCTCGCGCGCAGTGGAAGATACCGATTACGCCGTCATCAAGGACGAGCTGACCGGTCCGCTGCTGTACGCCTTCTCGCAGGAAGACCCGGGTGCCGCCGGACGCCTGATCAAGGAGTTCGCCAAGGCGAACGACAAGCTGAAGCCGCGCCTGGTGTCGCTCGGCGGGCAGAAGTACCCGGGGTCCCACGTGGATGTCCTGGCGTCGCTGCCGACCCGCGACGAAGCGCTGTCGATGCTGCTCAGCGTGATGATCCAGCCGGCCACCATGCTGGTGCGCGTGCTGGCCGAGCCTGCCAGCCAGGTCGCCCGCGTCACCAACGCGGTCGGCCAGGCCAAGGCCGCCTGAGCAAGATCAGTTCGGTACGAACCCGTTAAGCAGTCGTTATCCAATACAGTCAATCCGAGGTAATCACGATGTCCCTTTCCAACGAAGAAATCATCGAAGCGATCAGCAGCAAGACCCTTGTCGAGGTCATGGAGCTGGTCAAGGCGATGGAAGAGAAGTTCGGCGTTTCCGCCGCTGCCCCGGTGGCCGTGGCCGCCGGCCCGGCCGCTGGCGGCGACGGTGCCGCTGCCGAAGAGCAGACCGAGTTCACCGTGGTCCTGAAGGCCGTGGGCGACAAGAAGGTCGAGGTCATCAAGGTGGTCCGCGCGATCACCGGCCTGGGCCTGAAGGAAGCCAAGGACATGGTCGAAAGCGCGCCGAAGGAAATCAAGGAAGGCGTGGCGAAGGAAGAGGCCGAGAAGATCAAGAAGGACCTCGAGGCCGCCGGCGCCACCGCCGAGCTGAAGTAAGCTGTACCCCGTCGCCGGTTCCACCTGGCGGCAGGCAGAGGCTGGGGGCGAGAGCCCCCGGCCTTTGGCCGTTGTTGCAATTCAATAAAGTCCCCAGTCGGAAGTAGCGGGAGAAGGCGTGCTGGTGCCGGCAATACCAGCGACTTCCCACTGGCGATTTTCCCGGTCGGACACCGATCCCCCAGGCCCGCGGCCACGCGGTCCACAGATCCAAGAGGCGGTCATTCCCCATGACGACAACCTATTCATTCACCGAAAAGAAGCGCATCCGCAAGGACTTCGGCAAGCAGAAGTCGATCCTGGAAGTGCCGTACCTGCTCGCCATCCAGGTGGACTCGTACCGCGATTTCCTCCAGGCCGACAAGCAGCCGTCCAAGCGCGAGGACCGCGGCCTGCACGCCGCGCTCAAGTCGGTGTTCCCGATCGTCAGCTACAACGGCTATGCCGCGCTGGAGTACGTGGGGTACAAGCTGGGCGAGCCGGTGTTCGACGAGCGCGAGTGCCGCCAGCGCGGGATGAGCTACGGCGCCCCGCTGCGGGTGACCGTGCGCCTGGTGATCTATGACCGCGAATCCTCCTCCAAGGCCATCAAGTACGTGAAGGAGCAGGAGGTCTACATGGGCGAGATCCCGCTCATGACCGACAACGGCACCTTCATCGTCAACGGCACCGAGCGGGTCATCGTCTCCCAGCTGCACCGCTCGCCGGGCGTGTTCTTCGACCACGACCGGGGCAAGACCCACAGCTCGGGCAAGCTGCTCTACAGCGCCCGCATCATTCCCTACCGCGGCTCGTGGCTGGACTTCGAGTTCGACCCGAAGGACGCGCTGTTCACCCGTATCGACCGTCGCCGCAAGCTGCCGGTGACGATCCTGCTGCGTGCGCTGGGCTACTCCAACGAGGAGATGCTCAACGAGTTCTTCGAGATCAACACCTTCCATATCGATCCGAAGGAAGGCGTGCAGGTTGAACTGGTCCCCGAGCGCCTGCGCGGCGAAACCCTGGACTTCGACCTGGCCGATGGCGATACCGTCATCGTCGAGGCTGGCCGCCGCATCACCGCGCGCCACATCCGCCAGCTGGAGCAGTCCGGCATCGAGGCGCTGGCCGTGCCGGACGACTACCTGCTGGGCCGGACCCTGTCGCACGACGTGCCCGACACCGAGACCGGCGAGCTGCTGGCCGCGGCCAACGATGAGATCACCGAGGAGCACCTGGCGGCGTTCCGCAAGGCCGGCGTGACCACCATCGGCACGATCTGGACCAACGACCTGGACCGCGGGCCGTACATCTCCAACACCCTGCGCATCGACCCCACCAAGACCCAGCTCGAGGCGCTGGTGGAGATCTACCGGATGATGCGCCCGGGCGAGCCGCCGACCAAGGACGCCGCCCAGAACCTGTTCCACAACCTGTTCTTCACCTTCGAGCGCTACGACCTGTCGGCCGTGGGCCGGATGAAGTTCAACCGCCGCCTGGGCCGCAAGGAGACCGAAGGCGCGCCGGTGCTCTACGACGCGCGCTACTTCGCGGAGCGCAAGGACGACGAGTCGGTCAAGCTGCGTGAGGAATACGGCGACAGCTCGGACATCCTCGACGTGATCAAGGTGCTGACCGAGATCCGCAACGGGCGCGGCGTGGTCGATGACATCGACCACCTGGGCAACCGCCGCGTGCGCTCGGTGGGCGAGATGGCCGAGAACACCTTCCGCGTGGGCCTGGTGCGCGTGGAGCGCGCCGTGCGCGAGCGCCTGACCATGGCTGAGGCCGATGGCCTGACCCCGCAGGAGCTGATCAACGCCAAGCCGGTGGCGGCCGCGGTGAAGGAGTTCTTCGGCTCCTCGCAGCTGTCGCAGTTCATGGACCAGAACAACCCGCTGTCGGAGGTCACCCACAAGCGCCGCGTGTCGGCCCTGGGGCCGGGCGGCCTGACCCGCGAGCGCGCGGGCTTCGAGGTGCGCGACGTGCACCCGACCCACTACGGCCGGGTGTGCACCATCGAGACCCCGGAAGGCCCGAACATCGGCCTGATCAACTCGCTGGCGGTGTTCGCCCGCACCAACCGCTACGGCTTCCTGGAGACCCCGTACCGCAAGGTCGTGGACGGCAAGGTCACCGACGAGATCGAGTACCTGTCGGCGATCGAGGAGAACGACTACGTCATCGCCCAGGCGAACGCGCCGCTCGACGACGAGGGCCGCCTGACCGAGCAGTTCGTGGACGTGCGCTACCAGGGCGAGAACATGCTCAAGCCGCCGGCGGAGGTCCACTTCATGGACGTCTCGCCGATGCAGACCGTGTCGGTCGCGGCCGCGCTGGTCCCGTTCCTTGAGCATGACGACGCCAACCGCGCGCTGATGGGCGCCAACATGCAGCGCCAGGCGGTGCCGACCCTGCGCGCCGAGAAGCCGCTGGTGGGCACCGGCATCGAGCGCGCCGTGGCCCGCGACTCCGGCGTGACCGTGAACGCCCGCCGCGGCGGCGTGGTCGAGCAGGTGGACGCCGGCCGCATCGTGGTCAAGGCCAACGAGGACGAGCTCTCCGGCGAGCAGGATGCCGGCGTCGACATCTACAGCCTGGTCAAGTACACCCGCTCCAACCAGAACACCTGCATCAACCAGCGTCCGCTGGTGCACGTGGGCGACGTGGTGGAGCGCGGCGACGTGCTGGCCGACGGTCCGTCGACCGACATCGGCGAGCTGGCCCTGGGCCAGAACATGCTGGTCGCGTTCATGCCCTGGAACGGCTACAACTTCGAGGACTCGATCCTGCTCTCCGAGCGGGTCGTGACCGAGGACCGCTACACCACGATCCACATCGAGGAGCTCACCGCGGTCGCGCGTGACACCAAGCTGGGCCCGGAGGAGATCTCCTCCGACATCCCCAACGTCTCCGAGCAGGCGCTCAACCGCCTGGACGAATCGGGCGTGGTGTACATCGGCGCCGAGGTGCGCGCCGGCGACATCCTGGTCGGCAAGGTCACGCCCAAGGGCGAGAGCCAGCTGACCCCGGAAGAGAAGCTGCTCCGGGCGATTTTCGGCGAGAAGGCATCCGACGTTAAGGACAGCTCGCTGCGCGTGCCGCCGGGCATGGACGGCACCGTCATCGACGTGCAGGTGTTCACCCGCGACGGCATCGAGAAGGACAAGCGCGCGCGCCAGATCGAGGAATCGGAGATCAAGCGCGTCAAGAAGGACTTCGACGACCAGTTCCGGATCCTGGAGGCGGCGATCTACGCGCGCCTGCGCAGCCAGCTGATCGGCAAGACCGCCAACGGCGGCGCCGGCCTGAAGAAGGGCGAGACCGTCACCAGTCTGGTGCTCGACGGCCTGAAGAAGTCCGACTGGTTCAACATCCGCATGAAGGACGCCGAGGCCGTGGAGGCCATCGAGCGCGCCCAGATGCAGATCGAGACCCACCGCAAGGAGTTCGACAAGCGGTTCGAGGACAAGCGCGCCAAGATCACCCAGGGCGACGACCTGGCCCCGGGCGTGCTGAAGATGGTGAAGGTGTTCCTGGCGGTGAAGCGCCGCATCCAGCCGGGTGACAAGATGGCCGGCCGCCACGGCAACAAGGGCGTGGTGTCGGCGATCGTGCCGGTGCAGGACATGCCCTACATGGCCGACGGCGAGACCGTGGACATCGTGCTCAACCCGCTGGGCGTGCCGAGCCGCATGAACATCGGGCAGATCCTGGAAACCCACCTGGGCTGGGCCGCCAAGGGCCTGGGCCGCAAGATCCAGGGCATGCTCGAGGCGCAGGCCAAGATCAACGACCTGCGCAAGTTCCTGGACCAGATCTACAACCACGACAGCGACATCACCGCCCAGCAGGTGGACCTGGACCAGTTCAGCGACGAGGAATTGCTGACCCTGGCCCGCAACCTGACCGGCGGCGTGCCGATGGCCACCCCGGTGTTCGACGGCGCGGCCGAGTCCGAGATCAAGAAGATGCTCGAGCTCGCCGACCTGCCGACCAGCGGCCAGACCCGCCTGTTCGACGGCCGCACCGGCGAGCAGTTCGAGCGCGAGGTCACGGTGGGCTACATGCACATGCTCAAGCTCAACCACCTGGTGGACGACAAGATGCACGCGCGTTCGACCGGCCCGTACTCGCTCGTCACCCAGCAGCCGCTGGGCGGCAAGGCGCAGTTCGGCGGCCAGCGCTTCGGCGAGATGGAAGTCTGGGCGCTGGAAGCCTACGGCGCGGCCTACACCCTGCAGGAAATGCTGACGGTGAAGTCCGACGACGTGCAGGGCCGCAACCAGATGTACAAGAACATCGTCGACGGCGAACACGAGATGGTTGCCGGCATGCCGGAGTCGTTCAACGTGCTGGTCAAGGAGATCCGCTCGCTGGCCATCAACATGGAGCTGGAGGAGGACTGAGGGAGCTGACGCGCGGCCATCGGGCCGCTGCCTCGACATCCCCCGTTCCTCCACCCTCGGAGATATCAAATGAAAGACCTGCTCAACCTCTTCAACCAGCAGCGCCAGACGCTCGATTTCGACTCGATCAAGATCGCGCTCGCGTCGCCGGACATGATCCGTTCGTGGTCCTTCGGCGAGGTGAAGAAGCCGGAGACCATCAACTACCGCACCTTCAAGCCCGAGCGCGACGGCCTGTTCTGCGCCGCCATCTTCGGGCCCACCAAGGATTACGAGTGCCTGTGCGGCAAGTACAAGCGCATGAAGCACCGTGGCGTGGTATGTGAGAAGTGCGGCACCGAGGTCACCCTGGCCAAGGTGCGCCGCGAGCGCATGGGCCACATCGACCTGGCCAGCCCGGTTGCGCACATCTGGTTCCTCAAGTCGCTGCCGTCGCGCATCGGCCTGATGCTGGACATGACCCTGCGCGACATCGAGCGCATCCTCTACTTCGAGGCCTACTGCGTCACCGAGCCGGGCCTGACCCCGCTCGAGCGCGGCCAGCTGCTCAATGAAGAGCAGTACATGCAGATGCGCCAGGAGCACGGCGATGACTTCGACGCCGCCATGGGCGCCGAGGCCGTGTACGACCTGCTGCGCACGATCGACCTGCAGGCCGAGATGGTCAAGCTCAAGGAGGAGATCGCCGGTACCGGTTCGGAAACCAAGCTCAAGCGGCTGACCAAGCGCATCAAGCTGGTGGAGGCGTTCGTCGAGTCCGGCAACCGGCCGGAGTGGATGATCATGACGGTGCTGCCGGTGCTGCCGCCGGACCTGCGCCCGCTGGTCCCGCTGGACGGCGGCCGCTTCGCCACCTCCGACCTCAACGACCTGTACCGCCGGGTCATCAACCGCAACAACCGCCTGCGCCGGCTGCTGGAGCTGAACGCGCCGGACATCATCGTGCGCAACGAAAAGCGCATGCTGCAGGAATCGGTTGACGCGCTGATGGACAACGGCCGCCGCGGCCGCGCCATCACCGGCACCAACAAACGCCCGCTCAAGTCGCTCGCCGACATGATCAAGGGCAAGCAGGGCCGGTTCCGCCAGAACCTGCTCGGCAAGCGGGTGGACTACTCGGGCCGCTCGGTCATCGTGGTCGGCCCGACCCTGCGCCTGCACGAGTGCGGCCTGCCCAAGAAGATGGCCCTGGAGCTGTTCAAGCCGTTCATCTTCTCCAAGCTGCAGCGCCGCGGCCTGGCCACCACCATCAAGGCGGCCAAGAAGCTGGTGGAGCGCGAAGAGGCGGAAGTCTGGGACATCCTGGAAGAAGTCATCCGCGAACACCCGGTGCTGCTCAACCGCGCCCCGACCCTGCACCGCCTGGGCATCCAGGCGTTCGAGCCGGTGCTGATCGAGGGCAAGGCCATCCAGCTGCACCCCCTGGTGTGTACCGCGTTCAACGCCGACTTCGACGGCGACCAGATGGCCGTGCACGTGCCGCTGAGCCTGGAGGCCCAGCTGGAGGCGCGCGCGCTGATGATGTCGTCCAACAACATCCTCAGCCCGGCCAACGGCGAGCCGATCATCGTGCCGTCGCAGGACGTGGTGCTGGGCCTGTACTACATGACCCGCGCGCTGGAGAACCAGCAGGGCGAGGGCATGGTGTTCGCCAACGTGGCCGAGGTGAAGCGCGCCTACGACAGCAAGGTCGTCGGCCTGCACGCCAAGGTCAAGGTGCGCATCACCGAGACCGTGATCGACGAGGAAGGCAACCGCGAGCGCCGCAGCTCGATCGTGGACACCACGGTCGGCCGCGCGCTGCTGGACGAGATCATGCCCGAGGGCCTGCCGTTCGAGCTGGCCAACGTGGAGCTGAACAAGAAGAACATCAGCCGCCTGATCAACTCCTGCTACCGCCGCCTGGGCCTGAAGGACACCGTGGTGTTCGCCGACAAGCTGATGTACACCGGCTTCGGCTTCGCCACCCGCGCGGGCGTGTCGATCGGCATCGACGACATGATCATCCCGGAGGAGAAGGCCGGGATCCTGGCCGAGGCCGAGGCCGAGGTACTGGAGATCCAGCAGCAGTACCAGTCGGGCCTGGTCACCGCCGGCGAGCGCTACAACAAGGTGGTCGACATCTGGTCGCGCACCAACGAGCGCGTGGCCAAGGCGATGATGGACACCATCGGCACCGAGGAAGTGACCACCGCCGAGGGCAAGAAGGTCAAGCAGAAGTCGATGAACTCGATCTTCATCATGGCCGACTCCGGCGCACGTGGCTCGCAGGCGCAGATCCGCCAGCTGGCGGGCATGCGCGGCCTGATGGCCAAGCCGGACGGCTCGATCATCGAGACCCCGATCACCTCGAACTTCCGCGAAGGCCTGAACGTCCAGCAGTACTTCATCTCCACCCACGGCGCGCGCAAGGGCCTGGCGGATACCGCGCTCAAGACCGCCAACTCCGGCTACCTGACCCGCCGCCTGGTGGACGTGGCCCAGGACGTGGTGATCACCGAGGACGACTGCGGCACCCTGGCCGGCCTGAGCATGACCCCGATCGTCGAGGGCGGCGACGTGGTCGAGCCGCTGAAGGACCGCGTGCTTGGTCGCGTGGTGGCCGAGGACGTGTTCCTGCCCGGCGACGACGACGACCCGATCGTGACCCGCAACACCCTGCTCGACGAGCAGTGGGTGCAGAAGCTCGAAGACGCGGGCGTGCAGCTGATCAAGGTGCGCTCCACCATCACCTGTGAGAGCGCCTTCGGCGTGTGTGCCCAGTGCTACGGCCGCGACCTGGGCCGTGGCCACCTGGTCAACCACGGCGAGGCGGTGGGCGTGGTGGCCGCGCAGTCGATCGGTGAGCCGGGCACCCAGCTGACCATGCGTACGTTCCACATCGGTGGCGCGGCCTCGCGTGCGGCGGCGATCGACAACGTGACGGTCAAGACCACGGGCACGATCAAGTTCAACAACCTCAAGTCGGTCAGCCACGCAAGTGGCGGGCTGGTGGCGGTGTCGCGCTCGGGCGAGCTGTCCGTGCTCGACGCGCACGGCCGTGAGCGCGAGCGCTACAAGCTGCCGTACGGCGCCCTGATCAGCGTCAAGGACGGCGGCGAGGTGAAGGCCGGCCAGACGGTGGCCACGTGGGATCCGCACAACCACCCGATCGTTTCGGAAGTCGCCGGTTTCGTGCGCTTCGTCGACTTCGTGGACGGCGTGACCGTGATCGAGAAGACCGACGAGCTGACCGGTCTGGCCTCGCGCGAGATCACCGACCCGAAGCGTCGCGGTTCCCAGGCCAAGGACCTGCGCCCGATCGTGCGCATCGTCGACAAGAAGGGCGAGGACCTCACCATCCCGGGCACCGACCTGCCGGCGCAGTACCTGCTGCCGCCGCGCTCGATCGTCAACCTCCAGGACGGCGACGCCGTTTCGGTGGGCGACGTGGTGGCCAAGATCCCGCAGGAAGCCTCCAAGACCCGCGACATCACCGGCGGCCTGCCGCGCGTGGCGGACCTGTTCGAGGCCCGCAAGCCCAAGGATCCGGCGATCCTGGCCGAGAAGTCCGGCATCGTCAGCTTCGGCAAGGACACCAAGGGCAAGCAGCGCCTGGTCATCAAGGGCGCGGACGGTGACGACTACGAGGAGCTGATCCCCAAGTACCGCCAGATCATCGTGTTCGAAGGCGAGCACGTGGAGAAGGGCGAGACCGTGGTGGACGGCGAGCCGAGCCCGCAGGACATCCTGCGGCTGAAGGGCGTGGAGGAGCTGGCCTCGTACCTGACCAAGGAGATCCAGGACGTCTACCGCCTGCAGGGCGTGAAGATCAACGACAAGCACATCGAGGTGATCGTCCGCCAGATGCTGCGCAAGGTGGAGATCACCGACCCGGGCGACAGCCGTTACCTGGCTGGCGAGCAGGTCGAGCGCCAGCGCGTGATCGAGGTCAACGAGCAGCTGGAAGCCAAGGACGAGCTGCCGGCCAAGTTCGAGCCGGTGCTGCTGGGCATCACCAAGGCCTCGCTGGCGACCGAGTCTTTCATCTCCGCCGCGTCCTTCCAGGAAACCACGCGCGTGCTGACCGAGGCTGCCGTGCGCGGCACCCGCGACAACCTGCGCGGCCTGAAGGAAAACGTGATCGTGGGCCGCCTGATCCCGGCCGGTACCGGCCTGGCGTACCACACCCAGCGCCGCCGCGGCGCATCCGGCCTGACCGAGTCGGAGCTGGAAGCCCTTTCGGGCGCCGTGGTGGCCGGGGCGGAGCAGCCGGAAGACGGCGATGCCGCCACCGGCCAGGTGGAGCAGGGCGCTGCCCCGGACGCCGGGGGCGAAGAGGAGTGAGCCTGGCGGACAGGTCCCGTGGCAATGCGCCGCGGGCCTGTCCAATGGAGCCGCGGTTCCAGTAATATGACCACCAGTGGCGGACCCGTTCCGCCCCAGATCACGAAATGAGGGGCCAGGAGGGCGCCTCGTGTTCGGCCCCGGGAAGGGCGGGATCAGCAGTGTTGCTGTCCGGTTCCCGCGCCAATGGCGCAGGCGGACAGCCCGGTATGGCCCCTGCGTTGACGCTGCGCGTCGGCGCGGGCTATACTTTTCCGTCTTGGTAGGCCGGGTCCGTCCCGGCCTGCCTTCGTTATCACGCACGGGCTTCGGCCCCGAACCGACAGAAACCATACGATGGCAACGATCAATCAGCTCGTGCGGAAGCCGCGCAAGCCGGAAACCTACCAGAGCGCCTCGCCGGCGCTGGAAAACTGCCCGCAGCGCCGGGGCGTGTGCACCCGCGTCTACACCACCACCCCGAAGAAGCCGAACTCGGCGCTTCGCAAGGTGGCCAAGGTGCGCCTGACCAACGGTTACGAGGTCATCTCGTACATCGGCGGCGAGGGCCACAACCTCCAGGAGCACTCGGTGGTGCTGATCCGCGGCGGCCGCGTCAAGGACCTTCCCGGCGTGCGCTACCACATGGTGCGCGGCGCGCTGGACGCGGCGGGCGTGGCCAAGCGCAAGCAGGGCCGTTCCAAGTACGGCGCCAAGCGCCCGAAGGCCTGAGGAGGATTGAGGCATGTCACGTAAAGGCAATACTCCGCAGCGTTCGGTCCTGCCCGATCCCAAGCACGGCAGCGAGACCATCGCCCGCTTCATCAACATGGTGATGAAGAGCGGCAAGAAGTCGGTGGCCGAGCGCATTGTGTACGGCGCCATGGACGTCATCGGCGAGAAGGGCGGCGAAGCCAATGCCCTGGAGCTGGTGGAGAAGGCGCTGAGCAACGTTTCGCCGGCCGTCGAGGTCAAGTCGCGGCGCGTCGGTGGCGCCACCTACCAGGTGCCGGTGGAAGTGCGCCAGTCGCGCCGCATGGCCCTGGCCATGCGCTGGCTGATCGAGGCGGCGCGCAAGCGCGGCGAGAACAGCATGCCGCGCAAGCTGGCCGCCGAACTGATCGACGCTTCGGAGAATCGCGGCGGCGCGATCAAGAAGCGCGAAGAGATCCACCGCATGGCCGACGCCAACAAGGCGTTCGCCCACTACCGCTGGTGATCCGCCGGGCCGCGTGAGCGGCCCTGCAACCGGCGTCGCCACCGCAGGCGGCGCCCGCGCGACCCGCCCGCGGGTCGTGCCCACGATCCGGAGGCCGCCCCAGGGCGGCGTCCGCCAATTCAAGCCCGGCATGCCGGGCACAGACACGAGAGACGACCGTGGCTCGCACCACTCCCATCGAGCGTTACCGCAACTTCGGCATCATGGCGCACATCGACGCCGGCAAGACCACCACGTCCGAGCGCATCCTGTTCTACACCGGCGTCAACCACAAGCTGGGCGAGGTGCATGACGGCGCCGCCACCATGGACTGGATGGAGCAGGAGCAGGAGCGCGGCATCACCATCCAGTCGGCGGCCACCACCGCGTTCTGGAGGGGGATGGACCAGACCTTCGACGAACACCGGCTCAACATCATCGACACCCCGGGGCACGTGGACTTCACCATCGAGGTGGAGCGCAGCCTGCGCGTGCTCGACGGCGCGGTGTTCGTGCTGTGCGCGGTCGGCGGCGTGCAGCCGCAGTCGGAGACCGTCTGGCGCCAGGCCAACAAGTACAAGGTCCCGCGCCTTGCGTTCGTCAACAAGATGGACCGCACCGGTGCCAACTTCGACAAGGTCGTCGGCCAGCTCAAGAGCCGCCTGGGCGCCTATCCGGTGCCGATGCAGGTCCCGGTCGGGGCCGAGGACGGCTTCGAGGGCGTGATTGACCTGGTCAAGATGAAGGCGATCCACTGGGATGCGGCCTCGCACGGCACCGTGTTCGAGTACCGCGACATCCCGGCCAACCTGGCGGACGTTGCCGCCGAGGCGCGCTCGTTCATGGTCGAGGCCGCGGCCGAGGCCAACGAAGCGCTGATGGACAAGTACCTGGAAGAGGGCGACCTGTCCGAGGCCGACATCATCGCCGGCCTGCGCGAGCGCACCCTCAAGGTCGAGATCGTCCCGGTCTACTGCGGCACCGCGTTCAAGAACAAGGGCGTGCAGGCCCTGCTCGACGGCGTGATCCAGCTGCTGCCGTCGCCGGTGGACGTGCCGCCGGTGCAGGGCGTTGACCAGAACGGCGCCGAGGCCTTCCGCAAGGCGGACGACAAGGAGCCGTTCTCGGCGCTGGCGTTCAAGATCATGACCGACCCCTTCGTCGGCGCGCTGACCTTCTTCCGCGTGTACTCGGGCATCCTCAAGTCGGGTGACCAGGTGTACAACCCGATCAAGTCCAAGAAGGAGCGCATCGGCCGCCTGCTGCAGATGCACTCCAACGACCGCGCCGAGATCAAGGAAGTGCGCGCCGGCGACATCGCTGCCGCGGTGGGCCTGAAGGACGTCACCACGGGTGACACCCTGTGCGCCCAGGACGCGATCATCACCCTGGAGCAGATGGTGTTCCCGGAGCCGGTGATCTCGATGGCGGTGGAGCCGAAGACCAAGTCCGACCAGGAGAAGATGGGCGTGGCGCTGGGGCGCCTGGCGCAGGAGGATCCGTCCTTCCGCGTGCGCACCGACGAAGAGTCCGGCCAGACCATCATCTCGGGCATGGGCGAGCTGCACCTGGACATCCTGATCGACCGCATGAAGCGCGAGTTCAACGTGGAGGCCAACGTCGGCAAGCCGCAGGTGGCCTACCGCGAGACCATCCGCAGCACGGTCAAGGCCGAGGGCAAGTTCGTCCGCCAGTCGGGCGGCAAGGGCCAGTTCGGCCACGTGTGGCTGGAGATCTCGCCGCAGGAGCCGGGCGCGGGCTACGAGTTCGAGAACGCGATCGTCGGCGGCGTGGTGCCGAAGGACTACATCCCGGCCGTCGACCGCGGCATCCAGGAAGCGATGGCCAGCGGCATCCTCGCCGGCTATCCGATCGTGGACGTGAAGGTGAAGCTGTACGACGGCTCGTACCATGAGGTGGACTCGTCGGAAATGGCGTTCAAGATCGCCGCCTCGATGGCCTTCAAGGAAGGCTTCAACAAGGCCAACCCGGTCCTGCTCGAGCCGATCATGAAGGTCGAGATCGTCACCCCCGAGGAGTACCTGGGCGACGTGATGGGCGACGTGAGCCGCCGCCGCGGCGTGCTGCAGGGCCAGGACGACAGCCCGGCCGGCAAGATCATCAATGCGATGGTCCCGCTGGGCGAGATGTTCGGCTATGCCACCACGCTGCGGTCGATGTCGCAGGGTCGCGCCACCTACACGATGGAGTTCGACCATTACGCAGAGGCCCCGGCCAACATCGCCGAGTCGGTGACCAAGAAATAAAGCCGTGGCTGGCGCACGGTGACCGGTGTTCCGCAGCTGCGGCACCGGCGCCGGGCCGGCCCACCCACCACGATCCACGCAATCTGGAACCACGGAGTTCAATCAAATGGCCAAGGGCAAGTTCGAGCGCACCAAGCCCCACGTGAACGTGGGCACGATCGGTCACGTTGACCACGGCAAGACGACGCTGACGGCGGCGCTGACCAAGGTTGGTGCGGAGCGTTTCGGCGGCGAGTTCAGCGACTACGCGGCGATCGACCGTGCGCCGGAAGAGAAGGCGCGCGGGATCACGATCTCGACCTCGCACGTGGAGTACGAGTCCGAGACGCGCCACTACGCGCACGTGGACTGCCCGGGCCACGCCGACTACGTGAAGAACATGATCACGGGTGCGGCGCAGATGGACGGTGCGATCCTGGTGGTGTCGGCGGCCGACGGCCCGATGCCGCAGACCCGCGAGCACATCCTGCTGGCGCGCCAGGTGGGCGTGCCGTACATCGTGGTGTTCCTGAACAAGGCCGACATGGTCGACGACGAGGAGCTGCTGGAGCTCGTCGAGATGGAGGTCCGCGAGCTGCTGTCGAAGTA
>NZ_CP017074.1:0-168598 GCF_001717465.1 Luteimonas sp. JM171 | reverse complement strand
ACGAAGTCGAGATCGTGGGCATCCGTCCGACCACCAAGACCACGGTCACGGGCGTTGAGATGTTCCGCAAGCTGCTCGACCAGGGCCAGGCGGGCGACAACGCGGGCCTGCTGCTGCGCGGCACCAAGCGTGACGACGTGGAGCGCGGCCAGGTGCTGGCCAAGCCGGGCACGATCACCCCGCACACCAGCTTCGAAGCCGAGGTGTACGTGCTGAGCAAGGACGAGGGCGGCCGCCACACCCCGTTCTTCAAGGGCTACCGTCCGCAGTTCTACTTCCGCACCACCGACATCACCGGCGCGGTGACCCTGCCGGAAGGCGTGGAGATGGTGATGCCGGGCGACAACGTGAAGATGTCGGTTGAGCTGATCAACCCGGTGGCGATGGACGAGGGCCTGCGCTTCGCGATCCGCGAGGGCGGCCGCACCGTCGGCGCCGGCGTGGTGAGCAAGATCAACAAGTAATGCAAGGCAGGGGCGGCTTGTGCCGCCCCTGGCCGGATGGCGCGGACAGGGCTTGCACGGCAGCCGGGATTCGCGCATAATGGCCAACTCACTCGCCGATTCATGCTTGATCGGGTCGGCGAAACAGCGAAATGAGGGGCAGGAGGCGCCTCGTTTTCGCCAGACAGGGAAAATGTCGCGCGGCAGCGCCCCGGTCGTCCCGAAGTTCTTCGGGACATTCACGGCAGGGGCGGTTTGTCACGCTCGCAGTTCTCCGTCTGGGCGGGCCGGGTAACCGGCCTGCCTTGGTTTTTTCCCAACGGATACTCCCGGGCTGGTGGCATCGGTTCGGAAAGTCTTTGATTCCACGGGGTTTTGCGCATCCAGCCGCAGGGCCCGACGCTCTTTAACCAAGGAACTTCGTCTCATGGCGGACCAAAAGATCCGGATCCGGCTCAAGGCCTTCGATCATCGCCTGATCGATCGCTCGGCGAGCGAGATCGTTGAAACCGCACGGCGCACCGGCGCCCAGGTGCGGGGCCCGATCCCGCTGCCGACCAAGATCGAGCGCTACACCATCCTGACCTCGCCGCACGTCGACAAGGACGCGCGCGACCAGTATGAATCCCGCACGCACAAGCGCGTGCTCGACATCGTCGACCCCAACGACAAGACCGTGGACGCGCTGATGAAGCTCGAGCTCGCGGCCGGCGTCGACGTCCAGATCAAGCTGACCTGAGGCCACTGACATGACTGCGAAGAAGTATTCGCTGGGAATCGTCGGTCGCAAGGCCGGCATGAGTCGGGTGTTCACCGAGGACGGCCAGTCCATCCCGGTGACCCTGATCGAAGCCACCCCGAACCGCATCACCCAGGTGAAGACGGTCGACACCGACGGCTACACCGCGGTGCAGGTCACCGCCGGGCACAAGCGCGCGTCGCTGATCAACAAGCCGGAAACCGGCCACCTGGCCAAGGCCAAGGTGGAAGCCGGCCGCGGCCTGTGGGAGCTGCGCGTGGACGACCTGGGCGACCTGGCCGTGGGTGGCGAGGTCAAGGCCGACATCTTCCAGGTCGGCCAGCTGGTCGACGTCCAGGGCGTGACCAAGGGCAAGGGCTTCCAGGGCACGATCAAGCGCTGGAACTTCAGCATGGGCGACGCGACGCACGGCAACTCGCTGTCGCACCGCTCGCCCGGTTCGCTGGGCCAGCGCCAGACCCCGGGCCGTGTGTTCCCGGGCAAGAAGATGGCCGGCCACATGGGCGCCGTGCGCCAGAGCACGCAGAACCTGGAAGTGGTCCGGGTTGACGCCGAGCGCGGCCTGATCGCGGTCAAGGGCGCGGTGCCGGGTGCGCCGGGCGGTGACGTGATCGTGCGTCCCGCGAGCAAGGGTTGAGGAGCAGCACGATGGAACTCGCCATCAATAACAGCAAAGAGGCGCTGACCGTTTCCGAGGCGGTATTCGGACGCGCGTTCAGCGAGGACCTGGTCCACCAGGTCGTCGTCGCCTACCGCAACGCGGGCCGCGCGGGCACCAAGGCGCAGAAGACGCGCTCGGAAGTCGCCGGCACCACCAAGAAGTCCAAGCGGCAGAAGGGCGGTGGCGCACGCCACGGCGCCCTGACCGCTCCGATCTTCCGTGGCGGCGGCGTCACCTTCGCGGCCAGCCCGCGGAATTTCGGCCAGAAGGTCAACCGCAAGATGTATCGCGCGGCCATGGCGTCGATCCTCTCCGAGCTCAACCGGCAGGGCCGGCTGAAGGTCGTCGAGGCGTTCGACGTGGACGCGCCGAAGACCAGCGGCCTGGTCGCCAAGCTCAAGGAGCTCGATCTGGGCAAGCGCCCGCTGATCGTCACCGAAGAGGCTTCCGACAACCTGTACCTGTCGGCGCGCAACCTGCCGTACGTCGAGATCCGTGACGTGCAGGGGCTGGACCCGGTTTCCCTGGTCGGCGCCGACAACGTGCTGATCACCACCGATGCCGTGAAGAAGATCGAGGAGTGGCTGGCATGAACGAGGCGAAGCTCTACGAGGTGATCCGCGCGCCGCGCGTGTCGGAAAAGACCGCGCGCCTGCAGGAGGTTTCCAACCAGTACGCGTTCGAAGTCGCCAAGGACGCCACCAAGGCCGACATCAAGGCCGCGGTCGAGAAGCTCTTCGACGTCCAGGTGCAGGCGGTGAACGTGGTCAACGTGAAGGGCAAGAACAAGTCCTTCCGCTTCCGCACCGGCCGCCGCGGCGACTGGCGCAAGGCGTACGTGACCCTGGCCGAGGGCCAGGCGATCGACGTGATGACGGCCAAGGTCTGACGGAGCCCTGATCCGATCAGGACTCCACTCAAACAGGATCCAGTCCCATGCCATTGATGAAATTCAAGCCCACCTCCGCCGGCCGCCGCTCCGCGGTCCGCGTGGTCTCGCCCGAGCTGCACAAGGGCGAACCGTACGCGCCGCTGCTGGAGAAGAAGAGCCGCACCGGTGGCCGCAACCACCACGGGCGCATCACCACCCGCCACATCGGCGGTGGCCACAAGCAGCACTACCGCATCATCGATTTCAAGCGCAACAAGGAAGGCATCCCGGCGCGCGTGGAGCGGATCGAATACGATCCCAACCGCACCGCCCACATCGCCCTGCTTGTCTACGTTGACGGCGAGCGCCGCTACATCATTGCGCCGAAGGGCCTGAAGGCCGGCGACCAGGTGATGGCCGGTTCCGATGCGCCGATCAAGGTGGGCAACACCCTGCCGCTGCGCAACATCCCCGTGGGTTCGACGGTGCACTGCATCGAGATGAAGCCCGGCAAGGGCGCCCAGATGGCCCGCGCCGCCGGCGCCGGCGTGCAGCTGGTGGCCCGCGAGGGCACCTACGCCACGCTGCGCCTGCGCTCGGGCGAGATGCGCCGCGTGCCCGCCGAGTGCCGCGCCACCATCGGTGAGGTCGGCAACGTCGAGCACAACCTGCAGAAGCTGGGCAAGGCCGGTGCCAAGCGCTGGCGCGGCATCAAGCCGACCGTGCGCGGCGCGGCCATGAACCCCGTCGACCATCCGCACGGCGGCGGCGAGGGCAAGGCCGGGCAGGGCAACCCGCACCCGGTCACGCCGTGGGGCGTGCCCACCAAGGGTTACAAGACGCGTCACAACAAGCGCACCCAGAAGTTCATCGTGCGCGACCGCAGGAGCTGATCGACCATGCCACGTTCCCTCAAGAAAGGTCCCTTCATTGACCACCACCTGCTCAAGAAGGTGGAGGCCGCGGGCACGAGCAAGCGTCCGATCAAGACCTGGTCGCGCCGCTCGATGATCCTGCCGGAAATGGTGGGCTACACGATCGCCGTGCATAACGGCCGCAACCACATCCCGGTGCTGATCAACGAGAACATGGTCGGCCACAAGCTCGGTGAGTTCGCCCTGACCCGCACGTTCAAGGGTCACAGCGGCGACCGGAAGTCCAGGTAAGGAGATGACGATGGAAGCCAAAGCCGTCCTGCGCACCGCGCGCATCTCCCCGCAGAAGGCCCGCCTGGTCGCTGACCAGGTGCGCGGCCTGCCGGCCGAACGTGCCGTCAACCTGCTCCGGTTCTCCGACAAGAAGGCCGCCCACATGATCCGCAAGGTGGTCGAATCCGCGATCGCCAACGCCGAGAACAACCAGGGCGCAGACGTCGACGAGCTGTCGGTGACCACCATCATGGTCGACGAGGGCCCGACGCTGAAGCGGTTCATGGCACGCGCCAAGGGGCGCGGCACCCGCATCCTCAAGCGCACCAGCCACATCACCGTGGTGGTGGGCGAAGCCACCGGAAAGGGCAAGTAAACATGGGTCATAAAGTTCATCCCACCGGCATTCGCCTGGGCATCTCCAAGGACTGGAATTCCAAGTGGTACGCCGGCAAGAAGGAATACGCCGAGTACCTGACCGCCGACCTCAAGGTCCGCGAGATGCTCCGCAAGAAGCTGTCGCAGGCCGGGATCAGCAAGATCCTGATCGAGCGCCCGGCCAGGACCGCACGCGTGACCATCCACACCGCCCGTCCGGGCGTGGTGATCGGCAAGCGCGGCGAGGACATCGAGAAGCTGCGCAAGGAAGTGAGCGACATGATGGGCGTCCCGGCGCACATCAACGTCACTGAAGTGCGCAAGCCCGAGCTGGACGCACAGCTGGTGGCCGAGTCGATCGCCCAGCAGCTCGAGCGCCGCATCATGTTCCGCCGCGCGATGCGCCGCGCCGTGGGCAACGCGATGCGCCTGGGCGCCCTGGGCATCCGGGTCAACGTGGCCGGCCGCCTCAATGGCGCCGAGATCGCGCGTTCGGAGTGGTACCGCGAGGGCCGCGTGCCGCTTCACACCCTGCGCGCGGACGTGGACTACGGCTTCGCCGAGGCCCGTACCACCTACGGGATCATCGGAATCAAGGTGTGGGTCTACAAGGGCGAGATCTTCGATTTCAGCCAGGTGGGCCAGGAAAAGCAGGACGATTCGCGGGGCGATCGTGACGGGCGCGGCGAGCGTCCGCGCGGACCGCGCCGTGACCGCGAGGCGAGGGACTAATCATGCTGCAACCCAAGCGAACCAAATACCGCAAGATGCACAAGGGCCGCAACGAGGGCCTTTCGTGGCGCGGCAACCTCGTCAGCTTCGGCGAGTACGGGCTGAAGGCCACCGAGACCGGGCAGATCACCGCCCGCCAGATCGAGGCCGGTCGCCGTTCCATCAGCCGCCACGTCAAGCGCGGCGGGAAGATGTGGATCCGCGTGTTCCCGGACAAGCCGGTCACCAAGAAGCCGATCGAAGTGCGCATGGGCAAGGGCAAGGGCAACGTGGAGTACTGGGTTGCCCAGATCCAGCCCGGCCGCATGATCTACGAGATCGAGGGCGTCGACGAGGCGACCGCGCGCGAGGCGTTCCGCCTGGCCGCCGCCAAGCTCTCGGTCACCACCCAATTCGTGACCCGGACGGTGCGCTGACATGGCAAGCATCAACGAACTGCGCGAGAAGTCGGCCGAGGAGCTGCAGGCGCACCTGGTGGAGCTGCACAAGGAGCAGTTCTCGCTGCGCATGCAGAAGGCCACCGGGCAGCTGGAAAAGACCCACGACGCCCGCCGCGTGCGCCGCGAGATCGCGCGCGTGAACACCCTGCTGGGCCAGCTCGCTGGCGAGCAGAAGTAAGGAAGGCCGACGATGACTGAGAACACCGAGAAGAAGCTGCGCACGGTCGAAGGCCGGGTGGTCAGCAACAAGATGGACAAGACCGTGACGGTCCTGGTCGAGCGCCAGGTCAAGCACGCGCTGTACGGCAAGTACATCCGCCGCTCCAGCAAGCTGCACGCCCACGATGCCGACAACTCCTGCAACGAGGGCGATACCGTCCGCGTGGTGGAGATCGCGCCGATGTCCAAGACCAAGAACTGGCGCGTGGTCGAAATCGTCACGCGCGCGGCCGACTGACTCACGGAGCGCTGAAATGATCCAGACCGAAAGCCACCTCGACGTGGCAGACAACTCCGGCGCCAGGGAGGTGATGTGCATCAAGGTGCTCGGCGGCTCCAAGCGCCGCTACGCCGCGATCGGCGACATCATCAAGGTGTCGGTGAAAGAGGCCATCCCGCGCGGCCGGGTGAAGAAGGGCGAGGTGTACAACGCCGTGGTGGTGCGGACCCGCAAGGGCGTGCGTCGCCCGGACGGCTCGCTGATCCGCTTCGACGGCAACGCCGCGGTGCTGCTCAACGCCAAGCACGAGCCGATCGGCACCCGCATCTTCGGGCCCGTGACCCGCGAGCTGCGCTCCGAGAAGTTCATGAAGATCGTCTCGCTCGCTCCCGAAGTGCTGTGAGCGGAGGACAGGAATAATGGCTACCAACCGAATCAAGAAGGGCGACCAGGTGATCGTGGTCGCCGGCAAGGACAAGGGCAAGCGCGGCGACGTGATCCGCGTTGACGGCGATCGGGTGATCGTCTCCAACGTCAACATCGTCAAGCGCCACACCAAGCCCAATCCCCAGGCCGGGCAGCCGGGCGGGGTGATCGAGCGCGAGGCGCCGATCCACGTGTCCAACGTGATGCCGTTCAACCCTGCCACCGGCAAGGGCGAGCGCATTGGTACCAAGGTGCTGGAGGATGGACGCCGGATCCGGGTGTTCCGCTCCAGCGGTGAGGCGCTCGACGCCTGAGGAATGAAGAAATGAGCCGTCTGGAAACGTTCTACAAGGAAGAAGTGGTGCCGAAGCTGATGAAGCAGTTCGGCTACACCAATCCGATGCAGGTGCCGAAGATCAGCAAGATCACGCTCAACATGGGCGTGGGCGAGGCTGCGGCGAACAAGAAGGTGCTCGAGAACGCCACCGCCGACATGGCGAAGATCTCCGGCCAGAAGCCGATGATCACCAAGTCGCGCGTGTCGGTTGCGTCGTTCAAGATCCGCGACGGCTGGCCGATCGGCTGCAAGGTCACCCTGCGCCGCACCAGGATGTATGAGTTCCTGGACCGCCTGATCAACGTATCGTTGCCGCGCGTGCGCGACTTCCGCGGCGTGTCGGCGCGTTCGTTCGACGGGCGTGGCAACTACAACATGGGCGTGAAGGAGCAGATCATCTTCCCGGAGATCGACTTCGACCAGGTCGACGCGGTCCGCGGCATGGATATCGCCATCACCACCACCGCGAAGACCAACGAGGAGGCCAAGGCCCTGCTCGAGGCCTTCCGCTTCCCGTTCCGCTGAGGAAGACCAGATATGGCTAAGAAATCAATGATCAACCGCGAGGTCAAGCGCGAGAAGCTGGCGAACCGCTACGCCGCCAAGCGCGAAGAGCTCAAGAAGATCATCTCCAGCGAGTCGTCCAGCTACGACGAGAAGATGGAGGCCGTGGTGAAGCTGCAGAAGCTGCCGCGTGACTCCTCGCCGTCCCGCCAGACCACCCGCTGCGCGATGACCGGCCGCCCCCGCGCGGTCTACCAGAAGTTCGGCCTCGGCCGGAACAAGCTGCGCGAGGCCACCATGCGCGGCGACGTGCCCGGGCTGCGCAAGGCGTCCTGGTAACCCTTTCGGATATCGATGCAGGAAAACAATCATGAGCATGACTGATCCCATCGCCGACATGCTGGTGCGCATGCGCAATGCCGCCGCAGTTGGCAAGCCGTCGGTGCAGATGCCCTCGTCCCGCATGAAGGCGTCCATCGCCGGCGTGCTGAAGGATGAAGGGTACATCTCCGACTTCCGCGTGATCGAGAACGGCCCCAAGCGCGAACTCGAGATCGAGCTCAAGTACTACGAAGGCAAGCCCGTCATCGAGCACATGCAGCGCTTCTCGCGCTCGGGCCTGCGCCAGTACCGCGGCAAGGGCGACCTGCCGAAGGTCCTCAACGGCCTGGGCATCGCCATCATTTCCACCTCCAAGGGCATCATGACCGATGCGCAGGCGCGCGAGCAGGGCGTCGGCGGTGAAGTCCTGTGCTTCGTGGCCTGAGGAAGAAACCGACATGTCCCGTATTGCCAAGAAGCCGATTGCCCTTCCCAAGGGCGTCGAAGTGAACATCCAGTCCGGCGAGATCAGCGTCAAGGGCCCGAAGGGCACCCTGTCGGTGGCACGGCCGGAAGGCGTCGACATCAAGGTCGAGGACGGCACCATCGAGCTTGCGCCGGTGCAGCCGTCGGACATGGCGATCACCGGCACCATCCGGTCGATCGTGGACAACATGGTGCGAGGCGTTTCCGAAGGCTTCGAGCGCAAGCTCGAGCTGGTGGGCGTGGGCTACCGCGCCTCGGTGCAGGGCAAGGACCTGAGCCTGACCCTGGGCTTTTCGCACCCGGTGCTGTTCCCGATCCCCGAGGGCATCACGATCACCACGCCGACCCAGACCGAGGTCCTGGTGGCCGGGGCCGACAAGCAGCAGGTCGGCCAGGTTGCAGCCAAGATCCGCGGGTTCCGTCCGCCCGAGCCCTACAAGGGCAAGGGCGTGAAGTACGCCGGCGAGACCATCATCCGCAAGGAAGCCAAGAAGGCATAAGGCGGGAATCCCCGCGCCGATCCGCTTCCAACAGAGAACGACACCATGGACAAGAAGAATGCCCGCCTGCGCCGCGCCCGTTCCACCCGCGCGCGCATCCGCGAACTCGACGTGCCGCGCCTCTCGGTGCTGCGCACCGGCCAGCACCTGTATGCGCAGGTGTTCACCGCCGACGGCTCGAAGGTCCTGGCCGCCGCCAGCACTACCCAGGCCGACGTGCGCGAGGGCCTGAAGACGTTCAACAACATCGAAGCCGCCACCAAGGTGGGCCAGGCCATCGCCGAGAAGGCCAAGGCCGCTGGCATCGAGCGCGTCGCCTTCGACCGCTCAGGCTACCGCTACCACGGCCGCGTGAAGGCGCTGGCCGACGCTGCCCGCGAGGGCGGCCTGCAGTTCTGACGTTCGCCTGACGAACCCCGCCGGTGCGGGCTGGCACCGGACGCCCGCCGCCTTCTGCGCGGCGACGCGGAACACCGCTCCAGCATCCAACAACAAGCGGCCACGAGCCGTACATATCCCAACAGACAAAGGCAAGAGACAGATGGCAGAAGAACGTTCACCGCGGGGGCGCGACCGCAATCGCCGCGACCGCGAGGAAATCGACGACGGCATGATCGAGAAGCTCATCACGGTCAACCGCGTCGCGAAGACCGTGAAGGGCGGCCGCCAGTTCACCTTCACCGCCCTGACGGTGGTGGGCGACGGCGAGGGCCGCGTCGGCTTTGGCTACGGCAAGGCGCGCGAAGTGCCGGCCGCGATCCAGAAGTCGATGGAAGCCGCGCGCAAGAACCTGCGCAACATCGAGCTCAGCGGCGGCACCCTGTGGCACACGGTCAAGTCCAACCACGGCGCCGCGCAGGTGTTCATGCAGCCGGCCTCCGAGGGTACCGGCGTGATCGCCGGCGGCGCCATGCGCGCCGTGCTCGAGGCGGTGGGGGTGAAGGACGTGCTGGCCAAGGCCACCGGTTCGCGCAATCCGATCAACCTGGTGCGCGCCACCATCAAGGGCCTGGAGCAGATGCATTCGCCGGGCAAGATCGCGGCCAAGCGCGGCAAGAAGGTCGAGGAGATCCTCCATGGCTAAGAACGAATCCACCGGCGGCACCGTCAAGGTGCGCCTGGTCAAGGGCCTGCAGGGAACCCAGGGCCGCCATCGCCTGTCTGTGAAGGCGCTGGGCCTGCGCAAGGTCAACGACGTACGCGAACTGAAGGACAGCCCGCAGGTGCGGGGCCTGATCAACAAGGTCCACTACCTGGTCCGGGTCGAGGAGTAATCCAATCATGCGCATGAACACTCTCAAGCCCGCAGAGGGCGCCCGCACCGAACGCGTCCGCGTCGGCCGCGGCATTGGCTCGGGCCTGGGCAAGACCGCCGGCCGCGGCCACAAGGGCACCTACGCGCGCTCGGGCAAGGGCAAGATCAAGGCCGGATTCGAAGGCGGCCAGATGCCCCTGCGCAAGCGCCTGCCGAAGGTGGGCTTCCGCTCGCGCCTGGCCGGCGACACCGCCGAGGTCTTCCTGTACCAGCTCGAGCGCCTGGACGGCGACGTCATCGACTTCAAGGCGCTGCGCGCCGCGAAGCTGGTGCCCTCGACCGCCAAGCGCGCCAAGATCGTCAAGCGTGGCGAGCTTTCCAAAAAGCTTTCGCTCAAGGGCGTGCTGGCCACGGCCGGCGCACGCGCCGCGATCGAGGCGGCCGGCGGCAGCGTTGAGGAAGCCTGATGTCGCGTAGCGCTGGCGCCATGGGCGGCCTGGGCGCAGGCCTGGGCAAGTTCACCGAGCTGCGGCAGCGCCTGCTGTTCGTGGCCGGTGCGCTGCTGGTGTACCGCATCGGTTGCTATGTCCCGGTGCCGGGCGTGAACCCGGATGCCATGCTGCGGCTCATGGAGCAGCAGCAGGGCACCATCGTGGACATGTTCAACATGTTCTCCGGGGGCGCCCTGGAGCGCTTCAGCCTCTTCGCGCTGAACGTGATCCCCTACATCTCGGCTTCGATCGTGATGCAGCTGATGGTGCAGATCGTGCCGAGCCTGAAGGCGATCCAGCGCGAGGGCGAATCCGGCCGGCGCAAGATCACCCAGTGGTCGCGCCTGGGCGCGATCCCGCTGGCGATCTTCCAGTCCGCCGGCATCGCGTTCGCGCTGCAGAGCTCTGGCGCGGGTGCCGGCCTCAACGTGGTGTATGCGCCGGGCCCCGGGTTCATCCTCACCGCCATCGTGGCCCTCACCGCCGGCACCATGTTCCTGGTGTGGCTGGGCGAGCAGGTGACCGAGCGGGGCATCGGCAACGGCGTCTCGCTGATCATCTTCGCGGGCATCGTGGCTGGCCTGCCGAGCGCGATCTTCACCACCCTGGAGCAGGCCCGCAACGGCGACATGAGCCCCATCGCGGTGATCATGATCGCGGTGATCGTGCTGGCGTTCACCTTCTTCGTGGTGTTCGTCGAGCGCGGCCAGCGCCGGATCACGGTGAACTACGCGCGCCGCCAGGGCGGCCGCAACGCCTACCAGAACCAGACCTCGTTCCTGCCGCTCAAGCTGAACATGGCGGGCGTGATCCCGGCGATCTTCGCGTCGTCGATCATCATGTTCCCGGCCACGGTCTCGACCTGGTTCGGCCAGGCCGGCTCTGCGCTGTGGCTGCAGCGGGCGGCGCAGGCGCTTTCGCCCGGCCAACCGCTTTACATCCTGCTCTACGGCGGCCTGATTGCCGGCTTCACGTTCTTCTACACGGCGCTGGTGTTCAACAGCCAGGAGACCGCCGACAACCTGAAGAAGTCCGGCGCGCTGATCCCGGGCATCCGCCCTGGCAAGGCGACCGCCGAGTACATCGACGGCGTGCTGACCCGGCTCACCGCGGCGGGTGCGACCTACCTGGTCATCGTCTGCCTGCTGCCGGAGTTCATGCGCACCGAGCTGAACGCGTCGTTCTACTTCGGCGGAACGTCGCTGCTCATCGTGGTGATCGTGGTGATGGACTTCATCTCCCAGATCCAGGCCCACCTGATGTCGCACCAGTACGAAAGCCTGCTCAAGAAGGCCAACCTCAAGGGCGGCGGCAGGCGGTAAGCAATACCAACGTGGCCCCTCGCGGGCCGCATGGATCCCGGGACGTAGCGCCCGGATCCGGATGGGCGACCCGCGCGGCGATCTCGCGCGCGGGTGGGCCGCGCCGGTCCCCTGCTGAGTGGCGGGGGCGGCCGGGCCGGGTTTCCCGGCCGGGTACAGCGTTGGTCCATCGCCGGAGCATGGGCACACTCCCCATGCCGGAGCCAGCGGGCGTTTGCCCGCGGGCTTCCTGAAAACCCGAGATCCTGTTACAATTTCTTGTTCACTCCGCCGGATGCGCGCCGAATTTGACGGTGTCCGGCCAGTCAAAACAGTTTGGAGACCGCGAGATGGCGCGTATTGCTGGCGTCAACCTGCCTGCCCAGAAGCATGTCTGGGTCGGGTTGCAGAGCATCTACGGCATTGGCCGTACCCGTTCCCGCCAAGTGTGCGAGGCGGCGGGCGTTGACGAGACGACCCGTATCGTCGACCTGTCCGAGCCGGAAGTCGAGCGCCTGCGCGCCGAAGTCGGCAAGTTCGTGGTGGAGGGCGACCTTCGCCGCGAGGTGGGCATGTCGATCAAGCGCCTGATGGACCTGGGCTGCTACCGCGGCCTGCGCCATCGTCGTGGGCTGCCCATGCGCGGCCAGCGGACCCGCACCAACGCGCGCACCCGGAAGGGCCCGCGCAAGCCGATCAGGAAGTAAGGAATCGCCATGGCAAAGCCGGCACCCAAGACCCGGAAGAAGATCAAGCGCGTCATCACCGATGGCATCGCCCACGTGCACGCGTCCTTCAACAACACGATCATCACGATCACCGACCGCCAGGGCAACGCGCTCTCGTGGGCGACGTCTGGCGGCGCGGGTTTCCGCGGTTCGCGCAAGTCGACCCCGTTCGCCGCCCAGGTCGCGGCCGAAAAGGCCGGCCGCGCCGCGCTCGACTACGGCGTGAAGTCGCTGGAAGTGCGCATCAAGGGCCCCGGCCCGGGCCGCGAGTCCGCCGTTCGTTCGCTGAATAACGTCGGCTACAAGATCACCACCATCATCGACGTGACGCCGATCCCGCACAACGGGTGCCGTCCGCCGAAGAAGCGTCGCGTCTGAGGGAGCGATAAGATATGGCACGTTACATCGGTCCTACCTGCAAGCTCGCCCGTCGCGAAGGCGTCGACCTGGGCCTCAAGAGCCCGACCCGCGCCCTGGACTCCAAGTGCAAGCTGGAGCAGAAGCCCGGCCAGCACGGTGCCGGCCCCGGCGCCCGCCGCAGCAAACTCTCCGACTACGCCACCCAGCTGCGCGAGAAGCAGAAGGTCAAGCGCATCTACGGCCTGCTCGAGCGCCAGTTCCGCAACTACTACAAGAAGGCCTCGACCCGGAAGGGCAACACCGGTGAGAACCTCCTGCAGTACCTGGAGACCCGCCTGGACAACGTCGTCTACCGGATGGGCTTCGCCGTGACCCGCCCGGCCGCCCGCCAGCTGGTCTCGCACCGTGGCGTGACGGTCAACGGCCAGATCGTGAACCTCCCTTCCTACCAGGTGAAGGCCGGGGACGCGATCGCCCTGACCGAAAAGGCCCAGAAGCAGATGCGCGTGCAGGAAGCGCTGGACGTTTCCGCGCAGATGGACCTGTCGCCGGGCTGGGTGGAGGTTGACGCCAAGAAGTTCAGTGGCGTGTTCAAGGCGATCCCGGCGCGCGGCGACCTGCCCGCCGACATCAACGAAGCGCTGATCGTCGAGCTGTACTCGAAGTAATCGGCTTTGGCTGCCGCGGGAGCATGCTCCCGCGGGCGCCCACAGGCCCCCGAATATCCCCCCGGCCGGCACGCTTGGCGCGCCGGCACTGCTGGAGAAGCCACCAACATGACGGTTACCGCCAACCAGGTTCTGCGCCCGCGAGCTCCCCAGATCGAGCGCCTGAACGGCAATCGCGCGAAGGTCGTGATCGAGCCGCTGGAGCGCGGCTACGGCCATACCCTCGGCAACGCGCTGCGCCGGGTGCTGCTGTCCTCGATTCCCGGCTTCGCGATCACCGAAGTCGAGATCGACGGCGTGCTGCACGAATACAGCGCCATCGAAGGCCTGCAGGAGGACGTGCTGGAGGTGCTGCTGAACCTCAAGGACGTCGCCATCCGCATGGGTACCGGTGAGTCGTCGACCCTGTCGCTGTCCAAGACGGGCCCCGGCCCGGTGACCGCAGGTGACATCAAGACCGACCACAACGTCGAGGTCCTGAACCCCGACCACGTGATCTGCACCCTGACCAAGGATGCCTCGATCAACATGCAGCTGAAGATCGAGCGCGGCTTCGGCTACGTGCCGGCCGCTGCCCGCCGTCATCCGGACGAGGAAACCCGCGCCATCGGCCGGCTGATGCTGGACGCGTCGTTCTCCCCCGTGCGCCGCGTGGCGTACGAGGTCGAGGCGGCCCGCGTCGAGCAGCGCACGGACCTGGACAAGCTGGTGCTGGACATCGAGACCAACGGCACCATCGACGCCGAGGAGGCCGTGCGCACCGCTGCCGACATCCTCACCGACCAGCTGTCGGTGTTCGGCGACTTCACCAACCGCGAGCGCGGCGCCTCCAAGCCGCAGCCGACGGGGGTGGATCCGCTGCTGCTGCGTCCGATCGACGACCTGGAGCTCACCGTGCGTTCGGCCAACTGCCTGAAGGCCGAGAGCATCTACTACATCGGCGACCTGATCCAGAAGACCGAGGTGGAGCTGCTCAAGACCCCGAACCTGGGCAAGAAGTCGCTCACCGAGATCAAGGAAGTGCTCGCCCAGCGCGGCCTCTCGCTTGGCATGAAGCTGGAGAACTGGCCGCCGCCGGGCCTCAGCACCCACGGGATGCTGGGCTGATCCATCGCGCGGGCGACTGCCCGCGCCGCCCGTCAGGGCAATACACAGGTCGACGGCCAAAGGCCGCGACCAGCGCCGGCAAGGGATGCCGGCCCGGGCCATCCGCAGTCCATGTTCCAGCGCCAGGAAGGCGACAACGAAGTCCAACGCAGCAGCATTCACCTGAGGAACCAGACCCATGCGCCACCAGAAAGCCGGACGCAAGTTCAACCGCACCAGCGCGCATCGCCAGGCGATGTTCAAGAACATGGCCGCGTCGCTGTTCAAGCACGAGCTGATCAAGACCACCCTGCCCAAGGCCAAGGAGCTGCGCCGTGTCGCCGAGCCGCTGATCACCCTGGCCAAGGTGGACAGCGTCGCCAACCGCCGCCTCGCGTTCTCGCGTCTGCGCGACAAGGAAGCGGTGGGCAACCTGTTCACCACCCTGGGCCCGCGCTACCAGTCGCGCCCGGGCGGCTACCTGCGCATCCTCAAGTGCGGCTTCCGTGCCGGCGACAACGCGCCGATGGCGTACGTCGAGCTGGTCGACCGCCCGCAAGCCCCGTCCGCCGAGGACTGATCGGCCCGACATTGAAGGATTGACGAAGCCCCGGCCCCGGCCGGGGTTTCTGTTCGTGGCGCGCGCAGCGGATAATCCCCCCATTCCACAGCCGGTGCACAGATGAATCCGTTGAACTGGTCTTTCCGTGAACAGTTCCTGCTCGGGGCGACCGTCTCGTTCGGAATGATCATCGCCGCCATCACCATCGGCGGGGTGCTGGGGCTGGAAGCCTGCCCGCTGTGCATCTTCCAGCGGGTCGCGTTCGGCATTCTCGGCGTGGCCTTCCTGGTGGGCGCGATGGTGGCGCCGAAAGGGCCCACGGGGCAGGGCATTTGGGGGCTGGTGGCGTTCGCCGCGGCCGGCACGGGCATCGGCATTGCAGGGCGGCACGTGTGGCTGCAGCTGTTCCCAAGCGAGATGGCAACCTGCGGGATGCCGCTGTCGTTCATGCGCGAAACGCTGGACACCCCGGGACTGTTGCGCCAGCTCTACAACCAGGCCCTCAACGCCCGGGGAGACTGCGCGCAGGTGGACTGGACCTTCCTGGGGCTGTCGATGCCGGCCTGGAGCCTGGTGTGGTTCGTATTGCTCGGCGCCTGGGCCCTCTACGCCGGGTTCGGGCGGCGCCGCAGGAATTGACGCGCCGCAGCACTCTGGCATGATGCGGGATCGCCCCGGGATCTGCAGATGTCCAACACCGAACGTACCCTCCAGGCCGTGAGCACCGCTGCTGGCTGGACGCCCGACAGCTGGCGCGCGCGGCCGGCGAAGCAGATGCCGGTCTACCCCGACGCCGGCGAACTGGCCGCCGTGCAGCGGGAGCTGCAGGCGCTGCCGCCGCTGGTGACCTCGTGGGAAATCCTCGCCCTCAAGCAGCAGCTCGCCGAGGCGCAGGAGGGGCGGCGCTTCCTGCTCCAGGGCGGCGACTGCGCCGAGAACTTCGCGGACTGCTGCGCCGACGTTATCTCCAACCGGCTCAAGGTGCTGCTGCAGATGAGCCTGGTGCTGGTGCACGGGCTGAAGCTGCCGGTCGTGCGGGTGGGGCGGTTCGCCGGCCAGTACGCCAAGCCGCGCTCGGCCGACACCGAGACGCGCGAGGGCGTGGTGCTGCCGAGCTACCGCGGGGACATCGTGAACGGCCCGGAATTCAACGCACGGGCGCGTACGCCCGATCCGCGGCGGATGGTCAAGGCCCACGCGCGCTCGGCGATGACCATGAACTTCATCCGATCGCTGATCGATGGCGGCTTCGCCGACCTCCACCACCCGGAATACTGGGGCCTGGATTGGGTGGGGGATGCGCAGCTCGCCGAGGAATACCAGCGCATGGTGTCGGGGCTGGGGGATTCCGTCCGCTTCATGGAAACCCTGGTGGGTTCGCAGATCCACGAGCTCAAGCGGGTGGACTTCTACACCTCCCACGAGGCGCTGCTGCTGCCCTACGAGGAGGCGCAGACGCGCCAGGTGCCGCGCCAGTGGGGCTGGTTCAACCTCAGCACCCACTACCCGTGGATCGGCATGCGCACCTGCGCGATCGACGGTGCCCATGCGGAGTACCTGCGCGGGATCCGCAATCCGATCGCCGTGAAGGTCGGCCCCGCGGTAACCCCCGACCAGCTGCGCGGCCTGATCGACCTGCTCAATCCGGACGACGAGCCGGGACGGCTGAGCCTGATCCACCGCATGGGCGCCGGCCAGATCGGCGAGCGGCTGCCGCCGCTGCTGGACGCGGTGAAGCGCGACGGCCGGCGCGTGCTGTGGGTCTGCGACCCCATGCACGGCAACACCGAATCCACCAGCAACGGCTACAAGACGCGCCGCTTCCACAACATCCGCAGCGAGATCGAGCAGGCGTTCGACATCCACGCCGCCGGGGGCACCCGCCTGGGCGGCGTGCACCTGGAGCTGACCGGTGAGGACGTCACGGAGTGCACCGGCGGTGCGCGCGACCTGACCGATACCGACCTGTCGCGCGCCTACCGCTCAAGCGTCGATCCGCGGCTGAACTACGAGCAGGCGCTGGAGACGGCGATGCTGATCGTGCGCAAGCGCGCATCGCAGGGCGCCGTGGCAGCCAGCTGATCTTCGCGGCGTCCACCTGACGCAAACGCGCCCATGCCCAGCATGGTCCCGGTTCCGAAACGGATCCGGGCATGCATATCGATTGGGAACTCGCGCTGGCGTCACTGTGGCCGCTGCTGATCGCGCTGGCCATCGGCCTGGTGGTGCGCCAGGTGCTGCTGCTGGTGGCGCGGCGCGCGCGACTCGCAGCGCACCTGGTCGCAGATCGTCACGGCAATCGCCGTACCGGCGGCCTTCGCGCTGCCGCTGCTGTTCCTGAACATCGCCGTGAACGCCACCGCGCTGCCCGCGGAGTGGATGGCCGGCATCCAGCATTGGCTGGGCATCGGCGGGATCGCCGCGATCACCTGGGCGTTGGTGCGCGCGGTGGGCGCGTTCGAGGACCGGATCCTGGCACGCCACCCCGTGGACGTGGCCGACAACCTGCACGCGCGCCGGGTGCGTACGCAGACCAGCGTGATCTCGCGCGCGGTGCAGATCGGGATTGGGGTGGTCGGGGTATCGGTGATCCTGATGACGTTCCCCGCCATCCGCCAGATCGGCGCCACCCTGCTGGCGTCGGCGGGCCTGGCCGGGCTGGTGGCGGGGTTCGCGGCCAGGCCGGTGTTCGGCAACCTGATCGCCGGCCTGCAGATCGCCATCACCCAGCCGATCCGGCTCGACGACGTGGTGATCGTGGAAGGTGAGTGGGGCCGGATCGAGGAGATCACAAGCTCCTACGTGGTGGTGCGGATCTGGGACCTGCGCCGGCTGATCGTGCCGCTGCAGTGGTTCATCGAGAACCCGTTCCAGAACTGGACGCGCGAGAGCGCCGAGCTGCTGGGCCCGGCGTTCGTCTGGCTGGACCATGGCACGCCCCTGCAGCCGGTGCGCGACGAGCTGCAGCGGATCTGCGACTCGGACCCGCGCTGGGACGGGCGCGTGTGCGTGGTGCACGTGGAGGACGTGACCCCCGAGGCGATGAAGGTGCGGCTGCTGGTCAGCGCCCGCAACTCCGGCGACGACTACGACCTGCGCGCGAACGTCCGCGAGCGCATGCTCGATTTCCTGCGCCGGGAGCATCCCGGCGCGCTGCCGCGCCGGCGCAACAGCGTCGACGCGGAGTTGCGCGGGGCCGCGACCGGATGAGGCCGCGGCAAATCCCGGTCAGGCCGCGCGGCTGGCGCGCTTGCGGTCGACCTCGGTGCGCAGCTTCTTGCGCAGGCGGATCTGCCGGGGGGTGACTTCGACCAGCTCGTCGTCGTCGATGAACTCCAGCGCCTGCTCCAGCGAGAAGCGCACCGGCGGTACCAGGCCGTCGTCGTCGTCCTTGCCCGAGGCGCGGAAGTTGGTCAGCTGCTTGCCGCGCAGCGCGTTGACGGTGAGGTCGTTGTCCTTGGAGTGGATGCCGACGATCTGGCCCTCGTAGATTTCCTCGCCCGGCTCGATGAACAGCCGCCCGCGCTCCTGCATCGCGATCTGCGCGTAGGCGGGGGAGGGGCCGGTGCCGTTGGAGATCAGCACGCCGTTGATGCGCTGGCCGATGTCGCCGTCGGCCTTCGGGCCGTAGTGGTCGAACACGTGGAACAGCATGCCGGTGCCCGAGGTCAGGGTCTTGAACTCGGTCTGGAAGCCGATCAGCCCGCGGGCGGGGATGATGAACTCGAGCCGCGCGCGGCCCTTGCCGTCCGGCTCCATGGACTGGAGGATCGCCTTGCGCTCGCCCAGTCGGCCCATCACCGCGCCTTGGTGCTGCTCCTCGATGTCCACCACCAGCGACTCGTACGGTTCTTCCACCACGCCGTCGGTCTCGCGCACGATCACCTCGGGCCGGGAGACGGCCAGCTCATAGCCTTCCCGGCGCATGGTCTCGATCAGGATGGACAGGTGCAGTTCGCCGCGGCCCGACACCTTGAAGCGGTCGGCGTCGGCGGTGTCCTCCACCCGCAGCGCCACGTTGTGGCGGGTTTCGCGGATCAACCGGTCGCGGAGCTGGCGCGAGGTGAGGAACTTGCCGCCCGAGCGCTCCTTGACGCCGGCGAACGGCGAGTCGTTGACCTGGAAGGTCATCGAGATGGTCGGTTCGTCGACCGCCAG
Organism: Luteimonas sp. JM171; assembly: GCF_001717465.1. Classification (NCBI taxonomy): domain Bacteria; kingdom Pseudomonadati; phylum Pseudomonadota; class Gammaproteobacteria; order Lysobacterales; family Lysobacteraceae; genus Luteimonas; species Luteimonas sp. JM171. Next base: position 149,543 of record NZ_CP017074.1, on the reverse strand, counting down.
CACCGGCAGCTGCTCGACCGCGGACGGATCGCACAGGGTGTCGGAGATGCCCAGGCCGTCAATGCCCGAGAAGGCAATGATGTCGCCTGCGCGGGCCTCCGGCACCTCCACCCGCTCAAGGCCCATGAAGCCCAGCACCTGCAGCACCTTGGCGTTGCGGCGGCTGCCGTCGGCGGCCACGACCGTGACCTGCTGGTTGGTCTTCAGGGTGCCGCGCTGGATCCGGCCCACGCCAATGACGCCCACGTAGCTGTTGTAGTCCAGCGAAGTGACGCGCATCTGGAACGGGCCGTCCGGATCCACCGGCGGCGGCGGCACGTGGGTGGTGATGGCCTCGAACAGCGGGGTCATGTCGCCGTCGCGCACGCTCTCGTCCAGGCCGGCGTAACCCTGCAGGCCGGACGCGTAGATGGTGTGGAAGTCGAGTTGGTCGTCGTTGGCGCCCAGGCGGTCGAACAGGTCGAAGGTCTGGTCAAGCACCCAGCTGGGGCGCGCGCCGGGGCGGTCGACCTTGTTGACCACCACGATCGGCTTGAAGCCCATCGCGAACGCCTTCTGGGTAACGAAGCGGGTCTGCGGCATGGGCCCGTCCATCGCGTCCACCAGCACCAGCACCGAGTCCACCATCGAGAGCACGCGCTCGACCTCGCCGCCGAAGTCGGCGTGGCCCGGGGTGTCGACGATGTTGATGCGCCAGACCTCGCCGGTTTCCGGATGCGTCCAGCGGATCGCGGTGTTCTTGGCCAGGATGGTGATCCCGCGCTCCTTCTCGATGTCGCCGCTGTCCATGACCCGGTCGGGGACGATGGCGCGTTCGTCGAAGGTGCCCGACTGGCGCAGCAGCTGGTCGACAAGGGTGGTCTTGCCGTGGTCGACGTGGGCGACGATGGCGATGTTGCGCAGGCGCTCGACGGAATTGGATTCTGGCATCGGGAAAGCCGCACCCTTGGGCCTTCGGCAGGCAGGCGCGGCGCAGTCAGTGGAGGAAGCCGGATATTATACCTTGCTGCGCTGCCGCATGGCGGCGGCCGGGGCAAAAAATTGCGCCCGTTCAGTTGCAAAGCCGGGCCTTCGCCCGCACGTCCCCTGTGAATCCCCAGACCAAGGATCCCCAATGTCCCTGCACGCCCTCTTTGACACCGACCGCGGCCAGATCAAGGTCGAGCTGTTCGCCGACAAGGCGCCGCTGACCGTGGCCAATTTCGTCAACCTGGCCAAGCGCGGCTTCTACGACGGCCTCAACTTCCATCGCGTCATCGCCGATTTCATGATCCAGGGCGGCTGCCCGCAGGGCACCGGCACCGGCGGCCCGGGCTACCGGTTCGAGGATGAGGCCAACAACGGCGTCAAGCACGAGCGCGGCGTGCTGTCGATGGCCAATGCCGGGCCCAACACCAACGGCAGCCAGTTCTTCATCACCCACATCAAGACCGACTGGCTGGACGGCAAGCACACCGTGTTCGGCAAGGTGGTCGACGGCCTGGAGGTGGTGGATGCGGTGAAGCAGGGCGACGTGATCAAGTCGGTGAAGATCGAAGGCGACGCCGACGCGGCGCTGGCCGCCAGGGCCGACCGCGTGGCGGAGTGGAACAGGATCCTGGCGGCCTGACCGCCGGGCGCGTGCCGGCCGGGGAGGCCGGCACGTCCGCTGCCGGTGATAAAATCGGCGGTTGTTTCCACCTTCAGGAGTTGATCGCGGTGCCAACCACGCCACAGCTTGCCCGGCGCATCGGCCGTGCCCGGCCCAGTGCCATCATGCAGGTTGCCCGCAAGGCCGCGCGCCTGAAGGCCGAAGGCCGCGACATCATCAACTTCTCCATCGGCGTGCCCAATTTCCTGCCGGGGCCGCACGTGTACGCCGCCGCCCACGAGGCCGTGGACGCCGATTCCGGCCAGTACGGCACCAACCGCGGCGCCGATGCGCTGCTGGATGCGTTCCTCGGGCACATGGAGCGGATCGGCCTCACCGGCTACACCCGCGAAAACTGCGCCGCCGGCGTTGGCGCCAAGCAGCTGATCTACAACCTGGCGCAGGCGCTGCTGGACGAGGGTGACGTGATCACCTTCGCCACCCCGTACTGGACCAGCTACCCGGACATCGCCGCCATCGTGGGCGCCCAGGTCCGGCTGCTGCCGTGCCCGCCCGAGCAGGAGTACAAGCTCACGCCTGCGCAGCTGGATGCGGCGCTGGCCGAAAAGCCGAAGGTCTTCCTGTTCAACAACCCGTCCAACCCGACCGGGATGGTGTACACACGCGGGGAAATCGCCGCCCTGGCCGACGTGCTGGCCCGGCATCCTGAGACCTGGATCATCACCGACGACATCTACAACCGGATGGTGTTCGACGGCGTCGGCTACCACAACTTCGTCCAGGCACGTCCCGAGCTGCGCGACCGGCTGGTGTTCATCGACTCGCTCTCCAAGGCCTGGGGCATGCCCGGCTGGCGGGTCGGCCTGATGGCCGGGCCGGAAGTGGTGGCGCAGGCGGTCAGCACCCTCAACTCCAACCACATCACGAGCCTGCCCGAGGTGGCCACCGCCGCCGCGATCGCGGCGCTGTCGGGCCCGCAGGACGTGCCGGAGGAGAAATGCGCCGAGTTCCAGGCCAAGCGCGACCAGGTGCTGGAGGCGCTTGCGGCGATTCCCGGCGTGACCTGCCCACGGCCGCAGGGCGCCTTCTATGTGTTCCCCGATATCAGCGTGGCCTTCGGAAAGTCGTACCAGGGCACGGTGATCAACAACGACGTTGAGCTGTGCACCGCGCTGCTGGAAGCCCAGGGCGTGGCCTGCGTGCCGGGCTCGGCCTTTGGCGAGCCGCGCAGCATGCGCATCAGCTACACCTGCCCGACGCCGCAGCTGGCGCCGGGCCTGGAGCGCATCCGCGCTTTCTTCGCCGGGCTCGCCTGATCGCGAGCCGGCGCAAACCCCCACGAGACAAGAGGACCTCCCCATGAAGACGCCCGTCCGAGTCGCAGTCACCGGCGCCGCCGGCCAGATCGGCTACGCCCTGCTGTTCCGCATCGCCTCCGGCGAGATGCTCGGCAAGGACCAGCCGGTGATCCTGCAGATGCTGGAGCTGCCGATGGAGAAGGCCCAGGCCGCGCTCAAGGGTGTGATGATGGAGCTGGAGGACTGCGCCTTCCCGCTGCTGGCCGGCATGGTCGGCACCGATGACCCGGAAGTGGCGTTCAAGGACGCCGACATCGCCCTGCTGGTGGGCGCGCGCCCGCGCGGGCCGGGGATGGAGCGCAAGGACCTGCTGCTGGAGAACGCCAAGATCTTCACCGCCCAGGGCGCGGCGCTGAACAAGGTCGCCAGCCGCGACGTCAAGGTGCTGGTGGTGGGCAACCCGGCCAACACCAATGCCTGGATCGCCATGAAGTCGGCCCCGGACCTCAAGCCGCAGAGCTTCACCGCCATGCTGCGCCTGGACCACAACCGCGCGCTGAGCCAGCTGGCCACGAAGCTCGGCAAGCCCGTGGGCAGCATCGAGAAGCTGGTGGTGTGGGGCAACCACAGCCCCACCATGTACCCGGATTACCGCTTCGCCACCGCCGACGGGGAGTCCGTTGCCGAGGCGATCAACGACCAGGACTGGAACGCCAACACCTTCATTCCCACCGTGGGCAAGCGCGGCGCCGCCATCATCGAGGCGCGCGGCCAGTCGTCCGCCGCTTCCGCCTCCAACGCCGCCATCGACCACGTGCGTGACTGGGTGCTGGGCAGCAACGGCAAGTGGGTGACCATGGGCGTGCCGTCCGACGGCAGCTACGGCATCCCCGAGGGCGTGATCTTCGGCTTCCCGGTGACCACCGCAAACGGCGAATACACCCTGGTCAAGGACCTTCCGATCGACGACTTCAGCCAGAAGTACATCGACCGGACCCTGGCCGAACTCGAAGAGGAGCGCGCCGGCGTGGCGCACCTGCTGGGTTGACGGGTCCAGGGCCATTGGAAGGCCTCCGGCTCCACCACCCAGGCCTGCGCGCCGCAGGACGATGACCGGGTCCGTGATGGGGCGGACCCGGGACATCGCGGCCGCGGGCGCGGTCGCCGCGATTGCGGTCGCGATCGCCTGGCTTTATTACACCGGCCTGTACTGCAGCGACGATACGCGCTACCTCCTGGGCGCCATCCGGATTGCGGTTGGCGAGGACATTTCCACCGCGTCCCTGGCCGAACGCCGGGTCGCGCTGTTGATCCCGGCCGCGGCCATGTACGCCGCGACCCGGAGCATCGACTGGGCGATCGCGATCTATCCGCTGTTCTACGTGGGCCTGGGCATCATGGCCTACGCGCTTGCGCGCCTGTTCTTCCCGTTCGCGGGCGCGCTGTTGGCGGCCCTGCCCGCGCTGGCCCAGCTGGCGCTGTTCCTGTATTCGGGCGCCCTGATGCCCGACCTCGGCTCGGCCTTCTTCATCGCGCTCGCGCTGTACCTGCTGTGCAGGATGATCCTGGACGACAACCGTCGCCGGCAGGTGGCCTTCGCCTCGGGACATGGCTGCATGGTGGGTCATCGCCGGGTTCTGGGCGTGGCCGGTGTCCTATTTCACCCTGGGGAGTGTGTCTTTGGCCGAATACGCGCCGCCCGTCATCCAGCAGCGCTATTACGCGCCGTTCGTGGCGCCGGCCGCACTGCTCGCGGTTCGTCTGTTTGTTTCGGCGGCAGGCGCAGGGCGGGCCGCATGGCTGCGCGGGGCCGGCCGGCTCGCCCGGGCCGCCGCCGTGGCTGCTGCTCTCCGGCCCCTGGGCGCAGCTGGATCAGCGCGGGCTGATGTACGGCGCGCCGGCCAAGGAGGCCTTCGTGCTGGCCATGGCCGACATGCAGCAGCGCTTCCCGGGTCTTCCGGTGGTCGACACCGACAGCGGCTGGACGACCGACCTCAACCGCTGCCGTGCGCTGCTGTGGCCGGAGGCACAGGGAGGGAGCCGCAGGCTGCTGGAGGCGATTGCCAGCGGCAGTGACCGGCGTGGCTGGTTCGGTTACCGGGAACCCGGGGAGCTGGATGGTCCCCACCTGCTGGTTGGCCACGGGAAGCTACCGGCCGCGCCCCGTCCCAGCCGCTGGGGCACCGGCTTGCAGGAGTGGATGGACGCCGGTGAACTCGCGCTCGGGCTGGTGGGGGTATACGCCGCGCCCAGTGCCGACGAGCTCGGCGCCCCATGGCAGCCGCGGGAGCGCGCCGTGCGCCGGGTCAGCGCCGCCTCCGCACCGGAAGCAACCGTTGCGCCGGCCCCGGCGGACGCCGACGCCGAACCCGGGGCTGCCCACGGGGCGCCCCACCAGACGGTCAAGGTCCACCTGGTGACCCCCGGGGGCGATCCGATGGCCGGGGGCGCATCCCGCTAGCCCGGGCGGCACCCCGGTGTAGACCAAGGTCTGGATGCAAGGGCCGTCCCGTGGCCATTAGGCTGGCGCAAACCGCGGGAGGGCAGGCGGACATGCGCTACGAAGACGTTTACCGGCGCTCGGTCGAGGAGCCGGAGGCCTTCTGGGCCGAACAGGCGGAAGCCATCCATTGGAACAGGGCGCCGCAACAGATCCTCGATTACTCCAATCCGCCGTTCCGCAGATGGTTCGTGGGCGGAGAGACCAATCTCTGCCACAACGCGGTCGACCGGCACCTGGACGCGCGGGGCGGGCAGCTGGCGCTGGTGGGCTATTCCACCGAAACCGGCAGCGTCCGGGAAGTCACCTACCGCGAGCTGCATCGCGAGGTGAACACGTTCGCGGCCGTGCTGGTTTCCCTGGGCGTGGGGAAGGGCGACCGGGTGGTGATCTACATGCCGCATACGGTGGATGCGGTCTTCGCGATGCAGGCCTGCGCGCGCATCGGGGCGATCCATTCGGTGGTGTTCGGCGGCTTCGCATCAAAGAACCTCGCGCTGCGCATCGACGATGCCCGGCCCAGGGTGCTGGTGTGCGCGGACGCGGGCAGCCGCGGCGGCAAGGTGATCCCCTTCAAGCCGCTGGTGGACGAAGCGCTGGCGCGTGCCGCGCACCCCCCGGAGCACGTGCTGGTGGTCAGCCGCGGCCTGGCGGAGGTGCCGAAGCAGGCCGGCCGCGACCTGGACTATGCGGACCTGCGACCCGCCCACGAAGGCGCGCAGGTACCCGTGCAGTGGCTGGAATCCAACGAGCCAAGCTACATCCTCTACACCTCCGGAACCACCGGTACCCCCAAGGGCGTGCAGCGCGACGTGGGCGGCTACGCGGTGGCACTGGCGCTGTCGATGTGGGCGATCTATGACATCCGGCCCGGGCAGGTCATGTTTTCCACCTCCGACATCGGCTGGGTGGTGGGGCACTCCTACAACGTCTACGGCCCGCTGATCGCGGGCGCCACGTCGATCATCTACGAGGGCCTGCCGACCCGGCCGGACCCGGGCATCTGGTGGGAGCTGTGCGAGCGCTACGGCGTGCGCACCATGTTTTCCGCCCCCACCGCGCTGCGGGTGCTGAAGAAGTCCGATCCGTCCCACATCACCGGGCGCGACCTGTCGAAGCTGGAGCACCTGTTCCTGGCCGGGGAGCCGCTGGACGAGCCCACCGCGCGCTGGATCTCCGACGTGCTGGGCAAGCCGGTGATCGACAACTACTGGCAGACCGAGACCGGCTGGCCGGTGCTGACGCTGATGCCGGGGCTGGACATGAAGCCGGTCAGGCTCGGCTCGCCGGGGCTGCCCAGCCCGGGTTACAGGCTGCGGGTGATCAACGAGGTCACGGGCGAAGATGCGCCGGCCGGGGAGAAAGGCGTCCTGGTGATCGAGCCGCCGCTGCCGCCGGGCTGCATGAGCACGGTGTGGCGCAACGACGAGCGTTTCATCGCCAGCTATTTCAGCCACTTCAACGAGCTGCTGTACAGCTCGCTGGACTGGGCGATCCGCGACGACGACGGCTACACGTACATCCTCGGGCGCACCGACGACGTCATCAACGTCGCCGGCCACCGGCTGGGGACGCGCGAGATCGAGGAGGCGGTCTCCAGCCATCCGGCCGTGGCCGAAGCCGCAGTGATCGGCGTGCACGACGAGGTCAAGGGACAGGTGCCGGTGGTGTTCGCCACCTTCAGGCAGCAGGGTGATGGCCACCGGAATGCGGAGATCGCCGAGCAGATGCTGCAGGCGGTGACGCAGCAGCTCGGCGCGGTGGCGCGGCCGGCGCAGGTGTACGTGGTCAGCGCGCTGCCCAAGACCCGGTCGGGAAAGCTGCTGCGGCGTTCGCTGCAGGCGCTGGCGGAGGATCGCGATCCAGGTGACCTGTCGACCCTGGATGACCCGGCCGCGCTGGAGGATGCGCGCCGGGCCATTGCCCAGGCGCGGCCTGGCGGGGGGTCCGGGCCGCACCCGGAGTGAGCCCCGCGTCCGGCTGGAGCAAGCCCGGCGGCGCGTCCCGGTCCAGGGTCCAGACGACGTCCTGGCCGTCCGCGTCGCGGCTCAGGGCAAAGCGCGCCGGCACGCCGGTGGCGAACGCAGCCGGGGTGCCCTTCGAAGCGTCTTCGAGCGGCACGATGAAAAGGCCGCTGGCATCGACCACGTGCCGGGCGGGGGCGTCGGCCAGGTCGCCGATGTCGCGGATGCGTCCGTCGCGCCCGGCAAGCGCATGGCGGAACTCGACCACCACGTCGGCGCGGGCCGGCTGACTGCCGGGGACCGCAAGCGTGGCGCCCGTGATCTTGAGGTCGGGCCAGACGCTGCCGTTTTCGGGCAGGCCGGTGTACAGGCCGGTCGGCGTCCCCTGGTAGGACCCTGTGGCGATGGCATCCAGCGCGGCCACCAGCCCGAGGAAGTTCAGCCGCCGCACCGCCTGCTTTTCCGGGTCGCCCTCGATCCCGCCCGACTCCACCAGCACGGTGCTGGTGCCCCAGGCGGTCATCATGTCGCCAAAGGCGCGCGGGTTGAACGTGTCATCCCACCGCGCCATGTGGCCGCCGATGCGCGGCTCAAGTGCCACCCGCATCACCGCCGCGACTTCCATGGCCCGCCGGCGCACCGGGTTGATGCCGCGTGCTTCGTCGAACGGGGGCGCGAGCAGGGCAATGGCCACGCCCCGGTCGCTGTCGCCGGCGCGGTAGCCGGGGCGCTGGTCGTGCAGGTTGAAGCCGAAGTCCGGCTTGATGCGGTCGCGCAGCGCCTTCAGCGCACGCCCCTCGGACGTGGCCAGCGCCCGCGCGTCGCGGTTGATGTCGATCCCCTGCGCGTTGCGCCGCTGGAAGCGCGCGGCGCCGTCCGGATTGACCAGGGGAAAGAAGTGGAGCGTGGTGTTTGTCCGCAGCTTCGCGACGAGCGGATGATCCGGATGCGCACCCAGGAAGTGGAACAGGTCCGCGAGCGCCATCGTGGCCGTGCTCTCGTCGCCGTGCATCTGGGACCACAGCAGCACCGGGGTCGGGCCTTCGCCCCAGGCCACGTGGCGCAGCGGACGGCCCTCGGCGCTCCTGCCGATCTCCTCGATGAGGAATCCGTCCGCGCCATCGATCAGCGGCATGACGCGCTGCCACCAGTGCTCCGGCGAAAACGTCCGCTGCTCGAGGCCGTCGACGCGCAGGTCGCTGTCATACAGCGCTTCCAGATCGTCCAGCCACGCTGCTGGGGCCGGCACGGGCGTGAGCGGAGCTTCCTGTTCCGGCGCGTTCGCGGCGGGCGTCGCCGCCGGCGCGGCGCTTGCGCAAGCGGCGGTGCCGGCAAGGATGAGCGCCAGCAGGATCGAACGGGGGCGGATCGGCATATGGGCTAACCTCGGTAAGGAACTGCGGTGGGTGCTGCCACCGGGAGCGAGGTTAGCCGAGCCCGGCGGGATGAAGGAATCCGGGTCTGGCGTGTAGAAGCAGGGGAGCGGCCCACGGGAGGCCGGAACGAGGAGAGCGGGAATGCGGGAAGCACGATCTTTTGGAGTGGCAGGCGCCGCGATGGCGGCGTGCCTGCTGGTGGCCGGATGGGGAATGGCATCGGATGCCTGCGCCAGCAGCGTGGAAGGCGCGGCCGGAACCTACAAACAGCCGCCCGAACCCATCCTGGGCGTGATGCGCGCGTCGCTGAACCCCGTGCCCATGATCAATTCGAGCGGCACACGCGCGCTGCTGCTGCAGCGCGCGCCCAACCCTTCGATCAGCCGCGTGGCCGAACCCCACCTGAGGCTGGCCGGCGTGCGGATCATTCCCGCCAGCCACAGCCGCCACGACCGCAGCAGCGGCTATGGCATCCGCACCTGCGTCGAGGGTTTCAGCCTGCTTGAGCTGGCGACCGGTGTGGAAACGCCGGTGCAGCTGCCCGAGGGCGCCTGCCCCGGTTCCCCGGACTGGTCGCCGGACGGGCAGCGCTTCGTGTTCGACAACACCACCGCCGAGGGCGTGGAACTGTGGATCGGCGAGGCCGCGAGCGGCCAGGTGCGGCGGGTGGAGGGCGTACAGCTCAACCCGATCCTCGACAGCACGGTCCAATGGCTGGGCGGCAGCGAACGGCTGCTGGTGAAACTGGTGCCGGCCGACCTCGGTCCGGCCCCCGAGCGCGCCCAGGTCCCGCCCGGGCCGCAGATCACCGATGCCACCGACGGTGGCGGTGAAAGCAGCACCTATGAAGCCCGCGACACGCTTTCCAGCCCCGAGGATGAAGCGCTGTTCCAGCACTACGCCACCGCCCGGCTTGCGGTGGTCGACGCCTCCAGTGGAGCCGTTTCACCGGTGGGCGAAGCGGCCGCCATCGGACGGGTGGACGCCGCACCGGACGGGCGCCACGTGCTGTTGCAGGTGCTCAAGCGCCCGTATTCGTACGTCACCACCTGGCAGCGTTTCGCGCACGATGTGGTGGTGCTGGATCTGGAATCGGGCGATTCGCGGGTGCTCGCCGAACTGCCCGTCGCCGACCGCGTGCCGGTCCGGGGCGTTCCCACCGGCCCGCGCAGCCACGGGTGGCGGGCCAACCACCCCGCAACGCTCATCTGGACCGAAGCGCTTGATGGCGGCGACTGGAACAACGAGGTCCCCGAGCGCGATCGCCTGATGACCCTGGCGGCTCCGTTCACCGGCGAGGCCCGCGAAATCGCCAGGCTTCCGGAGCGGCTGGCCGGCACGCTCTGGTTTGCCGACGGCGGCCGCGCGCTGGTGTACGGATACGACGCCAACCGCAACTGGCTGACGACGCGGCTGCATGACCTGGATGACCCGGCGCAGCCGCCGCGCGTGCTGTGGGACCGCTCCGTCCAGGAGCGCTACGCCGACCCGGGCAGCCCGCGCATGCAGCGCCTGCCCAATGGCAGCTACGTGCTGCATGAGGAAGACGGCGCGCTGTTCCTCTCCGGCGACGGCGCCACGCCGCAGGGATCGCGTCCGTTCATGGACCGGTTCGAGCTGGCCAGCGGACAGACCACCCGCCAGTTCCGCAGCGCCCCGGATGCGTACGAATACTTCGTCGGCTTCATCAACGGCGATTCCTCGCGGCTGCTGACCTGGCACCAGACGCCGGTGGATCCCCCGAACCTCTTCCTGCGCGAACTGCGCGGCGCCGTGCCGGCGCCGGCGGACGGCGAGGCGGTCGTGGCGTCCGAGGCCATCCAGCTCACGCGCTTCCCCGACCCGGCGCCGCTGGTCCGCGACGTGGCCAAGCGGCTGGTCACCTACACCCGCGAGGACGGGGTGGAGCTTTCCTTCACCCTCTACACGCCACCCGGCTACCAGGAAGGCACCCGCGTGCCGGCGGTGCTGTATGCCTATCCGTACGACTACGCGGAGGCGGAAACTGCCGGCCAGGTCAGCGGCTCGGAGTACACCTTCACCCGCCTGCGCGAACACCAGATGCTGCTGCTGGCCGGCTACGCCATCATCGACGAGGCGGCGTTCCCGATCGTCGGCGACCCGCGCAACGCCTACGACACCTACCTGGAGCAGCTCGTGGCCAACGCGGAGGCGGCCGTGGCCAAGGCGGCGGAGCTGGGGGTGGTGGACCCGGAGCGGATCGGCGTGACCGGCCACAGCCACGGCGCGCTGATGGCGGCCAACCTGCTGGCGCACACCGATCTGTTCCGCGCCGGGGTGGCCTCAAGCGGCGGCTACAACAAGACGCTCACGCCGTTTGGTTTCCAGAACGAGCGGCGTTCGTTCTGGGCTGCGCCCGAGGTCTACGCGCAGGCGTCCACGTTCTTCCATGCGGACAAGGTCGATGAGCCGCTGCTGCTGGTTCACGGCTCCGACGATGCCAACCCGGGCACCGAGCCGCTGCAGTCCCCGCGCCTGTTCCAGGCCATCCGCGGCAACGGTGGCACCACACGCCTGGTGATGCTGCCGTTCGAACCGCACTGGTACACGGCGCAGGAATCCAACGAGCACTTCGTGGCGGAAATGCTGGAGTGGTTCGACCGCTACGTGCGTGACGCGGGGCCGCGCGAGGCCGGCGGCTGACGCGGACTCAGTCCACCGCGGCGGGGCCGGCCGGATCCGGTCCCGCCGCGGCGGGCTCTCCGCCCACATAGCGCGCGCGCGGGCGGATCAGCCGGCCCGACGCCTGCTGCTCCAGCGCGTGCGCCAGCCAGCCGGCAAGCCGGCCGGCCGCGAACATCACCAGCGCCGGCGCCGCCGGCAGCCCGTGCACGTGGCACAGCGCGGCCAGCAGCAGGTCGATGTTGGGGCGCTGGCCGCTGGCCTCCCCGGCGGCGGCGATGACCTGCTCCAGGCCGCGCATGGCGGGGCTCCGGCCGCGCGCTTCCCGGAGCATCTCCAGCAGGGCCGCCGCGCGCGGATCACCGTCGGGATACAGCGCATGGCCGAAGCCGGGCAGGTCGTCGCCGCGCTGCCAGCGGGCGGCGACATGGTCGGCGGGCGAGGGCGCGGCGAGCGCCTCGGCCACCAGCGCATGGGCGCGCGCGGTCGCGCCGCCGTGGCGCGGCCCGGAGAGCGCCGCCAGGCCGGTGCAGACAGTGGCGTGCAGATGGGCTCCGGTGGAGGCCACCACGCGTGCGGCGAAGGCCGACACGTTGAGCTCGTGTTCGGCGCACAGCACTAGGGCCGCGCGCACCAGGTCGGCGAAGCGCGGATCTCGCGGCTTCCAGTGCCGCGCGAGCAGCAGGTGCACCGGCGCATCGCCTGGCGAGACGCCTGCCACCAGCGCGGCGTTCTGGCGCAGCAGGTCGGCGGCAATCCCGCGCCTGACGCTCGCCGACGCACTGAACGAGTGCCGGACCTCCAGCGCCAGCAGCGGGATGGCGGCCATCGCGCGTTCCAGCGGCGGCAGCCGCTCGTCGCCGGCCACTGCCCGCACGGTGTCCGGCCACTCGCCGGCCAGCGGGCGGTCGAACGGATCATCGCCTTCGCAGTCCCACAGCAGCCGGGCGGTGTCCTCCAGCGTGGCACCTTCGCGGGCGAGCGCCACCGCGGACTGTCCGCGATACCAAGGGCCGTCCGGCCGGATCTGGGAGATACGGGTCTCCATCACCGGCAGCCCGCGGTCGAGGCTTTGCGCCGCGCCCCGGGCCGCGCCCCGGCCCGCGCGCTTCCGCTGCAGCAGCTTGTCGATGTCGCTGCGGCGGTAGACCCGGCTGCGATGGTCCGGGCCAGGGCGCGACTGCACCAGCCCGCGGCTCACGTAGGCGTACAGGGTGGCCGGGCTGATGCCGAGCAGCTCGCAGGCGCGCGCGGCGGGAATGAAGGGCTCGTCCATGACGACATATTGATCGATGGGGTCAAGATTGATCAACAGGTCGATTGGTGAGAGATTGATGCCGTCCGCGGGCGCCCGCCGCCTGCCTGAAGGAGTTCCCATGAACACTGCCTCCGCCGGCGCGCGCTTTCGCGCCGCGCTTGCCGAAGAGTCGCCGCTGCAGGTCATCGGCGCCATCAACGCCAACCACGCCCTGCTCGCGCAGCGCGCCGGGTTCCGTGCCATCTACCTGTCGGGCGGCGGCGTCGCCGCCGGTTCGCTGGGCATGCCGGACCTGGGCATCAACACCCTGGAAGACGTGCTGGTTGATACCCGGCGCATCACCGACGTCTGCGACCTGCCGCTGCTGGTGGACATCGACACCGGCTTTGGTCCCAGCGCGTTCAACATCGAGCGCACCATCAAGAGCCTGATCAAGGCCGGCGCCGCCGCCTGCCACATCGAGGACCAGGTGGGGGCCAAGCGCTGCGGCCACCGCCCGGGCAAGGAGATCGTGTCGCAGGGCGAGATGGTTGACCGCATCAAGGCGGCGGCGGATGCGAAGACCGATCCGGAGTTCTTCCTCATCGCGCGCACCGACGCGATCGCGGTGGAAGGCGTGGACGCCGCCATCGAGCGCGCCCTGGCCTGCGTGGAAGCCGGCGCTGACGGCATCTTCGCCGAGGCCGCCCATGATCTGGATACCTACCGCAAATTCGTCGACGCGGTGAAGGTGCCGGTGCTGGCCAACATCACCGAGTTCGGGGCCACCCCGCTGTTCTCGCGCGACGAACTGGCCTCGGCCGGCGTGGCGATCCAGCTGTTCCCGCTGTCGGCGTTCCGCGCCGCCAACAAGGCCGCCGAGGCGGTGTATACCGCGGTGCGCCGCGACGGCCACCAGAAGGCGGTGGTTGATTCCATGCAGACCCGCGAGGAGCTGTACGAGCGCATCGGCTACCACGCGTTCGAGCAGCGCCTGGACGCGCTGTTCTCGAAGAAGTGATCCACGCCGCGGGCCCGCCGGGCTCCGCGGCCATACGCATTGACCGGAGATCCGACATGACCGAGACCCCCCAGGCCCCCGGCTTCAAGCCCAAGAAGTCCGTCGCCCTGTCCGGCACCGCCGCCGGCAACACCGCGCTGTGCACGGTGGGCCGCAGCGGCAACGACCTGCATTACCGCGGCTACGACATCCTCGACCTGGCCCGCACCAGCGAGTTCGAGGAGATCGCCCACCTGCTGGTGCACGGCAAGCTGCCCAACAAGGCCGAGCTGCGCGCCTACAAGGCCAAGCTGAAGTCCCTGCGCGGGATCCCGGCCGCGGTCAAGGCCGCGCTGGAGGAGCTGCCGCCGTCGGCGCACCCGATGGACGTGATGCGCACCGCCGTCTCGGTGCTGGGCTGCGTGCAGCCGGAGAAGGACGACCACAACCACCCGGGCGCGCGCGACATCGCCGACAAGCTGATGGCCTCGCTGGGCTCGATGCTGCTGTACTGGTATCACTTCAGCCACAACGGCCGGGTCATCGACGTGGAGACCGACGATGACTCGATCGGCGGCCACTTCCTGCACCTGCTGCACGGCGAGCCGGCACCGGAATCCTGGGTCAAGGCGATGCACACCTCGCTGATCCTCTATGCCGAGCACGAGTTCAACGCCAGCACCTTCACCTGCCGGGTGATCGCCGGCACCGGCAGCGACATGCATTCGTGCATCGCCGGCGGCATCGGCGCGCTGCGCGGGCCCAAGCACGGCGGGGCCAACGAGGTCGCCTTCGAGGTCCAGAAGCGCTACGGGACCCCGGACGAGGCCGAGGCCGACATCCGCGAGCGGGTGGCGCGCAAGGAAGTCATCATCGGTTTCGGCCACCCGGTCTACACCGTCAGCGATCCGCGCAACGAGGTGATCAAGGCGGTCGCGCGCGAGCTTTCAGAAGAGCAGGGCAGCATGAAGATGTACAACATCGCCGAGCGCCTGGAATCGGTGATGTGGGACATCAAGAAGATGTTCCCGAACCTCGACTGGTTCAGCGCCGTGAGCTACCACATGATGGGCGTGCCGACCGCCATGTTCACCCCGCTGTTCGTGATCGCGCGCACCGCGGGGTGGAGCGCGCACGTCATCGAGCAGCGCATCGACGGCAAGATCATCCGCCCCTCGGCGAACTACACCGGGCCCGAAGACCGCAAGTTCGTGCCCATCGACGAGCGCGACTGACGTCTCCTTCGCCGTCCCCGAGCCGGGGACGGCCGTCCCATCCCGCGGTCCAGGGCGAAGCGCGCACGCGCGGCCGCCCCGGACCTGCCAGCCATTGCAGCCAGCAAGCCATGACGAATACCCAGTACCGCAAACCCCTTCCCGGCACCGGCCTGGACTGGTACGACGCCCGCGAGGCCGTCGAGGCCATCGAACCGGGCGCCTGGGATGCGCTCCCGTACACCGCCCGCGTGCACGCCGAGAACATCGTGCGCCGCGCGGATCCGGAACGCATCAACGATTACCTGGGCCAGCTCATCCACCGCCGCCGCGACCTGGATTTCCCGTGGTTCCCGGCGCGGGCGGTGTGCCACGACATCCTCGGCCAGACCGCGCTGGTGGACCTGGCGGGCCTGCGCGATGCGATCGCCGAGGCCGGCGGGGACCCGGCCCAGGTGAACCCGGTGGTGCCGGTGCAGCTGATCGTCGACCACTCGCTGGCGGTGGAGCATGACGGCTCGGATCCGGCCGCGTTCAACCGCAACCGCGAGATCGAGCAGCGCCGCAACGCCGACCGCTTCGACTTCATCGACTGGACCGCCGAGGCGTTCGAGAACGTGGACGTGATCCCGCCGGGCAACGGGATCATGCACCAGATCAACCTGGAGAAGATGTCGCCGGTGGTGTACACGCAGGACGGCGTGGCGTTCCCGGATACCTGCGTGGGCACCGACAGCCACACGCCGCACGTGGACGCGCTGGGCGTGATCGCGATCGGCGTGGGCGGGCTGGAGGCCGAGAGCGTGATGCTGGGCCGGGCCTCGTGGATGCGCACGCCCGAGATGGTGGCCGTGGAGCTGACGGGCAAGCCGCAGCCGGGCATCACCGCCACCGACATCGTGCTGGCGCTGACCGAGTTCCTGCGCGCCGAGCGGGTGGTGGGCGCGTATCTCGAGTTCCGCGGCGAGGGCGCCGCGGCGCTGACCGTGGGTGACCGGGCCACGATCTCCAACATGGCGCCCGAGTACGGTGCGACCGCGGCGATGTTCTTCATCGACGACAACACCCTGGACTACCTGCGCCTGACCGGCCGTGAAGAGGAGCAGGTGCGGCTGGTCGAAACCTACGCCAGGACCGCCGGCCTGTGGGCAAGCGACCTGGCCAACGCGCAGTACGAGCGCACGCTGCACTTCGACCTGTCCAGCGTGGTGCGCAACATGGCCGGTCCGTCCAACCCGCATCGTCGCCTGCCGACCACGGCGCTGGAAGAGTGCGGGATCGCGGGCGACCTGGAGGCCGCGCGCGCGCAGGAAGCAGACGGCCAGCTGCCGGACGGCGCGGTGATCATCGCCGCCATCACCAGCTGCACCAATACCTCCAACCCGCGCAACGTGATCGCGGCCGGCCTGCTTGCGCGCAATGCCCGCAGGCGCGGGCTGCTGCGCAAGCCGTGGGTCAAATCCTCTCTGGCTCCGGGCTCCAGGGCGGTCGAGCTGTACCTGCAGGACGCCGGCCTGCTGGATGACCTGGAAGGCCTGGGCTTTGGCATCGTCGGCTTCGCCTGCACCACCTGCAACGGCATGAGCGGTGCGCTGGATCCGGCCATCCAGCAGGAAGTGATCGACCGCGACCTGTACGCGGTGGCCGTGCTCAGCGGCAACCGCAACTTCGACGGCCGCATCCATCCGTACGCCAAGCAGGCCTTCCTGGCCTCGCCGCCGCTGGTGGTGGCCTATGCGATCGCCGGCACCGTGCGCTTCGACATCGAAAAGGATGTTCTGGGCGTGGACGCCGATGGCAACGAAGTGACCCTCAAGGACCTGTGGCCCAGCGACGAGGAGATCGACGCGATGGTCGCCGCTCACGTGAAGCCCGAGCACTTCCGCCAGGTGTACGAGCCGATGTTCCGGCCGCGCGCCGGCATCGGCCGCAAGGTCAGCCCGCTGTACGACTGGCGCCCGCAGAGCACCTATATCCGCCGCCCGCCGTACTGGGAGGGGGCGCTGGCGGCGCCGCGCACGCTGCGCGGCATGCGCCCGCTGGCGGTGCTCGGCGACAACATCACCACCGACCACCTGTCCCCGTCCAACGCCATCCTGCCCACCAGCGCAGCCGGCGAATACCTGGCGAGCATGGGCGTGCCGGAGGAGGACTTCAATTCCTACGCCACCCATCGCGGCGACCACCTCACCGCGCAGCGGGCCACCTTCGCCAACCCCAAGCTGCTCAACGAGATGGTGCGCGATGAAAACGGCGGGGTGCGGCAGGGATCGCTGGCGCGGATCGAGCCCGAGGGCAAGGTGACCCGGATGTGGGAGGCGATCGAGACCTACATGCAGCGGCGCCAGCCGCTG
The DNA here is from genome assembly GCF_001717465.1 of Luteimonas sp. JM171. Taxonomy (NCBI): domain Bacteria; kingdom Pseudomonadati; phylum Pseudomonadota; class Gammaproteobacteria; order Lysobacterales; family Lysobacteraceae; genus Luteimonas; species Luteimonas sp. JM171. Next base: position 132,366 of record NZ_CP017074.1, on the reverse strand, counting down.
GTGATCATCGCCGGCGCCGACTACGGCCAAGGCTCCAGCCGCGACTGGGCCGCCAAGGGCGTGCGCCTTGCCGGGGTGGAGGCGATCGTGGCCGAGGGCTTCGAGCGCATCCACCGCACCAACCTGGTCGGTATGGGCGTGCTGCCGCTGCAGTTCCAGGAAGGCACCACCCGCAAGAGCGTGGGCATCGACGGCACCGAGACCTTCGACGTCATCGGCGAACCGGCGCCCGGCGCCACCCTGACCCTGGTGGTCAACCGCCGCGACGGCGGGCGGGTGGAAGTGCCGGTCACCTGCCGCCTGGACTCGGACGAGGACGTCCACGTGTACAGCGCCGGCGGCGTGCTGCAGCGGTTCGCGCAGGATTTCCTGGCGGCGGCCGGCAGCGAAGCCGCCGTGGAGACCGCCTGAGGTGGCCATGACCCACGCCCCCCAGCTCCGCATCCCGGCCACCTACATGCGTGGCGGCACATCGAAGGGTGTGTTCTTCCGGCTCGAAGACCTGCCCGAGGCCGCCCAGGTCCCCGGGCCGGCGCGCGACGCGCTGCTGATGCGGGTGATCGGCTCGCCCGATCCGTACGGCAAGCACACCGATGGCATGGGCGGGGCGACCTCGTCGACCAGCAAGTGCGTGATCATCTCGAAGTCATCCCGCCCGGACCATGACGTCGACTACCTCTACGGCCAGGTGTCGATCGACACCGCGTTCGTCGACTGGTCGGGCAACTGCGGCAACCTCAGCACCGCCGTGGGGCCGTTCGCGATCGCCAACGGCTTCATCGACCGCGGCCGGCTGCCGGAGAACGGCAGCTTCGCCGTGCGCGTGTGGCAGGCCAACATCGGCAAGACCATCGTCTGCCATGTGCCGATCGTGGACGGCCAGGTGCAGGAGACCGGGGACTTCGAGCTCGACGGGGTGACCTTCCCGGCCGCCGAGATCGTGCTCGAATTCATGGATCCCTCCGACGATGGCGACGGCGGCGCGATGTTCCCCACCGGGAACGTGGTGGACACGCTGGAAGTGCCGGGCGTGGGCACCCTGCAGGCCACGATGATCTCCGCGGGCATCCCCACGGTGTTCGTCAACGCGGGGGACATCGGCTACACCGGCACGGAGCTCCAGCCGGCCATCAACGAGGATCCGGCGGCGCTGCAAAAGCTTGAATCCATCCGCGTCGCCGGCGCCCTGCGCATGGGCCTGATCCATTCGCCGGAAGAGGCCGCCTCGCGGCAGCACACGCCCAAGATCGCCTTCGTGGCGCCGCCGGCCGACTACGTCGCCAGCAGCGGCAAGGCAATTGCCGCCGCCGACATCGACCTCAACGTGCGGGCGATGTCGATGGGCAAGCTGCACCACGCCATGATGGGAACCTGCGCGGTCGCGATCGCCACCGCCGCGGCGGTGCCGGGCACACTGGTGAACCTTGCGGCCGGCGGGGGCGGTCGCGACGCCGTCCGCTTCGGGCATCCGTCGGGGACGCTGCGGGTCGGCGCGGAAGTGCGCGGGGACGACGGCCGCTGGACGGTGACCAAGGCGGTCATGAGCCGCAGCGCGCGGGTGCTGATGGAAGGAGCGGTGCGGGTCCCGCCGGAAGAGACCGCGCGCTGATCGTGTGCGCGGCGGCGCAAGGGCCGCTCAGGCGTCCGACGGGGTCTCGCGGCGCGGCTTGAGGTTCTGCACGCGCAGGAAGGTGTGGTCGTCGATCACCGCCACCTGGTAGGCGTTGCGCCAGGCCGGCGCGGCGATGGCGTGGGCCATGAAGTGGCTGGCGCCCGGAACCACCTCGCGGCGCCGGTCGGCCGGCAGCGCCCAGTTGCGCTCCGACTCCACGGCCACCGTCATCGCCCGGGCGAGGGCGTCGTGGTTGCGCAGGCGCATGCGGTGGGAAACGATCCCCGGCGCGAACTGCTTGCGTGCGGTCACGACCTCGCACATCGAATCGCCCCACAGGCCGCTTTCCTGGCGGCGCAGGGCCACCTCGGCCACGGCCTGCTGGCCGCGCAGCGACTGGTTGCGGGCTTCCAGGTACACGGTGGTGCCCAGGCACACCGAATCGGCGGCCGGCTGCGGCATCAGCGAGGCGAACCACAGGATCCAGCCCAGTGTCATCGTTTCAACTCCTTGCTTCGTTGCGCCGGAGCCCTGGCGCTCCCCTGAGGGCGGCGCATCAATCAGGCAGGCCGGCATGGCGAAAGGGCGCACCCGGCATCACCGGACGCTCGCGAACGCATTCGCGACAAGAAGGGCAGCGACTCTATGGCGCCTTGGTGCCCTGCGCCAGGCGGACCGGCCGGTTTGCCGGAAGCCTGGAGCAACCCGGGAGGGCGTCGCCACCCCGGACTGCGCGCACCTTAATGGCCGGTTTTCGAACGTCAACTGAATGGAAGATCTTGACTTTCCGCCTATTCAGCTTGGGCCGGGCGGGCGAGGTGGGGCAGCGCCAACCAGCGCAGGAACACGCCGCACAGTGGACCGATGAAGCAGGCGAAGGCCAGCGTTCCCCAGCCGACGGTGCCCCCCAGCCACCATCCGGTGAGCAGCACGGCGGTCTCGATCAGGGTGCGCACGACCCAGATCGGCCAGCCGGTCCGGCGGTGCAGGCCGGTCATGAGCCCGTCGCGTGGGCCAGAACCGAAGCCCGCGCCGATGTACAGGCCGGTGGCCGCAGCCAGCAGCACGAGACCGGCGGCAAACAGCCCCCATTGGGCAATCAACCCCTGTGCCTCCGGGATCGCCCACAGCCCGAGCTGGGCGCTGGGGCCCACCAGGAGGGCGTTGAGCACGGTGCCGATGCCGAAATGCTCGCCCAGCGGCATCCACAGCACCAGCACGCCCACCCCGATCAGCACCGTCACCAGGCCAAAGGCCAGCCCGGTCTGGATCGTGATGCCCTGGGTCAGCACGTCCCAGGGTGCCAGGCCGATGCCGGCCCGGACCATCATCGAGATCCCGATCCCGTACAGGAACAGGCCGAGCAGCAGGCGCGCCCAGCGTTCGGCGAGGGGGAGTGCGTTCAAAGGGCGGGCGACCGGACGGCAGGGGGGGGCGCCATTCTAATTGCGCGGCGTGGCCGCCCTGTACCGCGCGGTAACGGGGAAGAAGGCAGCATGGCCCGGAACCCGAAGCCGGAGGCCCCGATGACCGCACAGGATGTCCGATCCGCCGCCCGACCCGAACCCGACCGCTCAATGGCGGAAATCGCCGATTACGTGCTGGATGCCCGGATTGAATCGGAGGAGGCCTGGGCCACCGCGCGTTTGATGCTGGCCGACTCGATGGCCTGCGCGATGCTGGCGATGAAGTTCGATGAGTGCGTCCGGCACCTGGGCCCCCTGGTGCAGGGTGGGGAGATCCCCGGCGGGGCGAGGGTGCCCGGCACGAGGTTCGAGCTCGACCCGGCGCAGGCGGCCTTCAACATTGGCACACAGGTGCGCTGGCTGGATTTCAACGACACCTGGCTGGCGGCCGAGTGGGGGCACCCTTCCGACAACCTGGGCACGATCCTGGCCGTCGCCGATTGGCAGGCACGCAAGGAAGGCAAGTCGATCACCATGCGCGACGTGCTGGGCTGGGCCATCAAGGCGCACGAGATCCAGGGCGTGTATGCGCTGCGCAATGCCTTCAATCGCGTGGGCCTGGACCACGTGATCCTGGTGCGCCTGGCCTCGACGGCCGTGGCGACCGCGATGCTGGGTGGCTCCCGCGACGAGGTGATCACGGCGATCTCCCATTCGTGGATCGACAACGGGGTCCTGCGGACCTATCGCCACGCCCCCAACACCGGGCCCCGCAAGAGCTGGGCCGCCGGCGACGCCTGCCGCCGGGCGGTCACCCACGCCCTCAATGCGGTGCACCGGAAGGTGGTGGGGTATCCCAGCGCGGTGACCGCAAAGACATGGGGCTTCCGCGACGTCGCTTTCGGGGGGCGGGAGTTTGAATTCGAGCGCCCCTTCGGCAGCTACGTGATGGAGAACATCCTGTTCAAGATCAGCTGGCCGGCCGAATTCCATGCCCAGACAGCGGTGGAGTGCGCCATGCGCCTGCACGAGGCGGTGCGCGGGCGCCTGGACGAAGTCGACCGGATCGAGATCCACACCCAGGAAGCGGCGATCCGGATCATCGACAAGACCGGCCCGCTCGCCAACTATGCTGACCGCGACCACTGCCTGCAGTACATGGTGGCCGTGCCGCTGATCTTCGGGCGCCTCACCGCGGAGGATTACGGCGACGAGGTGGCCGCGGATCCGCGCATTGATGCCCTTCGTGACCGCATGGTGGTCCGGGAGGACCCGTCCTTCACCCGCGATTACCATGACCCGGCGCGGCGCTACATCGGCAATGCCGTGCAGGTCTTTTTCCGCGACGGCTCCGCGACCGGGAAAGTTACGGTGGATTTTCCGGTTGGGCACCGGCGGCGGAGGGAGGAAGGCATCCCGCTGCTGCTGGCAAAGTACCGCGACGCACTCCACGCCCATTTGCCCGGGCCCCAGGCCAAACGCCTGGTGGAATTGGCCGAAAACCCGGAAGCGCTGGACCAGCTGGCGGTGGAGGACTATCTTGGGCTCTATCGCAGCTGAACAGAGGCTGGGTGACAGCTGGGGAATGTCCCAAGCGTTATGTTACTGTTAACGCCGTCTTCACACGCCTGACCCTAGGCTGTGCCACGACGTTTGGGCCTGCGCGGCCTGAAGCAAGACGTTGAAGCAGTCCAATAAAGGCAATAAACGCTTTACCCCCTTGATCAAGGAGCATTACGGATGAAAATGAAACTCCTCTGTGCCGCGCTGGCAGGCGGCCTCGGCCTGGCCTCGGCGGCCAATGCGCAGGAGTTCGACGACCGCTGGTACATCACCGCGGGCGCGGGCTACAACATGCAGGACGAGGACCGTCGCACCAGCGACGCGCCGCAGGTCTCGCTGGGCCTGGGCAAGTTCATCAGCCCGGTGTGGTCGGTGGACGGTGAGCTCAACTACCAGAACCCGAATTTCCGCAGCGCCAACAGCGTGGAAGGTTCGAACCCGGATCTGAACTGGAGCCAGTACGGCATCTCGTTCGACTTCCGTCGCCACTTCATCGAAGAAGGCCGCGGCTGGAACCCGTACCTGCTGTTCGGCGTTGGCTACCAGCGCAGCGAAGAGGAGTACGACGCGTACCCGAACCCGAACTCGCCCGGTGAGCGCGAAGACGGCAACTTCTCCGCCAAGATCGGTGGTGGTATCCAGGGCGATTTCAGCAACCGCGTTGCGGTTCGCGCCGAAATCTTCATGCGCGGCGACTTTGACGACGACAGCTACGCGGCCAACGGCTCGCGCGACTGGGAAGGCTACCCGCACAACCAGGAAGAGAGCTACTTCACCGACGTCGTGGCCCAGGTTGGCCTGGTGATCCCGCTGGGTCCGGAGCCGACCGCCCCGGTTGCCCCGCCGCCGCCGCCGCCGCCGCCGCCGGCTCCCGCCGAGCCGCCGCCGCCGGCCCCGATCACCATTGATCTGACCGGCGTGAACTTCGACTTCGACCGTTCCACCCTGCGCCCGGACGCGGTGCAGATCCTGAACGAGGCGATCGAGATCCTGCGCCGCTACCCGGACCTGCAGGTTGAAGTTGCCGGCCACACCGACTCGATCGGTACCGAGCAGTACAACCAGGGCCTGTCCGAGCGTCGCGCCCAGGCGGTGTACGACTACCTGACCAGCAACGGCATTGATGCCAGCCGTCTGCAGGGTCCGATCGGCTACGGCGAGAGCCGCCCGATCGCGCCGAACACCAACCCGGACGGCACCGACAATCCGGAAGGTCGCGCGCGTAACCGCCGCACCGAGCTGAACGTCCAGAACTGACGGACCAAAGCTCACGCAACACCAGGAAGCCCGGCCCAGCGCCGGGCTTCCTGCTTTCTGAATGGATCTTTTTGAAACAAGGGTTTGCGGCCAACTCTTCAGGCGAATAAACTGCTTCCGCCTCCACCGGGGATACCACCATGTACAAGGCCACTTTCGCCGTCCTGCTGCTGGCCGCAGCACCCCTTGCTTCCCACGCGGCGTCGGATTGCTCCCGCGCTGCATCCACCACGGCGGTTTCGCTGGCGCCGATGACGCTTGCGCCCGTGGCCCCGGAGCTGGTGGCACCCCAGTATCGTCCGCGCGGCCATGGGGCCGTGCTCTCGCGCGGTTATGGCGAGGCGCAGTCGCTGGACCAGGTGCTGCTGCGGATGAAGGTCGAAAGCTGCCTGTCCACCCCGGGCGCCGGCTACGTCAAGCAGACGGAGTTCGACAACACCCCGTTCCGCTTCAACATGACCCAGGGCGGCAAGCGCATGACCGCCGATGACTTTGATGCATGGCTGCAGGCGAACGGCTACAGCGCCGGGCGCCGCGTGGATCCGGATGCGCCGGCCACCACCGCGGCCGCGCCCGCGCTGACCGACGTGCTGCCGGTCAGCGAGGTGCCTGCCAAGGACGAATGAGCCGGCTCAGCCGGCGATGACGCCCAGCTCGCGGCCGATGCGGGTGAAGGCGTCGATGGCGCGGTCCAGGTGCTCCCGTGTATGCGCTGCGCTCATCTGGGTGCGGATCCTGGCCTCGCCCTTGGGCACGACGGGGAAGAAGAACCCGATTGCGTAGATGCCTTCCTCGAGCAGGCGGTCGGCAAAGCGCTGCGCGAGCGGTGCGTCATACAGCATGACCGGGACGATCGGATGGTCGCCGGGCTTGAGGTCGAAGCCTGCCGCAGACATCTTTTCGCGGAAGTAGGCCGTGTTCTCACGCAGGCGTTCGCGCAGTTCGCCGGCGGCGTCAAGCATCTGGAACGCCTTCGTTCCCGCGGCAACGACATGCGGCGGCAGCGAGTTGGAAAACAGGTAGGGGCGTGAACGCTGGCGCAGCATCTCGATGACTTCTGCGCTGGCGGTGGTGAAGCCGCCGATCGCGCCCCCCATTGCCTTGCCCAGCGTGCCCGTGATGATGTCGATCCTGTCGAGCACGCCCTTGACCTCGGCGGAGCCGCGGCCGGTCTCGCCGATGAAGCCGGTGGCATGGCATTCGTCGATGTGCACCAGCGCGCCGTACTTTTCCGCCAGCGCGGTGATCTCGTCCAGTGGAGCCACGAAGCCGTCCATCGAGAACACGCCGTCGGTGGTGATCATGATCGTGCGCGCGCCGTCGGCCTTCGCCTGCTTCAGCTGGGCCTCCAGGTCGGCCATGTCGCAGTTGGCGTAGCGGTAGCGCCTGGCCTTGCACAGGCGCACGCCGTCGATGATCGACGCGTGGTTGAGCGAGTCGGAGACAATCGCATCCTCGGGCCCGAGCAGGGGCTCGAACAGCCCGCCATTGGCGTCGAAGCAGGCGGCATAGAGGATGGTGTCGTCCTTGCCGAAGAAGTCGGCAATGGTTTTCTCCAGTTCCTTGTGCAGGTCCTGGGTGCCGCAGATGAAGCGCACGGAGGCCAGCCCGAAGCCATGGGAATCCAGCGCGTCCTTGGCCGCCTGGATGAGGTCGGGATGATCCGCCAGCCCGAGGTAATTGTTGGCGCAGAAGTTCAGAACCTGGCGCCCGTCCTCGAGGGTGATCTCGGCCGATTGCGGCCCCGTGATGATCCGCTCGGACTTGAACAGGCCCTGTTCGCGGATCTCCTCGAGGGAGTCGGAATAACGTTGGATGGCCGACATGGTGTTTCTCCTGTGTGTCTAGTTGTTGGAGGCCCGGGCCGGCAGGTCACGGAGCCACTGTTCCCAGGCCTCTTCCAAAAGCTCCAGGTTCCCGGGAAGCCCATGGAGGCGGGCATCGTTGTTGAACCAATCGGAAGTCGAGGCGCCTTCGGCAAGGGCGGCGCTGATCTCCGCCAGGATCCGCGGGTTGCCGCTTGCTTCGATCAGGAACATGCCCAGCAGCAGGGATTGGCCGTAGAAAGTCGTGACGCCGTCCAGGTCGATGTCATCGCTCACCATCAACTGCACGCCGGATTCCGTCGACTCGCCGCGTTCAAGCCGGCGCATGACCGGGCCCGCAAGCACGGGGTGCTCCATTTGCAGGAATTCCGCCAGCGGGGGGATGCCCCTGGGGGAGGCCTGCGCCGCGGCAAGGAACTGCCCTGCGCGCGCGCCCTGGGATTCGGCCGTTTCCATCAGGATCGCCGCGGCCTCGTCGAGCCAATCGGGCGCGGGACTGCCATATTGCAGCCGGGGAGGGTCCATGGCGTCAGGCCAGTATGCCGCCCGGTACATCATGTGCCCGACTTCATGCCTGAGCGTGTTCTGTTCCGCCCCGGCCATCCGGGAGCCCAGGCGGCGCGCGCGGGCACGATCGAGCCCGGACCGCCGCAGGGCGCGGGCCGTCAATTTCCGTTTCTCGGACGGTGGCAGCCAGACCAGGGCGTAGTCGAGCCCGAGCCCGCGGGCAAAACCCTTGGCCGCGTTTGCATCGTAGGTTGAGCTGAGGACCAGGACGCCACGAGGCCGGTGGCCGAAATGGGCTTCAAACCGGTCCGCCGTCTCCTGCTGGGCGAGGGCGGCGGCCTGGGCGTCCTCCCGTTCGTCAGCGTACGCCAGCCCCTGTACGGAAGCGATGCACACCTCGGCAGGCGGGTCCGGCAGTTCCGGACACGTCAAAGCCAGTGCAGCCGCCGGGAACGACGCCGCGAGGAAGACGCCGGAGATCAGCTTGCCGAATGCCTGCACGAACCCTCCCTGGAGAATCAATTCCAGTTGAGCACCACCTTGCCCGATTTGCCCGATTCCATCAGGTCGAAGCCCTTCTGGAAGTCTTCGGCGGGGAGCTGGTGGCTGAGCACCTTGTGCAGCGGGAACCCGCCGAGCACGAGCTGGGTCATCTTGTACCAGGTCTCGTACATGCGCCGGCCGTAGATGCCCTGCACGGTCAGGCCCTTGAAGATGATGCGGTCCCAGTCGATGCCCGCACCCTTGGGCAGGATGCCGAGCAGGGCGACCTTGCCGCCGTGGTACATGCAATCGAGCATGTCGTTGAAGGCGTGCGGGTTGCCGCTCATCTCCAGCCCGACGTCGAAGCCTTCCAGGTGCAGGTCGGCCATCACGTCCTTGACCGAGGAGTTGGTGACGTTGACCACCCGGGTGGCGCCCATGTCGGCGGCCAGCTTGAGGCGGTAGTCGTTGACGTCCGTGACCACCACGTTGCGTGCGCCGATGTGCTTGCAGATGCCGGCAGCCATGACCCCGATCGGGCCGGCGCCGGTGATCAGCACGTCCTCGCCGACCACGTCGAACTCCAGCGCGCAGTGGGCGGCGTTGCCGTACGGGTCGAAGAAGGCCGCCAGCTCGCTGGGGATCTGGTCGGGGATCGGCCACAGGTTGCTGGCCGGCATCACGACGTAGTCGGCGAAGGCGCCGTCGCGGTTGACGCCGATGCCCACGGTGTTGGGGCACAGGTGCTGCTTGCCGGCGCGGCAGTTGCGGCAGTGGCCGCACACGATGTGGCCTTCGGCGGACACGCGCTGGCCGATCTGGTAGCCACTCACGCCCGGCCCGAGCGCGGCGACGCGGCCGACGAACTCATGGCCGACCACCAGCCCCGGCTTGATCGTGCGCTGGCTCCATTCGTCCCACAGGTAGATGTGCAGGTCGGTGCCGCAGATCGCGGCCTTTTCCACCCGGATCAGCACCTCGTTGGGGCCGGGCGCGGGAACCGGCACCTCTGCCATCCACATGCCCTTGGAGGCTTCGCGCTTGACGAGCGCGCGCATGGTGGCGGGGATCTGGCTGGGCTGGCCCATCAGGCGGTCTTCCATATGCAGGGGAGGGCCGATGATTATACGCGGCGGGCCTGCTGCCCCGGGCTCCGCCGCACCCCGCGCGGGGTAGACTTGCCGATTGACGTCCACACTGGAAAGACGCATGCGAACAGTCCCCGTCGTCGCCTTGCTGGCCACCCTGGCGCTGGCCGCCGCTTCCCCCGCCCGCGGTGGCGAAGGCATGTGGGTGCCGCAGCAGTTGCCGGAGATCGCAGGCCCCCTGCGAGAGGCCGGGCTGCGGCTGCCGCCGGAGCAGCTGGCCGACCTGACCGGCGACCCGATGGGGGCGGTGGTTTCGCTGGGCGGCTGCACCGCGAGCTTCGTCTCGCCGGGCGGGCTGGTGGCAACCAACCATCATTGCGCCTACGGGGCCATCCAGCTCAACTCCACCCCGGAGGAGAACCTGATGCACTCCGGGTTCTACGCCGCCGGCCGCGAGGACGAACTGAGTGCCGGCCCCAACGCGCGGATCTTCGTGCTCGACTCCATCCGCGACGTCACCGCCCAGGTGCAGAACGCGATTGACGCGGCGCCCGATCCGGTGGGCCGCGCACGCGCCCTGGAGTTCATTGAAAAGCGCCTGGTGGCCGATTGCGAGCACGAGGATGGCTATCGCTGCCAGCTGTATGCGTTCGGAGGCGGCAACCAGTACCGCCTGTTCCGCAACGTGGAGATCCGCGACGTGCGCCTGGTGTACGCGCCGCCGGGCGGCATCGGCAATTTTGGCGGTGAGGTGGACAACTGGATGTGGCCGCGCCACACCGGCGATTTCGCGTTCTACCGCGCCTACGTCGGTCCGGATGGCAAGCCCGCCGACCACCACGAGGACAACGTGCCCTACCAGCCCGCGCACTGGCTGAGGTTCTCCGACCGGCCGCTGCGCGAAGGCGACTTCGTGATGGCCGCAGGCTACCCCGGGCGCACCAACCGCTACGCGCTTGCCGCCGAGTTCGAGCAGACCGAGCAGTGGACGTATCCGGCCATCAGCCGGCACTACAAGGCGTTGATCGAGCTGGTGGAAGCCGAGGGGCGTGCGGATCCGGAAATCGCGGTGCGTTACGCCGCAACCATGGGAGGCTGGCGCAACACCTCCAAGAACTACGACGGCCAGCTGGAAGGCTTCGCCCGCATCGACGCCGCCGCGCGCAAGCGCGCCGAGGAGACCGCGGTGCTGGAGTGGCTGGGCCTCCAGGGCGAGGGCGGCCAGCCGGCTTTGGACGCCTACGCAGAGCTGGTGGAGATCGAAAGCGAAGCCGCTGCCACCCGTGAGCGGGACCTGATCCTTTCGCAGCTACACCGCACCGGCACGGTCGGGCTGGCGATGCGCCTGTATCGCAATGCGATCGAACGCACCCGTCCGGATCCGGACCGTGAGCCGGGTTACCAGCAGCGCGACCAGCCGCAGATCGCCGGCGCCGTGGCCCAGATGGACCGGCGCTACCATCCCCGCATGGACCGCATCCTGCAGCGCTACTGGCTGCAGCAGTATGTGGCGCTGCCGCCCGAACAGCGGGTGGCGGCGATCGACGAGTGGCTCGGCGGGGACGACGAGGCAGCCGTGGAAGCCGCGCTCGAGCGGCTGGCGGGCACCAGCCTCACCGAGGCGTCCGGGCGCACGCGCTGGCTGGCCGCCGACCGGGGTGCGTTTGAATCCAGCGACGATCCGGCCATCGCCTATGCGGTGGCGGTCACGCCGGAAGTCATGGGCCAGGAGCTCGAGCGCAAGGCGCGGGCGGGCCGGATCCTCCAGGCGCGCCCGGTGTACCTGCAGGCCGTGGCCGACTACCGGCGCGCGCTGGGCGGGCACGTGTACCCGGACGCGAATTCCTCGCTGCGCATCACCTTCGGCAACGTCACCGGGTACCGCGGCCTGGACGGCACCCGGCACCGGCCGTTCACGCGGCTTGAGGAGATCGCCGACAAGGCCACCGGCGAAGCGCCGTTCGACGCGCCGCAGCCGCTGCTGGATGCCATCGCGGAAAAGCGCCACGGCGGGCTGGCGGATCGCAAGCTGCGTTCGGTGCCGGTCAACTTCCTGTCCGACCTGGATGTGACCGGCGGCAACTCGGGCTCGCCGGTGCTCGATGCGGATGGGCGACTGGTGGGCCTGCTGTTCGACATGAACTGGGAGTCGGTGAGTTCCAACTGGGTGTTCGATGCCGACATGACCCGGACCATTTCGGTTGACCAGCGCTACATGCGCTGGGTGATGCAGGAAGCCTTTCCGGCGCCCGGGCTGCTCGAGGAGCTCGACCTGCCTCCGATGCAGCGCTGAGGGAGCAAGACGATGAGGATCGTGCTGGCCCGCCACGGCGAAACCGCGTGGAATGCAGAAGGCCGCTACCAGGGGCAGGAGGACATCCCGCTCTCGTCCGTGGGCCAGGCGCAGGCGGTGTCGCTGGGCCTGCGCCTGGAATCGCTGCCCATCGACCGCGCGGTGGCTTCACCGCTCTCGCGGGCGCGGGTGACCGCTGAACTGGCGCTGGGCGCCGATCGCGCGGGCCGGCTGCAGCTGGATCCGGGGCTGGCGGAGATCAACCACGGCAGCTGGGAAGGCCTGCTGGCCGGGGAGATCCACGCCCGCGATCCCGAGCGTCTGCGCGCCTGGCGCGAGCAGCCCGATACGGTGCGCATGCCCGACGGCGGCGAGTCGCTGCAGGACGTGTTCGATCGCGCCTGGGACGCGCTGGCGCGGGCCGTCGATGGGCTCACCGGGGAGCAGACCCTGCTGGTGGTGGCCCATGACGCGGTCAACCGGGTGATCCTCTGCCGGGTCCTGGGCATTCCGTTCTCGCGCCTGTGGAGCTTCCGCCAGGCGCCGACCACCCTGAACCTGCTCGAAGGCCCGGACCTGGACCGGCTCGAGGTGGTGCGCCTGAACGACTGCGCCCACCACACCCCGCTGTTCGGCGAGGCCGTCCACCGCGCGCTGTGAAACGTACGCTCGACCAGTGGCTGGCCTGGATCGAGGGCCGGCACCCGAAGTCCATCGACATGGGCCTGGAGCGCGTGCGAGCGGTGACCGGGCAGATGCAGCTGCCGCGGCCGGCGCGCCATGTGATCACCGTGGCCGGAACCAATGGCAAGGGGTCGACGGTGGCGTTCATCGAGGCGATCGCGATCGAGCAGGGGTGGCGCACGGGCGCCTATACCTCGCCGCACCTGTTCCATTACAGCGAACGCGTGCGCATCGATGGTCGGCCGGCCAGTGACGACGCCCTGGTGGAGGCGTTTGAAGCCGTTGAGGCGGCCCGCACATCGGCGGCAGACGTATCGCTCACCTATTTCGAGTACGGCACCCTGGCTGCGCTGTGGCTTTTCGCGCGCCAGCCGCTGGACCTCGTTGTGCTCGAGGTCGGGCTGGGCGGTCGCCTGGATGCGACCAACATCGTGGACGCCGACGTGGCGGTGGTGACCACCGTGGACCTGGACCACAGCGACTGGCTGGGCGCGGACCGCGAGGCGATCGGCCGCGAGAAGGCGGGCGTCGCCCGGCCCTGGAAGCCGCTGATCCTGGGAGAGGACGACCCTCCGGCGAGCGTCCTGCGCCACGCGTATGCCATCGGCGCGTCGGCGATCCGCGCCAACTGCGATTTCATGTTCGCGCAGCTCGACCCGACCCAGTGGCGCTGGCGCGATGTTGGCCATGAGATGACGCTGCCCGTGCCGGCGATGCGGGGGGCGGCGCAGCTGCGCAACGCCGCCGCCGCGATTGCAGCGCTGCGCGCGCTGGACGCGCCGGTGTCCGACCCGGCCGTCGCGCGTGGCGTGGCGGCGGCGCGGATCCCCGGCAGGCTCGAGGCATTCGAGCTGGATGGCGTGGAGGTGGTGGTGGACGTTGGCCACAACCCCCAGGCCGCCCAGGAAGTGGCTGCATGGCTGCACAGCGCGCCGGTCCGCGGGTCCACCCGCGTGGTCCTGGCGGCGCTGGCAGACAAGGACGTGGCCGGCGTGGTGGAGGCATTGTCCGGACAGGTGCAGGACTGGCACCTGGCGGGCCTGGAGCACGTGGCGCGGGGGTTGGCGGTGGATGCACTTGCCGGGCGCCTGGCAGGCACCGCGGCGGCGTCCGCCGCCAGGCATGCCAGCGTTCCGGAAGCGATCCGGGCCGCGCGCGCGGCGGCTTCGGCCGGTGATCGGATCGTGGTGCTGGGTTCATTCCACACGGCCGCGGCCGCGCTCGGACTGCTGCACGGGCGGCATTAAGAAGCCGGCCCGGGCCCGGGCGTATAATCGCCGGGCCTCCGCCGCCTGACGACGCCGATGGATCCACGACTCAAACAGCGCCTGATCGGCGCGGCCGTGCTGGTCGCGCTTGCGGTGATCTTCCTGCCGATGCTGGTGAAGGGTCCCGCGCCCGACAGCGGCGTGTCGGACCTGTCGCTGGACCTGCCCGAGCGCCCGCGCGACTCCGGCACCGTGACCAGGGACCTGCCGCTGGTGGCGCCGCGGCCGCGTCCCGACGATGGCGCGCTCGGCCTGGGTGCGCGGCAGCGCGGGGCCGCGGGGACGGAAGACGGAGCGTTGCCGACGGTTGATACCGCGGACGCCCGGCATCCGGATGCCGCGCAGCTGGCCGATGAAGTGGCCGCTGGAACCGGCGAGCCCGCCGGTCCCCAGGAACCCGGCGAGCGCGCGGACGCCGACGACGCCGAGGCGGAGGTGGCAGCCGACGCGGCGCTGCCGGCCACGACCGCCGGCGGCGACTACGCGGTGCGGTTTGGCAGCTACGGCAAGGGCGAAAGCGCGGACGTCGTGGTTGAACGCCTGGAGCGCGAGGGATTCCCGGCAAGCAGCACCCGGGCGCAGGTGGCGGGAAGGGACGTGTGGCGGGTCCATATCGGCCCGTACGCCAGCCGCGCCGAAGCCGAGGCCGTGCGTGTGCGTGCGGCGCAGGTTGGGCCCAACAATGCCGAGGTGGTGGCGCTCGACGCGCAGCCGCCCCGGCCACGGCCGGAGCCGTCCGAACGTACCGCCGAGGCGCCCGCGCCCGCGCAGCCGGAGCCCGCGGCCACTGCGCCCGCGGCGGCGCCCGACGTGGGCTTCGTGGTCCAGCTCGGCGCATTTTCAAACGCCGGTGAGGCCACCGCGATGCGCGACCGGCTCCGCGGCATGGGGTTTACCGCGTTTACCGATACCGTGCAGACCGACCGTGGCCTGCTGACCCGGGTCAAGGCCGGCCCCGTGCTGGAGCGCGCCGAGGCCGAACAGCTCAAGGCCCGGATCCAGGGAAGGACCGGCATCGACGGCATGGTGCGCTCGCATCCCTGAGCCTCGCCGGCGCGGCGCCTGGCCCCGTGGCCGGGCGTTCCACCTTTCCTTCCCCAGGCACCGGACACCCCTTTCATGTGCGGCATCATCGGCATCGTTGGAACCACGGAGGTCGCGCCCGCGCTGTACGACGGCCTGACCGTCCTGCAGCATCGTGGCCAGGACGCGGCGGGCATCGCCACCGCCGCCGGCACCTCCCTGCGCGTGGACAAGGGCAACGGCCTGGTGCGCGACGTGTTCGACGAGCGCAGCATGCAGCTGCTGCGGGGGCACATGGGGATCGGCCATTGCCGCTATCCCACCGCGGGCAGCGAAGGCGCCGACGAGGCGCAGCCGTTCTATGTCAACTCGCCGTTCGGTATCGCCCTGGCGCACAACGGCAACCTCATCAACACCGAGGCGCTGCGGCGCGAGATCTTCGAGCAGGACCGGCGCCACATCAACACCCGGTCGGACTCGGAGGTGTTGCTCAACGTGTTCGCGCACGAGCTCGACCGCGAGCGCAAGCTGGATCCGGAGTCGGCCTTCCGCGCCGTGGAGGGCGTGCATCGCCGCGCCCGTGGCGGGTATGCCGCGGTGGGGGTGGTGCTGGGACTGGGGCTGGTGGCATTCCGCGACCCGAACGGGATCCGTCCGCTGGTGCTCGGGCGCAAGGTCACGGATGCGGGCACCGAGTACGCGGTGGCCTCGGAGTCGGTGGCGCTGGACATCCTTGGCTTCGAGCGCCTGCGTGACGTCGCGCCGGGCGAGGGCGTGGTGATCACCGCCGACGGCGAGCTGCACCACCGCCAGTGCGCCGAGCCGGGAGCGCTGACGCCGTGCATCTTCGAATACGTGTATTTCGCCCGCCCCGACACGATGATCGAGAACATCTCGGTCCACAAGGCGCGCATGCGCATGGGCGTGACCCTGGGCGAGAAGATCCTTCGCGAGCGGCCGGACCACGACATCGACGTGGTGATCCCGATCCCGGACACCTCGCGCGATTCGGCGCTGGAGCTGGCCCAGGTGCTGGGGGTGAAGTACCGCGAGGGATTCATCAAGAACCGGTACGTGGGCCGGACCTTCATCATGCCCGGGCAGGGCGAGCGCAGGAAGTCGGTGCGGCGCAAGCTCAACGCGATCCCGCTGGAGTTCCGCAACCGGGTGGTGCTGCTGGTGGATGATTCCATCGTGCGCGGCACCACCTCGCACCAGATCGTGCAGATGGCGCGCGACGCCGGGGCGCGCAAGGTGTACCTGGCATCGGCGGCGCCGCCGGTGCGCTATCCGAACATCTACGGCATCGACATGCCCTCGCCCGAGGAATTCATCGCCCACGAGCGCAGCCAGGAGGAGATCCAGCGGATGATCGGCTGCGACTGGCTGGTGTACCAGGATCTGGAAGACCTGGAGACGGCCGTCGCGGGGCCCAAGTTCCCGGGCATGCGGTTCGATTCCTCGTGCTTCAGCGGCGAGTACGTGACCGGGGTGGATCCGGCGTACTTCGACGAGATCAAGCAGCAGCGCTCGGATGAGGCCAAGCGCCAGCGCCGCCTGGCGCTGTGACCGGGCCGGCAGGGGTGCCGACGCTGTTCGAAGCCGCGCGCGAATGCCTGGACGCGGCGGAAGTCGATGACAAGATCGCGCTGACCCGGCGCCACGCGGCGGCGTTCGCTGCGGGCCAGCTTGAGCTGCCGGAACAGGCGCCGCCGCCGTTGCCCATCCGCATGCCGGGCCGGCCTGCCAGGCCGCGCATGGTGCATCCGCGCGAGCTGCCCAGGCGCGGATTGGGCTCGGCCGCGGGGCGGGCGGCGTTCATTCATGCGATCGCACACATCGAGTTGAACGCGGTGGACCTGGCCTGGGACGCGGCCTACCGGTTCCGCGGCATGCCGCCGGACTTCTACGCGGACTGGGTGCGGATCGCGGACGACGAGGCGCGGCACTTCATGATGCTGCGCGAGCGGCTGCAGGCGATGGGCCACGACTATGGCGATTTCGACGCGCACAACGGGTTGTGGGAGATGTGCGAGAAGACCGCGCACGACGGGATGGCACGGATGGCCCTGGTGCCGCGGGTGCTGGAGGCGCGCGGGCTGGACGTGACGCCGGGGATGATCGTGAAGCTGCAGTCGGTGGGCGACCGGGAGACGGCGGCGGTGCTGGAGGTGATCCTGGAGGAAGAGGTCAGCCATGTCGCCGCGGGCAGCCGCTGGTTCCACTGGCACTGCGAGCGGGCGGGCATTGCGCCGGAGCCGAAGTTCCGGGAGCTGCTGGCGGAATACGCGCGCGCGGTGCTGCACGGGCCGTTCAACGTGGATGCGCGGGCGGCGGCGGGCTTCAGCGAAGAGGAGCTTGCCGCCTTGCGTGAACTCTCGGAGTCGTCGGCCTGACGGCCTTGCTCAGAGCGTTGCCAGATCGAAGGAGCCGTCCGGATGTGCGCGCAGGACCGAACCCTGTTCGTACCAGTCGCCCAGGACGATGCGGCGATGCGGGCAGCCGCCGATGTCGAGCTCGTGGATGGCGGGGCGGTGGGTGTGGCCGTGGATGAGGGTGTTGATGCCGTAGCGGCGGAACGTTTCCTCGATGGCATCCGGCGAGGCGTCGGTGATGGTTTCCATGGTGCCGGCGCTCTTCATTTCGCCCTGGCGCGCCTGGCTGGCGGCGCGGGCCTGCTGGGCGAAGGCAAGGCGGGCCTGCAGGGGCTGGGAGAGCATGTGCTCGCGCCAGACGGGGTTGCGAACCTGGGCGCGCACCTTCTGGTATTCCACGTCGCCGGTGCACAGCGTGTCCCCGTGCATCAGCAGCACCGGCCGCTCATAGAGCTCGATGACGCTGGGGTCGGGCAGGATCCGGATGCCGGCGCGGGCGGCGTAGTCGCGGCCGAGCATGAAATCGCGGTTGCCGTGCATGAAGAAGACCGGGACCCCCGATTCGCCGAGGCGGGCAAGCCCGTCGGCGACGAAAGCGCCGGCTTCGGAAGGGTCATCGTCGCCGACCCATGATTCGAACAGGTCGCCCAGGATGTAGAGGGCATCGGCGCCTTTCGCCCCGGTTTCGAGGAATTCGCCGAACAGGCGGGTGATCTCCGGGCGGTCCGGGTCCAGGTGCAGGTCGGCGATGAAAAGCGTTGTCATCGCGACATGATAACGGGGGCCGCGGCGGGCCGAGGGGCCATCTACAATGGGCCGCCCATTCAATTGCACATCCGCCATGACCGTCCGCACCCGCTTTGCCCCCAGTCCCACCGGCTACCTGCACATCGGCGGCGCCCGCACGGCGCTCTACTGCTGGCTGGCTGCGCGCCGCGCGGGCGGGCAGTTCGTGCTCCGGATCGAGGACACGGATCGCGAGCGCAGCACCCAGGCGGCGATCGACGCCATCCTCGAGGCGATGGACTGGCTGGGCCTGGATTACGACGAGGGGCCGATCTACCAGACCCAGCGCTTGGAGCGTTACCGCGAGGTGGCCGAGCAGCTGCTGGCCGCCGGCAAGGCCTATTGCGCCTACGAGACGAAGGAGGAGCTGGACGCGATGCGCGCGGCGGCGATGGAACGCGGCGAGAAGCCCCGCTACAACGGCGCGTGGCGCGAGCGCAGCGGGGACACGGCCCTGCACGAGTCGCGCCGCGACGACCCCAACCGGGTGATCCGCCTGAAGAACCCGCTGGAAGGCTCGGTGGCGTGGAACGACAAGGTCAAGGGCGTGATAGAGATCGCCAACAGCGAGCTGGACGACCTGGTGATCTTCCGCCCCGACGGCTATCCCACCTACAACTTCGCGGTGGTGGTGGACGATATCGACATGGGCATCACCGACGTGGTCCGCGGCGACGACCACGTCAACAACACGCCCCGGCAGATCAACATCTATGAGGCGCTGGGCGCGAAGGTGCCGGCGTTCTCGCACCTGCCCATGATCCTCGACGAAAACGGCGCCAAGCTGTCCAAGCGCACGGGCGCGGCCGATGTGATGGAATACCGCGACGCCGGCTACCTGCCGCACGCGCTGCTCAACTACCTGGTGCGGCTGGGCTGGTCGCATGGCGACCAGGAGGTCTTCTCGATCGAGGAGATGCAGCGGCTGTTCGACCTCAAGGACGTGAATGCCAAGGCGGCGCGGCTCGACCCGGCCAAGCTGGGCTGGCTCAACCAGCAGTACCTGAAGAACGATGCCCCCGGGGACGTTGCCAGGCACCTGGAGTGGCATCTGCAGAAGGCAGGGCTCGACCTTGGCGCGGGGCCGGCTCCGGCCGACGTGGTGGTTGCCCTGCGCGACCGCGTGCAGACGCTGGCCGAGATGGCCGAGCGCGCGGCGGTCTGGTACCGGCCGCTGGAGGAATACGACGACAAGGCGGTGGCCAAGCACCTGAAGCCGGAGGCGCGGCCGGTGCTTGAAGACGCCCGCGCGCGCCTGGAGTCCCTGGATGAATGGACCCCCGAGGCGATCGCGGCGCAGCTTAAGGCCGTGTCCGAGGCCCAGGAGGTCGGCATGGGCAAGGTGGCGCAGCCGATGCGGGTGGCGATCACCGGCACCCAGGTGAGCCCGGACATCGGGCATACGGTGTACCTGGCCGGGCGCGCGGAGGCGCTGCGCAGGATCGACGCGGCGATCGCGAAAATCCCCGCGGCTTGAGCCCGGGGGTTCCTGCCACCATCATCAGGCTATGCCCGGCGTTTGCACCGATCCCAAGCACCATGTCCACGACGCGGAGGAATTCGTCTCCGCGGTCGAGGCGGCGTGCCGCAAGCGGGGACTCCGGCTGACTCCGATACGCAACTACGTGCTTGGCCTGATTGCCGAGGCCGAGCGCCCGCTGAAGGCGTATGACCTGCTGGATCGCGTGCGCGAAGGCGGCGGTCCGGGTTCCATCGCGCCGCCCACGGTGTACCGGGCGCTGGACTTTCTTCTCGCCAATGGCTTCATCCACCGGCTGGAATCGATCAACGCCTTCGTCGCCTGCCACCATCCCAGCAGCCGGCCGCATTCGGTGCCTTTCCTGATCTGCGACAACTGCCACGATGCCACCGAACTGGAGGACGAGCGCGTGGTGCAGTCGCTGGACGCGCGTGCCCGCGCGCTGGGTTTCACCCCGCAGGCGCAGACGCTGGAAGTCCACGGCCTGTGCGCCGCCTGCAGCCGGGCGGAGGCGGCGCCCGGCTAGGCGCCGTCAGAAGAACACCCGCACGCCCGCGGTCACGTTGCGCCCCGGCAGCGGCGCGAGGTGGCTGATGAAGGAGGTGTGCGGCCGGGCCTCTTCGTCGAGCAGGTTGTTGCCGTCCACGAACAGCTCCCAGGCTTTCCCGCCGGCCGTATCCAGGTGCCAGGCGAAACCTGCGTGCACCAGCGTGTAGCCCTCCGACTCGCTCTCGTGCTCGGCAACCCGGTCCTGCGAGCCATAGCGCACTGCGCCCAGGTTGGCGCGCCAGGCATCATCGGCCGAACGCCACCGCACTTCCGCGCCAACGCGGGCGGGGGCAATCCGCGGCAGGTGACCGCTGAGCGCAATCTGCGCGCTGTGCACGTGGCCGTGGCTGCCATGCGGCACCGTGAACGACACTTCGCGCGTCCCGGAGCCGGCCAGGCGGGCGCGGACCGCATCGCCGAATGCACGAACGGTCCACTGGCCGCGGTCGTCGTCGAGCACGGTCCACTGCACGTCCAGCTCGCCGCCGGTGAAGCGCGCATCGGCCTGGTTCCAGATCCGCGCCGGCAGCCCGCCGTCCACCACGCCGGTTTCCGCGAGGTAGATGAAGTCGTCGTATTCGATGTGGTACAGCGACGCGCTCACCAGCAGGTCTTCGTGGTGCCAGTGCATCCCGAGTTCGGCGCGGTTGGCGGTTTCCTTGTCCAGGCCTGCGTTGCCGAATTCGTAGCTGCCGGTGGCCACGTGCAGGCGATCGGAATACAGCTCCTCCGACGTGGGCGTACGCTGGGCGCGGTCGATCCCGAACGACAGGTGCAGCCGGTCCCCCAGGTGCCATCGCGCCGCCGCCGACACGCTTGCGGCGTCGAAATCGCGCGAGGGGCCCTGCACGAGGTCGATCCGGCCCTGGTCATAGCGCGCGCCCAGCTCCAGGTCGACGCCGTCGAAGCTGCGCTCGCCGATCCAGAACACGCCGGTGTCGCGTGACTTGGAGTCGGGAACGAACGCCTCGGCCCCGATCGCATTGAACTTGCGCCGCGAGAACTGCAGCCCGAAGGCCCCGTTCCAGCCGCCCAGCGGCCGGTGCACGAGTTCCACCCGGCCTTCCACGCTGTCATTGTCGAACACGGTGCCCACCGCGTTGTCCTCGAACTCCGTGTGCGTGTACTCGTTGTGCGCCAGCTTCACGCGCAGGCTTTCGAAACCATCCATGTCGTCCAGGCCGCCGCGCACCTCGCTGCGGCGCTGGTCCATGACGATGTGCACGCCGTGGTCGTCGCCATGCGCGTGGTCGTGGTCGTCGTGGCCATGGCCGTCGCCGTCGCCGTCGCCGGGGTGGACGTGCCCGGGCACGCCGTAGCGCGAGTTGAACATGCTGTATCCGGCGCCGAGGAAGCCGCGATCGCCCACCCAGGACGCGCCCAGCGCTGCGCTGTCGGTGCGCAGGAAGCTGTGCGGCAGGCGCCCATGCGCGCCTTCGCGCGCATGGCCGTCGCCGTGCCCGTCGTCCGCTTCCGCGAAGCCGGGGATCCGGTAGTCACCGGTCTCGCGGTGCAGGGCGTCGAAGTGGAACACCAGCCGGCCCGAGGAATCCGTGCCATCCAGGCGCACCATGCCGGTGCGTTCGTCGGCGACGCTGCCGGCGCGCAGTTCCGCCCGGCCCTCCAGCGGCTCGAAGGTCGTGGTTTCGGGGATCCGCCCGTCGATCACGTTCACCGCGCCACCGATGGCGCCGCTGCCATAAAGCAGGGTGGCCGGCCCCTTGAGCACTTCGATCTGGTTGGCCAGGAACGGCTCGATGGTGACCGCGTGGTCCACGCTCACCGTGGACACGTCGCCCGAGGCCAGCCCGTCGCTGAGCACCTGCACCCGGGCGCCGTCCATGCCGCGGATGATCGGCCGGCCCACGCCGGGTCCGTGGTACGAACTCTGGATCCCCGGCAGGCGATTGACGGTTTCCCCCAGCGAGGCTGCCTTCATCTCGTCCAGGCGCTCGCCGGCCAGCACCTCCACGGGCTGGGTCAGGTCCTCCGCGGATTTGGCCAGGGGGCTCGCGCGCACGATCACCGAATCCAGGTCCTTGGGTTCGGAATGGCGCGGATCGTCCTGGTTGTCAGCAAAAGCCGGGCCGGCAAGGAGCGCGAGCAGGGCGGGGAAGAGGGGGCGGAACCTGGGGAAAGAAGGCATCGGAAAAAACGCTGGCGGATCAAAACCGAATGTTATAATGTTTCAATTCAGAGCGGAAACCGCTGAAAGTCATGCCCATCACCAACTCCAGCCTGCGCAGGGCCGACCGCTTTGGAATGGCGGCCTCGTTCCTGTGCGCGGTGCACTGCGCGCTGCTGCCGCTGGCGCTCGCGCTGCTGCCTGCGCTGGGGCTGAACGTGGGTGGATGGATTGATTTCGACCAGGCCTTCGTGGTGTTCGCGACCGTCCTGGGCGTGACGACCCTGACCGTGGGCTACCGCCGCCACCGGGCGTTCCGGGCCTGGCTGCTGCTGGTCCCGGGGCTGGTGCTGGTGTGGGCGGGGGCATTCACGCTGCTGCACGACCATGGCCTGGCCCACGCCGTGATCATGGTCACCGGCGGCCTCCTGCTGGCGGCCGCGCACCTCGTGAACCTGCGCCTGAGCCACGCCCGCGGCGGCTGATCGGCGGGGCGCCGCGTGCTAGGATTTATCGGTTCGCACGCCAGTTCCGGCGCGCGCCAGACAACCGGATTTCCAGGAGATTTTTGATGGGCAAGGGCGATCGCAAGACCCGCAAGGGCAAGCGCTACAACTCCAGCTACGGCAACAGCCGTCCGCGCCGACGCGCCTCCGCCACGGGCGAAGCCACGCAGGCCACGGCCGCCGCCGGCCGCAAGAGCGTGGTCAAGCCGGCGAAGAAGGTCGTTGCCAGGAAGACCGTGGTCAAGGAGTAATCCTCCCGCACCGCTGGAAACAAGGCCCGCCTCGCGCGGGCCTTTTTCATGCCTTCCGCCTCGGCCGTGTGCACCCTCAGCGGGTCGCGGCGGCCTCGATGTCCGCCCAGGCGCGCAGCATGTTGCCGCCCAGGATCTTGCGGATGTCTTCGTCGCTGTAGCCCCGGCCCTGCAGCGCCGCCACCAGGTTGGGGAAGTCGGCCACCGTGCGCAGGCCCTCGGGCAGGTCGCCGCCCACGCCGTCGAAGTCCGAGCCCAGGCCGATGTGGTCGATGCCGACCAGCTTCACGCCGTAGTCGATCTGGTCAAGCAGCGGCTCGATGGTGATGTCCGGCACCGGGTGGGCTTCGGCCCATGCGCGCTCGAATTCCCTGCGCTCCTCCAGCGGCTCGCCCGCGGCCTCCCGTTCGGCGTTGCGGCGGGTGAATTCGTCGGCGGCGATGAAGTAGGCCTGGATGTCCGCGGCGGCCTGGCCGTCAAGGAACATGGTGCCGAAGGGGATCTGGATCACGCCGCCGGTGTCGGCGATCGCCCTGGCAAGCTCGTCGCTGAGGTTGCGCTCGAACCCCGGCGTGAAGTGGCGGAAGCCGGAGTGGCTGGCGATCACCGGCGCGGTGCTGGTCTCGATGACGTCGCGGGTGGTGTCGTCGGACAGGTGCGAGACGTCGACGATCATGCCCAGGCGGTTCATCTCGGCCACCACCTGGCGGCCGAAGTCGGTCAGGCCGTTGGCCTTCTTCTCCAGCGGGTAGGACGAGTCGCCCAGGCGGTTGTTGCCGCTGTGGGTGAGGCCGATGTAGCGCACGCCGCGATCAAAGAACGTCTCCACCAGCGAGAGGTCGTCTTCCAGCGGGCCGCCGTTCTCCATGCCCATGGCCAGCAGCACCTTGCCGCCCGCGCGCAGCGATTCGACGTCGCCCGGCGAGGTGACGATGGCGAACTTGTCCGGATGCCGCGCGGTGAGCGCTTCCACGGCGTCGATCTGGTTGTGCGCGTGCTGGCGCGCGGTGCCGGCCTCGTCACGGCCGTGGGAGGTGTAGATGGCCATGAACGCCACGTCCAGCCCGCCCTCGCGGGCCCGCGGGTAATCGAACTCACGGTCCGGGGCTTCCACGCCCAGGTCGGCCCAGCGGCTGAGCAGGATGCCCGGTGCGTCGATGTGGGTATCGACGATGATCGCGTCCTGCGCGAGCTGGCGCGCGGCCTCGGGCGCGTCCTGCGCGGAAACGGTGGAGCCGGCGAACAGGATGGCGGCGGCGAGCAGGGAACGGCAGGGCACGGAATCTCCTCGAGCGGATACGGACGACCGCTGGCAAGATACGCCAATCACCGCGCCCGGATCATCCCGCGCCCGTGCCGGGCGGCATCCGCGCGCTCAGGCGATGCGCTCGCCGCCCGCATGCACGCTGGCGGCGAGCTGCCCGCCCAGCCAGTAGCACAGCTCGGCCGGCTGGCGGACATTCCAGTGCACGAAGTCGGCGCGCATCCCCGGGCGCAGCACGCCGCGGTCCTCCATGCCCAGGGCCCGGGCGGCGTTGACGGTCGCGCCGCGCAAGGCCTCTTCCGGGGTCAGCCGGAACAGGGTGCAGGCCAGCTGCATGGCCTGGCGCAGGGAGAGCAGGGGGGACGTGCCCGGGTTGCAATCGGTCGCCACGGCCATCGCAACTCCGTGGCTTCGCAGCGCCTCGAGCGGCGGCAGCCGGGTTTCGCGCAGCACATGGAAGGCGCCGGGCAGCAGCACGGCCACCGTCCCGGCCCGGGCCATGGCCTTCACCCCGGCTTCCGAGCTGTACTCCACGTGGTCCGCCGACAGGCCTTCGAACTGTGCCACCAGCCCGGCCCCGCCGCCATCGCTGAGCTGGTCGGCGTGCAGCTTCACCGGCAGGCCGAGGCCGCGCGCGGCTTCAAACACCCGCCGGGTCTGGTCGATGCTGAATCCGATGGTCTCGGCGAAGGCGTCGACCGCATCCACCAGGCCCTCTTCATGCAGGCGCGGCATCCATTCGATCACCGCGTCGATATAGTCGTCGGCGCGATCGGCGAACTCCGGCGGCAACGCGTGCGCGGCCAGGTACGTGGTGCGCACGCTGATGCCAAGCTCTTCGCCCAGCCGGCGCGCGGCGCGCAGCATGTTGCGCTCGCTGTTGAAATCCAGTCCGTAGCCGGACTTGATCTCGATCGTGGTGGCACCGTCGGCCACCAGCGACCGGGCCCGCGGCAGCGATTCGGCCACCAGCTGGTCCTCGCTGGCTTCGCGCACCGCGCGCACCGATGACACGATGCCACCGCCCGCGCGGGCGATCTCCTCGTAGCTCGCACCCTGCAGGCGCTGCTCGAACTCGCCGGCGCGGTTGCCGGCGAACACCAGGTGCGTGTGGCAGTCCACCAGCCCCGGGGTGACCAGGCCGCCGCCCAAGTCCACCACGGCGCCCGACAGGCTGTTCGGATCGGCCGGAAGGGACGTGCGCGGCCCGGCGTATACGATCGATCCGTCACGCCATCCAAGCGCGCCGTCCTCGACCAGCCCGTAGCCGCTGTCGCCATCAAGGGTTGCCAGGCTGGCACCAATGACCAGTCCATCCCACGGGGTGCGCTGCGATTCGTCCATGCCGCGATTGTACGGAAGCCGCCGCACTACGCATCGCGCACCCGGCTTGCCACAATGCCCGGATGGACAGACTCGCAACCCGAACCGCGACCGGCTGGCGCCTGCCCGCCGTGCCCAACCTGCATTCGCACGCCTTCCAGCGCGCCATGGCCGGCATGGCCGAACGCCGCACCGATCCGGCGGATTCCTTCTGGACCTGGCGCGAGACCATGTACCGCTTCGCCGGCCGCATGACCCCCGACACCATGCACGCGGTCGCCGCGCAGCTGTACGTGGAGATGCTGGAAGCCGGCTACGGCTCCGTGTGCGAATTCCAGTACGTGCACCACCAGCCCGACGGCACCCCCTATGACGACCCGGCGGCCATGTCCCTGGCCCTGGTGGAAGCCGCGCGCGACACCGGCATCCGCATGACCCTGCTGCCGGTGCTGTACATGACCGGTGGCTTTGACGGCCGCCCCCTGGGCGAGCGCCAGGCGCGCTTTGGGCACGACGTCGATGGCTACCTGCGCCTGCTGGAAAAGCTCCGGTCGCTGGAAAGCCGGGACCTGCAGGTGGGCGCATGCTTCCACAGCCTGCGCGCCGTGCCCGAGCCCGCAATGCGCGAAGTGCTTGCGGCTGTGCCGGGCACGATGCCGGTGCACATCCACATCGCCGAGCAGATCGGCGAAGTGCAGGATTCGCTGGCCCTGCGCGATGCCCGGCCGGTGGAGTGGCTGTATGACAACTTCGATATCGACGCGCGCTGGGCGCTGGTGCACGCGACCCACCTGACGGAAGACGAAACCCGGCGCATCGCCGCCAGCGGGGCGACCGTGGTGCTGTGCCCGACCACGGAAGCCAACCTCGGCGACGGCCTGTTCCCCCTGCGCGATTACCTGGACGCGGGCGGGCGCTGGGGCATCGGCTCGGACTCGCACATCTCGGTCTCTCCGGTGGAGGAGCTGCGCTGGCTGGAGTACGGACAGCGGCTGGTGACCCGGCACCGCAACATCGCAGTGGGTATTTCGGAAAGCGTCGGGGAGACGCTGCTGCACGGTGCGGTTTCCAACAAGCCGGCCGTTACCGGGATTGATACCAGCGGCGACTGGATCACGCTTGATGGCAGCGCGCCGACGCTGACGGGGGCGACGCAGGCAGACCTCATCGACCGCTGGATCTTCAGCGGCAACCGCAGCGCGGTCGATACCGTCCACGTGGGTGGGCAGGCGCTTGTGGCTGGCGGACGGCACAGGGATCGGGATGCCATTGCCGCCCGGTACCGGGCGGCCATCCGGCAGTTGCTTGCCTGAGACCGGTCCGGTTTGAGGGCGCGGGGCGCCGGGTGGGGGTGCCCTCCAGTCTCCATGTCCCCCGGCCTGCGCTGCGCTCCGGCCTCCTCCTTTACTTACGACTGGAGGGCACCCCCACCCGCCGCTCCTGATGTCGCGGTAATCCCCTGCGTCGGCCACGTAGGGCGACACCCCTACTCCGTGCTGGGCTTTCGCCGTGACAGAAGGGGAAGCGGCGTTCCGGAACTTTCCGAAGCCGAGCCCCGCCGTGGCCGGGAGGCCTTTTCGCGTAAGTAAAGGAGGAGGCCGGAGCGTAGCGGAGGCCGGGGGACATGGAGCGAAAAGGCCTCCCGGCCGCGGCGGGGCCCGTCAGCTCACGGCGCAGCAACGCAATACGCACCCGTTGATAGGGGCAGAAAAAAGGTTCTTCGCTGATTTCCGTGGAGCCTTTTGCAGCCCTGAGTACTCTTGATGCCTGATTTGGAGGCTCAAAGGGTGTGGGCATGCTGGATCGCAAGACGATCGGGAAGCTGGGCGGCTGGGAAGGCTATCGGGTAGAGCGTGTGGTATGGCCCGAGCACGNGGTTCTTCGCTGATTTCCGTGGAGCCTTTTGCAGCCCTGAGTACTCTTGATGCCTGATTTGGAGGCTCAAAGGGTGTGGGCATGCTGGATCGCAAGACGATCGGGAAGCTGGGCGGCTGGGAAGGCTATCGGGTAGAGCGTGTGGTATGGCCCGAGCACGGCAGTCGGGTGGTCACGATCCAGCTCAAGCCGACGGCGCGGACGATGTACTGCGAGCGCTGCGGCAGTCGATGCCGGCAAGTGCATGAGACCGTGATGCGGCGAGTGCGGGATCTGCCGATGATGGCGTTGCAGGTGACGCTGGTGGTGCCGCGCCGGCGGGTCTGGTGCGAGCAGTGCGGCGGTCCGCGGCTGGAGAAGCTGAGCTGGCTGGGACGCTATCAGCGTGTTACCAATCGGCTCGCCGAGGCGGTCAGCCAGTTGCTGGTGTCCAGCAACATCCTGGCTGTCTCCCGCTTCTTCCAGTTGAGCTGGCACACCGTCAAGGCACTGGACAAAGCCCTGTTGCGCCAGTCGGTTCCAGACCCGGACTGGAGCCAGATCCACTATCTGGCGATGGACGAGTTCGCCCTGCACAAGGGCCATCGCTACGCCACTGTCGTGGTCGATCCGGTCCGCGGCCAGGTGCTGTGGGTTGGCCAGGGTCGCTCCCGCGAGACCGCCCGGGCGTTCTTCGAACAGCTTCCGGCAGGCGTCGCCAGACAGATCCGGGCGGTGGCGATCGACATGACCACCGCCTACGAGGTGGAGATCAAGGCCCATTGTCCCGACGCCGAGGTCGTCTTCGACTTGTTCCATGTCGTGGCCAAATACGGGCGCGAGGTGATCGACCGGGTCCGGGTGGATCAGGCCAACAAGCTGCGCCACGACATGCCCGCGCGCCGGATCATCAAATCCAGTCGCTGGCTGCTGCTGCGCAACCGCCAGAATCTGGACCAGGCCCAAACCACGCGGCTGGAGGAACTCCTGGAGGCCAACCAGCCGTTGCTCACCGTCTACCTGATGCGCGACGAGCTCAAACGCTTGTGGTTCTACCGCCGTGAGGGCTGGGCGCGGCGAGCTTGGGAGCACTGGCTCGAGCAGGCGCGAGGCAGCGGCGTGGCCGCCCTGGCCTTGTTCGCGCAACGCCTCAGTGCGTACGTGCACGGAATCCTGTCCCGCTGTCGGCATCCACTCAACACCAGCATCGTCGAGGGCATCAACAACACCATCAAGGTCATCAAGCGCCGGGCTTACGGCTATCGCGACCAAGAGTATTTCTTCCTCAAGATCCGCGCTGCCTTCCCCGGTATTCAGCGATGAACCCTTTACTTACGACTGGAGGGCACCCCCACCCGCCGCTCCTGATGCCGCGGTAATCCCCTGCGTCGGCCACGTAGGGCAGACCTGCGGCACCGCAGGCACACCCCTACTCCGTGCTGGGCTTTCGCCGTGACAGAAGGGGAAGCGGCGTTCCGGAACTTTCCGAAGCCGAGCCCCGCCGTGGCCGGGAGGCCTTTTCGCGTAAGTAAAGGAGGAGGCCGCAGCGCAGCGGAGGCCGGGGGACATGAAGCGAAAAGGCCTCCCGGCCACGGCGGGGCCCGTCAGCCCACAGCGGCCCACAACGAAGACACACCCCATTTGTTGAAGGCAAGAAAACGAGCGCCATGAAAATTTCCGCGCTCAGCCGCGACTAATCTTTTCGAGACCCGGGAAAAGCGACGGTGCAACGGAACATGGACTCGGCGTTCAACGCCATGCTGCAGGACAACCAGGGCGCGCTCGAACGCCTCGCCCGGCGCTATGCCGGCCGCGAGGACTGGCGCGACCTCGTGCAGGAAATGCAACTGCAGCTGTGGCGCAGCTTCGACAGCTTCGACGGGCGCGCGCAGCAGTCCACCTGGGTGTACCGGGTGGCCTTGAACACCGCCCTGAGCCACGTGCGCAAGCCGCGCCGCGAACACCTCCCGCTGGAGGCCGCGCCTGAAGCCGGATGCACCGGCGACACGCGTGATCCCATGGCCGTGCTCGACGAGTTCCTCGCCGGCCTCGACCCGGTGGCCCGCAGCCTGCTGCTGCTGGACCTGGAGGGCCTGCCGCGCGAACAGATCGCCGACGTGCTGGGCCTCACCCCCAATGCCGTCGCGGTGCGGATGACGCGCCTGCGGCAGGCCTTCGAACAGCGCTTCCTGGAGGACTGAGATGGACTGGAACAACATCAGGCAGCAGTGGGCGGCGCAGCCGGCGCCCGAGGGTCAGCCGCCAGGCGCCGCAGCGCTGCGTGAACAGGCCGGCAAGCTGCAGCGCACGATCCGCAGGCGCGATCTCCTCGAAACGATTGCGGCGGTGGTGGTCGTGGTGTTCTTTGCCCTGGTGGCGGGCGGCGCCGCGAGCGACGGGAACTGGATGCGGCTCGGCTTCGCCCTGCTCATCGTGATCTGGGCGCTGTACCTGCCGTTCCACCTGCGGCGCGCGCGGCGGCAGCTGCCGGACCCGCAGCCGGACCTGCCGCTGCGCAGTTTCCTGGAGCGCCAGCGCGACGCGGCGCTGGCCCAGGCACGCATGCTCGAACAGGCCTGGCTCTGGTATGTCGCCCCGGCGATGGTCGGCCTGGTCGGGCTGAGCCTGTCCGAACCCGGCGCCGGCAGCGACCGCGGCGCGCTGCTCTACATCGGCGGATCGCTGCTGTTCGGCGCGTTCGTGGCCTGGCTCAACCGCCACACTGCGAAGCGCACCTTCCATGCACATGCCCAGGCGCTGCAGTCGCAGATCGAAGCGCTGGATGGCGAAGGACGTCCGTGAGCTGCCGCCATCCAACCCATCACATTTCCAGGAGGAAACCCATGATCCGTTCCCGCTTGTTTGGCGCCCTCGTCGCCTGCGCGGTTTCCGCATTCCCGGGGGGCGCGGCCGCGATGGATGATGCAGCGCTTGGCGAAGTCCTTGAACGCCGCATCGCCGGCGACATGTCCGGCGCCTGCATCGCGGCCGCCGTGGTCGACGGCGACCAGGTCGCCCGCGCCTGGCGCTGCGCCGATCCCGCGGACAAGGACCGCATCGGTCCCGACGTGGCGTTCGAGATCGGCTCGATCACCAAGAGCATGGCCGGCATCCTGCTGGCAGACCTGGTGAACGCCGGCAAGGCATCCCTGGATGATCCGCTGGCCATCCACCTGCCGGAAGGCACGCAGGTGCCCGAGTACGAGGGCCAGCCGATCCTGCTGCGCCACCTCGTGACGCACACGGCCGGCCTGCCGCGGCTTCCCTCGCGGATGAGCTTCGACAACACCGCCGATCCCTATGCCGCGCTGACGCCGGAGATCCTGCTGGCGTCGCTGCAGGACGTGACCCTGGCGCAGGCGCCCGGAGAGAAGTTCGAATATTCCAACTTCGGCACCATGCTGCTGTCGCTGGTGCTGAGCCGTGAAGCGGGGATGGCGTTCGGCGACCTCGCCGAAGCCAGGCTGTTCGGGCCGCTCGGAATGCACTCGAGTTTCGTCGGCGAGGCTCCCCAGGGCGTCCGGCTGGCCACCGGACATCTTCCCGGTGGCGCCGAAACGCCGCACTGGACCTTCGCCCCCGAGCTGGGCGCGGTGGGCGCCGTGCGCTCAACGCTCGATGACATGGTGCGCTACGCACGCGCGCAGTTGGGCGGCGTGGAAGAATCGCTGGGCGCCGCCATCGCGCTGGCCCATCAGCCCATACCCACCGGCGCCGACCAGCCGATGGCCATGAACTGGCTGCTGCTCCCGCTGGGCGAGCGGATGGTGCATGCGCACAACGGCGGTACCCACGGCTTCTCGTCGATGATGATCTTCGATCTGGAAGGCGGGCGTGCCTCCGTGGTGCTGGCCGATACCGGGTTGGCGGCCTTTGGCGGCGTGGACGACGTGGCCGCACACCTGCTCAACGAGAGGATTCCGCTGGCGCAGCCCCGGCGCGCGGTGGAGCGTCCCGCCGATGCTCCTTCGCCGCAGGCAGGAGGCCTGGCCGACTATGTGGGGACCTATGCGCTGATGCCGGGTTTCGAACTGGTGGTGAGTGAACACGACGGCGTCCTGCACGCGCAGGCCACCGGCCAGGGCGCCTTCCCGCTGGCGCCGGTGGCGCCGGACACCTTCGCGGCGGCCGAGCATGGCATCGAGATTGAATTCTTCCGCGGCGACGACGGCGAGGTGATGCGGCTGGACCTGCGCCAGCGCGGGAACACGCTCAGCGGCGAGCGTCGTCGGGCTTCCGATTGAGTGGCCCGGTCCGCCGGGAGGGCGATTCGTCCCGGCCAGCGGCGGTTATGTCGCGCGTATCAGCGCCGCCGCCGCCGCGCCGGCATGATGGAGGTCGAACGTAAACGGAGACTCCGCATGAACATCCGCTCGCTTGTCCTGGTCCTTCTGCTGGGCACCGCTTCGGCCGCCGGCTGGGCGCAGGCGCCGGAGCCGGCGCCAGCGCCGGGTACGACGTACACCGAGCACCGGTTCAGCGTGGGGGAGGGCGACGCGGCGCTCCCGGGAACGCTCCTGATGCCGGCTGGCGAAGGCCCGTTCCCCGCGATGGTGCTGGTGCACGGCTCGGGACCGGGCGACCGCGACAGCACGCTCGGGCCCAACCGTCCGTTCAGGGACATCGCGCACGGGCTCGCGTCGCACGGCATCGCGGTGCTGCGCTACGACAAGCGGACCCGCGTGCATCCGGTGGCCGCCGCCTTCGATCCCGACTTCAACCTCGACCGCGAAAGCACCGACGATGCGGTGGCGGCAGTCGCCGCGCTGCAGCGCACGCCGGGGGTGGACCCGCAGCGCGTGTTCGTGTTCGGCCACAGCCTGGGCGCGATGCTCGCGCCGCGCATCGTGCAACGCTCCGGGGCCGCGGGCGGGGTGATGTTCGCGGCATCTTCGCGGACGATGCTGGACCTGATTCCCGAGCAGATGGAACGCATGGCCCGCCTGCAGGGGGCAAATCCCCAGGCCAGTGCCGCCAGCCTTGCCGCGATCAACGACCTGATCGCCCGCGTGCGCGCAGGCGAGGATGCCCCCGATGCCCAGTCGACCCTCGGCGCGAAGGCGGCCTATCTGCGCGATGCGGATGCACTGGACCCCGTGGCCGAGGCGCGGGCGACGCGACAGCCGCTGCTGATCCTGCACGGCGGCGCCGACATCCAGGTCACCGATACCCATTGGGATGACTGGACTGCTGCTTTCGGCGAAGACGAGCGGGTCACGCTCAAGCGCTATCCGCGGCTCGGCCACCTGGGAATCGAGACAGATCCCGATGCACCGCTGGCGAGTTACGCCGAAGCCGGTACGGTGGACGCCGGTCTGATCAGCGACATCGCCGCCTGGGTCAACGGGCAGTAAAGCAGGCCGGCTTCGCCGCACGATCGCCATCCATCGGGTGCGGCATATCGAACAGCGGCCGGTGAGCGCGGCGTTCGTGCACCGGTTCCGCGGCATGTGAAGCGCGGGCTGACCTGGATCAATGCGGCGGGCCACAATGGCGCGGAAGCTGGCGCGGTCCAGGCGGGAGCATTGCACATGCAGTTCGACGTGGTGGTGGTTGGAGCGGGCCCGGCAGGGCTGTGTTTCGCGCGGTCGCTGGCGGGCAGCGGGCTGTCCGTGGCGGTGGTGGAGAAGCAGCCGCTGGAGGCGATCAGCGCGCCGCCCTTCGACGGCCGCGAGATCGCGCTGACCCATGCCTCGCGGGCGATCCTGCAGGCGCTGGGGCTGTGGGAGCGCTTTGATCCGGCCGATGTGTCGGACCTGCGCAACGCCCAGGTGAGCGACGGCGAATCCCCGCACCCGCTGCGCATCAGCGCCGCCGACGGCCGCAGCAGGCAACTCGGCTGGCTGGTGCCCAACCACGTGATCCGGCGGGAGGCGTTCGCGACGGTGCAGGCGCAGGACGGGCTGGAGCTGGTGACCGGGTGCGGCGTGCGCGCCGTGGCCGAGCGTCGGGGCGGCATCGAGGCCGAGCTGGAGGACGGCCGGGTCATCCGCGCGCGCCTGCTGGTGGCCGCCGACAGCCGGTTCTCGCAGGTGAGGCGCATGCTCGGCATCGGCGCCTCCATCCGCGACCACGGCAAGCGGATGATGGTGTGCCGGTTCGAGCACACCCTGCCGCACCACCACCTGGCGTGGGAATGGTTCGACTACGGCCACACGCTGGCGCTGTTGCCGCTCAACGGCAACGTGTCCTCGGCAGTCCTGACGCTCAGCCCGGCGGAAATGGCCGAGGCCGAGGCGATGGATGACGCGACGCTGGCCGCCGACCTGCAGCGGCGCATGCGCGGGCGGCGCGGCGAGGTGACGATGACCGGGACCCGGCATGTCTATCCGCTGGTCTCGGTGTACGCGCGGCGCTTTGTGGCCCGGCGCGCGGCGCTGGTGGGCGATGCGGCGGTGGGGATGCACCCGGTGACCGCGCACGGCTTCAACCTCGGCCTGCAGGGTCAGGCACGGCTGGCCGAGGCGGTGCTGGAAGCGCACCGCAGCGGCGCCGACATCGGTTCGGACACGGTGCTGGGACGCTACCAGCGGCGCCACCACGCGGCCGCGTTTCCCATCTACGCCGGCACCCGCACAGTGGTGGAGCTGTACAACAACCAGCGCCCGCTGGGACGGGTGCTGAGGCGGGCGACGCTGCGCATCGCCAATCGCCTGCCGCCGTTCCGCCGGGCCGTCGCCGCGCACCTCACCCAGGCGGGTCGCTAGCGCGGGCCGGCGAACGCGATGGGCCGGATTACAGGATCTGCCGCGGCAGGCTGCCTTCCAGCCTGAGCAGGAATTCCTTGGTGGGCAGGCCGCCGCCAAAGCCGGTGAGCGCACCGTTGGCCCCGATCACGCGGTGGCAGGGCAGCACGATCGGCAGCGGGTTGCGGCCATTGGCAGCGCCCACGGCGCGCGAAGCCGCCGGCTTGCCGACGCGCGCGGCGAGCTGGCCGTAGCTGAGCGTCTTCCCGTAGCCGATGGTGGCCAGCGCCTCCCACACCTGGCGCTGGAACGGCGTGCCCTGCGGCGCCAGGGGCAGGTCGAAGGAGCGGCGCTTGCCCTCGAAATACTCTTCCAGCTGGCGGCGTGCGCGATCAAGCAGCGGATGGGGAGCCTCCACCCAATCGTCGCCGCGCTTGACCGGGTGCCTCGCGTTGCGGAATTCGATCGCGCGCATGCCGGCATCCGAGGCGGCCAGCAGCAGCGGGCCGATCGGGGTGTCGATGCGGGTGAAGTGGATGCTCATGGACAGGTCCTCCGGTTCCCGCTCGCAGACCCGGCGGGCGGCAGCGTTCGACCTGCAGGCTACCACCCGCGCGGGGGTACTACCGGACGTTTCCGGACACGGATGCCGGGTGGGCCGGGGGATGCGCCAGGGCCGGGAGCAGGGTGCTGGCGTCGCCGTCGTGATCCGCCGGTTCCACGCCAAGCAGGCGTGCCAGCAGGGGATAGACATCGACGTTGTCGAACGCCGGCAGGCGCACGCCCTCGGCGAACGAGGGGCCGCGGGCGATGAAGATCGCGCGCATCGAGGGCAGCGCCGGATCATAGCCGTGCGAGCCCCGCGTGCCCGGAGGCCGGCGCTCGATGTACTGCGCCGGCAAGGCATCCCAGCCTTCCTCCATCTGGCACACGATCGCCGGCACCCGGGCATGGCTGCCGTATTGCCAGCGCGCCGGCAGCTCCTGCTTGCGCCAGCACGCGTACTGTTCGTGCTTGCCGAGCAGGGCGGCTTCGGCTTCCGCTTCGCGCCCCGGCGCCGGGTTGAATCCGACCGACTGTCCGAAGCTCACCGGTTCCACCAGGGCAGGGTCCACCATTTCCTCGAAGGCCACCACCTGGTCTTCAGGCACCGCGGCCATGCCGTGGTCGGAAACGATGACAAGGTCCACGCTGCCGGAAAGCCCGGCGTCGTCGATCCCCTGCACCAGCCGCCCGATCTGCGCGTCCACCGCGCGCATCGCCGCGCGCAGTTCCGGCGAGCCCGGGCCGTGGGCGTGGGCGGCGCCGTCCGGGTGTTCGAAATACAGGGTGGCCAGCCGCGGCCGCGTACCGTCGGGCTCGGACAGCCATGACAGGACCCGGTCCACCCGCTCGCCCTTGGGCAGGTTGGAGTCGAACTGGGTCCAGCGGGTGGGTTGCACGCCGCGCACCGGTGCCTCGCTGCCGGGCCAGAACAGTGTGGCGGTCGGGATCCCCGCGTTCTCCGCGGTCACCCACAGCGGCTCACCGTCGCTCCACCAGCGGCCGTTGCCCACGGCATCGCGATCGCGCAGGGTGAATCGTCCCAGCCCGGGATCGGACATGGAGTTGTGCACGATGCCGTGGCGGTCCGGTCGCAGCCCCGTGACCAGGGTGTAGTGATTGGGGAAGGTCAGCGTGGGATAGGAGGGGACCATGCCTTCGGCCTGCACGCCCTGCACGGCCAGGCGCTCCAGATTGGGGGTGTCGCCCCGGGTCAGGTCATCGGGGTGGACGCCGTCCAGTGACACCAGCAGCAGGGTGTACGGTTCGACCTGTGCCGCAGGCGAGGAAGGCGCGGGCGGCGCCGAGGCGCAGGCAGCGAGCAGGGCGGCGGACAGGAGCAGCGCGGGGAGTCTGAACAGGCGGGAATCGATCATGGGGCCGAATGATACGTGGCAAATGTGACGCCGGATCGGCCGGTCACCGCCGGGGAGCATGAACATAAACCATCCGCACGGGCCTTGTTCCGGCATCGATTGCCCGTCCCGGCGTATCGTGGTGGCACCTGCAACCAAGTGGAGGTGAGCCATGAAACCTTGGGTACTGGCCGTATGCGCCTCGTTCGCCCTTGCAGCCGCCGGCGTGCCGGCCGCCCTCGCCCAGGACATCGAGCCGGAGGAGGAAGCCCACCAGCAGGCCCGCGAAGCGCGCAAGGACAGGTCGGCCGAACGCTTCTGCATCCAGGAGACTGGATCGCGCATCGTGGCAAGCCGGAACGCTCGGTCCGCGGACGAGCGCAAGGAGTGCGTGGATGCGGGTGGACGGGTGTACACCCGCGAGGACATCGAGCGCAGCGGGTCCACCGACCTGGCTGATGCGCTGCGGCGCCTGGACCCATCCATTCGCTGATCCCGCAGTGGAGTGACCCGAACGCCCGGCAATGCCGGGCGTTCCTGCATCCGGACCAAGGACCCGGGGACCAGAAAATGACGGCGATGCGATAATCGGCGCCCCGCGAATCCGCGCGGCGCCATCGTTTCAGCCCTGGAGCCTTCCATGACCGATACCCGGCCCGATCCCCGCCACGACCCCTCGCGCAGCATTCGTGCCCCCCGGGGCAGCGAACTGACCTGCCGGTCCTGGCTCACCGAGGCGGCGTACCGGATGATCCAGAACAACCTGGATCCGGACGTTGCGGAGCGGCCGGAGGACCTGGTGGTCTATGGCGGCATCGGCCGTGCCGCGCGCGACTGGGCGAGCTACGACGCGATCCTTGAATCGCTGCGAAACCTGGGCGACGACGAGACCCTGCTGGTGCAGTCCGGCAAGCCGGTCGGCATCTTCCCCACCCATCCGGACGCGCCGCGGGTGCTGATCGCCAACTCCAACCTGGTGCCGGCCTGGGCCAACTGGGAGCATTTCAACGAGCTCGACCGCAAGGGCCTGATGATGTACGGCCAGATGACGGCCGGCTCGTGGATCTACATCGGCTCGCAGGGCATCGTGCAGGGCACCTACGAGACCTTCGTGGAGATGGGGCGCCAGCACTACGGCGGCAGCCTCAAGGGCAAATGGATCCTCACCGCCGGCCTGGGCGGGATGGGCGGCGCGCAGCCGCTGGCGGCCTCGCTGGCGGGCGCCTCGTCGCTGACCATCGAGTGCCGGCAGGCTGCAATCGATTTCCGCCTGCGCACCCGCTACGTGGACGAGCAGGCCGACGACCTGGACGACGCGCTGGCGCGGATCGCCCGCTACACACAGGCCGGTGAAGCGCGCTCGATCGCGCTGCTGGGCAACGCCGCCGAGATCCTTCCCGAACTGGTCCGCCGTGGCGTGCGGCCCGACTGCGTTACCGACCAGACCAGCGCCCACGATCCGGTACACGGCTACCTGCCGGCGGGCTGGATGGTCGAGCAGTGGCTGGCGCAGCAGAAGACCGACCCGGAACGGGTCCGCGACGAGGCGATGAAATCCATGCGCACCCACGTGGAGGCGATGCTGGCCTTCCACGAACAGGGCATCCCCACGGTCGACTACGGCAACAACATCCGCCAGATGGCGTTCAACGAGGGCTGTGCGAAGGCCTTTGATTTCCCGGGCTTCGTCCCGGCCTACGTGCGGCCGCTGTTCTGCCGCGGCATCGGGCCGTTCCGCTGGGTGGCCCTGAGCGGCGATCCCGAGGACATCTACCGGACCGATGCCAAGGTGAAGGAATTGATTCCCGACGACGACCACCTGCACAACTGGCTGGACATGGCGCGCGAGCGCATCAGCTTCCAGGGCCTGCCGGCGCGGATCTGCTGGGTCGGGCTTGGCCAGCGCCACCGGCTGGGCCTGGCCTTCAACGAAATGGTGCGCAATGGCGAGCTGAAGGCGCCGGTGGTGATCGGGCGCGACCACCTGGACTCGGGCAGCGTGGCGTCGCCCAATCGCGAAACCGAGGCGATGGCTGATGGCAGCGACGCGGTCAGCGACTGGCCGCTGCTCAACGCCATGCTCAACGTCGCCGGCGGCGCCACCTGGGTCAGCCTGCATCACGGCGGCGGCGTGGGCATGGGCTACTCACAGCACAGCGGCGTGGTGATCGTGTGCGACGGCAGCGAAGAAGCGGACCGGCGCATCGGACGCGTGCTCTGGAATGATCCCGGCACCGGCGTGATGCGCCACGCCGATGCCGGGTACGAGATCGCCCGGCAGTGCGCGCGGGAGCAGGGCCTCAAGCTGCCGATGGCGTGATGGCTGCAGGAGCGCGCAGGGCGCGCTCCCCCGGGCTGCATCAGGCGTTGGGGTCGTCGAACAGCGCCTCGTAGTTGTCCACCGCCGCGTGCATGTCGTGCACCGGCGAGGTGTCCGACGGATCGGCATTGAGGGCCTGGGTGGCCGCCATCAGGCGCGCCAGCACGGCGTGGAGGGCGACGTCCGGCTCCACCGGCAGGCTGCAGTTCTCGAACATGTATTCGATGGCGGCGTCGACCTCCGCCGCGCCGGCCAGGACGGCGGCCTCGTCACCGGCCTGGCCCAGGCCGTCGATGGCGCCGCGCACGCGCGACATGCCTTCCACCAGGGGGGCATCCGGCTCCCACTTGACGTGGTTGTCCGGCACCGGGAAGTCGACCCCGGCGGCATGGGAGACGTCGTGGTCGTGGTCCTGCGTGTGCCCGTCGTCGTGGGCCGGGTGGTCCGCAGGGACGGGAGCGGCCGCCTCAATCGCCGGTGCGCCGGCGGTTTCGCCGATGGGGGTGTCCTGGGCGCAGCCTGCCGCCAGCGCGCCGACGGCCAGCGCAAGCGCAATGGCCAGGGGAAATTTCCTGGGTTCCATGGGATCCTCCGTGGATCGACGGGTGATGGCGACATGGTCCCATCCACCGCGGTGCAGCGCGGTGACCTGGGTCAAGGCGCGGCCCTGCACGCCGTTTTTCCCCGTCATCGGCAACCATCCGCGCAGTCTGATGCAACCCGGGGTCGTACATGAGCGTGTGGAACGAGGTGGGAACGGCGCTGGCGTCGGAATTCGCGCTGCCGGACGTGGAGACCGTGACCGTGATCGTGTCGCGGCTGGGGTGTGCCGCGCTGCTCGGTGGAATCATCGGCTGGGAGCGTGAGGCGAAAGGCCGCTCTGCCGGCCTGCGCACCCACATGCTGGTCTCGGTGGGCGCGGCCCTGTTCATGATGGCGCCGCTGCTGGCCGAAACCGACCGGGGTTCAATGACCCGCGTCATCCAGGGCATCGTTCAGGGCATCGGGTTCCTTGGCGCCGGCGCGATCCTGCGCCATGAGCGCGGGCACCGGGTGGAAGGGCTGACCACTGCGGCGGGGATCTGGCTGACCGCCGCAGTGGGCATGACGGCCGGGATGGGCCAGGAAATCCTTGCCCTGTTCACGGCGGTCCTGGCGCTGGTGGTGTTCGCGGTGCTGCCAAAGGTGGAGGAATCCAGCATGCTGGCAGGGGAGAGCGAGGAGTGATGCGCGCCGCCTTCACGGCAGGCTGAATGGGACTCGCGCATCATCCGGGACATTATTCACTGGAGGACTTCCGCATGGGCAACGGGCCCGGTTCCGCCGGCAACATCATTGCCGCCATTTGCAGCCTGATCATCCCGGGCCTCGGCCAGCTGGTGCAGGGGCGGGTGCTGTCGGCGCTGATGTGGTTCATTGCGGGCTGCATCGCGTGGCTCGTCACCTGGGTGATCACCCTGTCACTCATGCCCTTCGGGTGGGTGGTGGTGGCCATCCTCGCCTGCATCAACGCGGCGGTGTACCGGCCGGGGCGCTGAGCGACCTGTCGTTACACGGGCGGCCGCGGTCCGGTGGTCCGCAGGCTGTCCAGCATCGCCCACATGGTGGGGGCAATGCCCTCCAGCGCTTCACGGTGGGGCAGGTGCAGGGTGGCGCGGTAGCGGGCGCCGTCGATTTGCGCCACCAGCATGTAGCGGCTGGCTGCCTCGCTTTGCGCCCGCATTGCGAGCTCGGCGTCGCGGAACTGCGGCGCCCAGATCTGGTCGCGCGGCAGTTCTTCCGCCTCGCCCACCGCTGACAGGGCCAAGGCCATGTTTTCGCGCAGCACCGCGAGGTCCTGATCGGGATCCAGTCGTTCGATGCGCAGCGTGAATTCATCGTCGGCGCGCGCCCAGGCAATGTCGCAGCAGGGCTCCTCGGGCGTCATTGTCATCTGCGGCAGCACGTACATCGCATAGCCCTGCGGGCTTTCGAACAGGGCTGCCTCGCGCAACTCGGTGTGTCCCTCGACGGTGACTTCCAGCGCGCGCGTGGGCGCCAGGTCCTGGCTGGGTGCCTCCAGGACATCGGGGCTCGTGGCCGGCTGCGTTGGCTCCCCCGTGGCGTCCGGCGTCGGGACGGTCGGGGATTCTCCCGTGGACCCGGGCGGAGCCGGCTCGGAACCGCAGGCCGCCAGCAGCGCGGCGAGGAGGCAGGTGACCGTCAGGGGCAAGGCGCGGACGGCACCCGGCATCGGTGGATTGGCAGGCATGTCTGGTCTTCCGTCTGTGGCCCGTGGCGCATCTTGCCTGAGCCGGCGTGGAGGCGCCGGCACCCGCCACGGAGGCTCGCATCGCGACGGATAGACTGGCGCCAGACCCTTGAGGAGGAGCGGAGATGCCTGCGGATATCCAGTGGTTGGGATGGTCGATCCTGCTCGGTGTGGCACAGCTGTTCATTGCTGCCGCGCTGATGACCCAGCAGCGCGGCATGAAATGGAACGCGAGCGCCCGCGACGGTGATCCGCCCCCGTTGACGGGCGCGGCGGGCCGGGCCGACCGTGCCATGCGCAATTTCCTGGAGACTTTCCCCTTCTTCGCCGCCGCGGTGCTGGCGGTGGCGGTCACCGGCAGCAGCACCGCGATGACGGCACTGGGCGCGGCCCTCTACTTCTGGGCCAGGCTGGTGTACGTGCCCCTCTACCTGGCCGGGATTCCCTACCTGCGCTCGCTGGTATGGGCGGTGTCGCTGCTGGGGATGCTGCTGGTCCTGGCGGGGTTGCTCTGAATCAGGCGGGGGATTTACCCCGCGTTCGGGCGCCGGCCCGTGAGGCCCCTAGACTGTTCCGCTGAGGCCGAGCGCACCGGCGCCGTGCCGCCCGCGGAGAACCGATGCTGCCGATTCCCCTGAAAACCTGCCTCTTCCTCCTGGGTGCGGTGCTGCTGGTTGCCTGCCAGGCACCAGCGCCCGGGGAGGACGCGCTGACGGTGCGCACGGAGGAGGTGGAGGGTCCGGCGGAGGGCGGGGCGGTGAGCATGGCGCCAGTGGAGGTGCCCGGGGAAGAGGCGGAGGCGGTGACCCCGCCCGTTGCCGAGCCCGAGCCGGGCCCACGCGAGCTCGACTGGACGCCCACCGTGCTGGAGGAGGGGTCGGCGTCGATCAGCTGCGAGCTGGATTACAGCGCCGCGGGCGATGGCGAAGAGCTTGAGGTCGTTGGCCGCGAGGAGCTGGTTGAAGCCATGGCGCCGTGTGCGGAGCGTCGGGTGATGCGCCTGCGCTATGAGGGACGCCTCACCGCCGAGTTCACTGGCCTGATGGAGCGCATCATCGCGGTGGCCGATGAGCTGGGCATCGACAAGCGGGTGCTCGACATCGATTCGGCCGGCGGCCAGGTGGAGGACTCGATGGAGGCCGGCGACCTGATCGCGGAATCCGGCTGGACCATCTGGGTACGCGAGGGCTCGGATTGCCACAGCTCCTGCGTGTTCATCCTCAGCGCGGGTGACACCCGGCTGATCGCGGGCCGGGTGGGCATCCACCGCATCATCCGCATGAGTTCCACCGCCACCACCCGGCGCGAGCTCAATGCGGAGCTGCGCGCGGTGCATGACCGGGTGCGCTCATACCTGGAGCGCAACGGCGCGGCGGTGGCGATCGCCGACATGATGATGGTCGTGCCCAACCGCAGCCTGCGCATGCTCACCGTGGACGAGCTGCAGCGCTACGGGCTGGATGGGGTCAATCCGGCCCAGGACGACCTCGACAGGCTGCGGCTGATGCGCAAGTGCGGCGAGGACTTCGTGCGGCGCCGCGACTCGTTCGTGCGCGCGTTCGACAATCGCTGCAAGGCGTCCGGCACCGACCTTGAAACGCTGAGCGAATGCGGCCTGGAGCTGCGCGCGGACTATGGCTTCCCCGATGAAACATGCCCTGCGGAAAGCCCGCTTTCGGAGTTTGACCTGGCGGCGGCGTTCGCGATGAGCCCGCGTCCGGCATCGGCTCAGGATGATGCCAGCGGTTCCCCCGTTTCCGAGGCGACTTCGGGCGACGCGTCGCAATCGATGAACCCGCCTGACTGACGGTGCCACAGCTGGGCGTAGATCCCGCCCGCGTCGACCAGCTCATCGTGCCGGCCTTCTTCCACGATCCGGCCCTTGTCCATCACGATCAGGCGGTCCATGGCGGCGATGGTGGACAGGCGGTGGGCGATGGCGATCACCGTCTTGCCCTCCATGAGCCGGTACAGGTTTTCCTGGATCGCGGCTTCAACCTCGGAGTCGAGCGCCGAGGTTGCCTCGTCCAGCACCAGGATGGGCGCGTTCTTGAGCAGCACGCGCGCAATGGCGATGCGCTGGCGCTGGCCGCCGGAGAGCTTGACGCCGCGCTCCCCCACGTGGGCGTCGTAGCCGCGCCGCCCTTCGCTGTCCGACAGGCCAAGGATGAAATCGTGCGCGCGCGCCTGCTTCGCCGCGGCGATCATCTCCTCCTCGCTGGCGTCTGGCCGGCCGTACAGCAGGTTGTCGCGCACCGAGCGGTGCAGCAGCGAGGTGTCCTGGGTGACCACGCCGATCTGCGCGCGCAGGGAATCCTGCTGCACCGAC
This sequence comes from Luteimonas sp. JM171, assembly GCF_001717465.1. Taxonomy (NCBI): domain Bacteria; kingdom Pseudomonadati; phylum Pseudomonadota; class Gammaproteobacteria; order Lysobacterales; family Lysobacteraceae; genus Luteimonas; species Luteimonas sp. JM171. The sequence goes on along the minus strand of NZ_CP017074.1, from coordinate 89,359 downwards.
GCGATGTCGGTGCAGTCGACGAGGATGCGACCGCCTTCCACGTCGTGGAAGCGCAGCAGCAGGTTGACCAGGGTGGACTTGCCGGCGCCGGATCGGCCAACCACGCCGATCCGTTCCCCGGCCCGGATGTGCAGCGACAGCCCTTCGATGACCCCGCTGCCCTGGCCGTAGTGGAAGCTCACGTCCTCGAAGCGGATGTCGCCGCGCACCCGCGGCAACGCAGGCGCGCCCAGGGCGTCGTCCACGGTGGGCGGGAGCGAAATCGAGCTGATGCCGTCGTGCACGGTCCCGATGTTCTCGAACAGCTGCGACATCTCCCACATGATCCACTGCGACATGCCGAGGATGCGCAGCGCGAAGGCCACCACCACAGCGATCGCGCCGGCGCCCACCGCGCCCTGGTGCCACAGCCACAGCGCGGTGGCGACCGAGCCGAACAGCAGCGCCATGTTGAGCGCGTACAGCAGGGTCCAGACCCCGGTGGCCAGGCGCATCTGCCGGTACACCGTGACCAGGAAGCCGTCCATCGCCTCGCGCGCGTAGGCCTGCTCGCGCCGCGAGTGCGAGAACAACTTGACCGTGGCGATGTTGGTGTAGCTGTCCACGACGCGGCCGGTCATCACCGAGCGCGCGTCCGCCTGGGCCCGCGACACGCGCTCCATGCGCGGCACGAAGTACCACATCAGCGCGGCGTAACCCGCCGCCCAGGCCGCGAACGGCAGCATCAGCCGCCAGTCCGCCGCGCCGGCCACCACCAGGGTGCCGATGAAGAACACCAGCACGTAGTTGCCGATGTCCAGCAGCTTGAGCACCGTCTCGCGCACCGCCAGCGAGGTCTGCATCAGCTTGGTGGCGATGCGCCCGGCGAACTCGTTCTGGAAGTACCCCATCGACTGCCGCAGCAGATAGCGGTGCACGTTCCAGCGGATCCGCATCGGGAAGTTGCCGAGCAGGGTCTGGTGCTGGATCAGCGAGTTGGCCAGCACCACCAGCGGCAGCGCCAGCAGCACCAGCAGGCCCATGGCAAGCAGGCGCCGGCCCTCCTCGGCCAGGAACGCCTCCGGCGTGGTGCTGCCCAGCCGGTCCACCAGGGCGCCGAGGTAGGCATACATCGCCAGCTCCGCCAGGGCGATGCCGGCGGTGGTCAGCGCCATCAGCAGCAGCCACTTCTCCGCGCCGCGGGTGTAGTGGCGGCAGAACGCGTACAGGCTGCGCGGCGGCTGGCGCGGCGGGTCGGGGGGGAACGGGGCGAGACGGTTTTCGAACCAGCGGTACATCGACCCTCCTGGGGGCGGGCAGGGAGCCCCGGGCAATTGTGACAGCACGCGGATGGCGGTTGCGGCATCGCGGCGCACAGGTTAAAACCTCGACTTATATTCAGGTCAAGGGGCGGGAATGAACGCAACGGGAAGGACCGTGCCGGCGCGCGAGCTGGGCGTGGGCGAGGTGGCCGCGCGCAGCGGCGTGGCGGTATCGGCGCTGCACTTCTACGAGAAGAAGGGGCTGGTCCACAGCCAGCGCACCGCCGGCAACCAGCGCCGCTACCGGCGCGACGTGCTGCGCCGGATCGCGGTGATCAAGGTGGCGCAGCGGGCCGGCATCCCGCTGGCGGAGATCCGCGAGGCACTGGATGCGCTGCCGGACGGGCGCACGCCCACGGTCGCGGACTGGAAGCGGCTCTCGCGCCGCTGGCGCGACGACCTGGATGCGCGCATCGCGCGGCTTGCCGGCCTGCGCGACAGCCTGGACGGCTGCATCGGCTGCGGCTGCCTCTCGCTCAGGGACTGCCCGCTGCGCAATCCCGGCGATGCGCTGGGCGAGGAGGGCCCCGGTCCGCGCCTGCTCGATCCGTAGGGCGGGTGGGCGGGGGGGTGCGCCTATACTGCGGCGTTTCCGTCCCGGAACCGCCCATGCTCCGATCCTTCCGCATCCCCCACACCCTGGCGCTGCTGTTCGCGATCATGGCCGCGGCGCTGGCGGCCACATGGCTGCTGCCGCAGGGCGAGTTCCAGACGTCGGTCAATGACGCCGGCAATACGGTGGTGGTGCCGGGCACCTACCAGCACGCCGAGGAGCGGACCACGCTCTCGCCGCTGACGCTGTTCACCGTGGTGCCGCGGGCGATGGCGGCATCCCAGGACATCATCTTCTTCGTTCTGATCGTGGGCGGCGCGCTGGCGGTGCTGCGGGCCAGCGGCCTGATCGACGCGGTGCTGGGCTGGACGCTCAGGCGGGTGGGGCACAGCCCGAAGCTGCTGATCGTAATCGGCATGAGCGTGTTCGCGATCGGCTCGGGCACGATCGGGGTGGCCGAGGAGTACATCCCGTTCGCGGCGATGCTGATCACGCTGTGCCTGGCCATGCGCATGGACGTGATCACCGCCATGGGCATCCTGATCGTGGGCTACGGCATCGGCTACGGGGTGGCCGTGCTCAATCCGTTCACCGTGATCGTTGCGCAGAGCGTCTCCGGGCTGGAGCCGGCGTCTGGCTGGGAGTACCGGCTGGCGCTGTTCGTGCCCTTCGTGGCCATCGGCGTGCACCACGTGTGGAGCTATGCGAAGAAGGTGCAGGCGGATCCGGACGCCAGCCTGATGAAGGGCATCGAGCCGCTGCACGCGCCGCCGAGTGAGTATCCGCCGCTGGACGGACGGCGCATCGTGCTGCTGCTGGCCGCGCTGGCCGCGCTGGTGCTGATGATCTGGGGCATCTCGACCCGCGGCTGGTACCTGGTGGAGCTGGGCGCGCTGTTCATCGGCCTGGCGCTGTTCACCGGGCTGGTGGGCGGGCTCGGCGTGAACGGCACCGCACGCCAGTTCGGCGACGGCGCAGCGGAGCTGGCGATGACCGCGCTGCTGATCGGCTTCGCCCGCTCCATCGCGCTGATCCTGGAGGAAGGCGTGGTGCTGCACACGATCGTCGACGTGCTGGCGACGCCGCTGTCGCTGCTGGGGGCCCACCTGGCCGCGGTGGGCATGATGTTCGTGCAGCTGGCGATCAACTTCTTCATCCCGTCGGGCAGCGGCCAGGCCTTCGTGACCATGCCGATCATGGCGCCGCTGGCGGACCTGGTGGGCATCAGCCGCCAGACCGCAGTGCTGGCGTTCCAGTTCGGCGATGGCCTGGCCAACATGCTCTTCCCCACCAACGTGATCCTGATGAGCATCCTGGGGATCGCCGGGATCCCGTATGACCGCTGGTTCCGGTTTGCGGCGCCGCTGCTGCTCAAGCTGCTGGTGGCGGCGGCGATCGCGCTGGCCATCTCGGTGGTGATCGGATACCAGTGATCCCGTTCATGTTCGGGCGGCGCGTTGGGCGCGCCGGCTGCATGTAGACTGCCGCGCTGGGATTTTTTCGGACCCGCGAGATGCAGAAACCTGACGCCAACGCCGCCCAGTCGCAGCCGAACTGGATCACCCGCCTGCTGAACACGGTGGAGTGGCTGGGCAACCTGCTGCCCCATCCCGTCACGCTGTTCGCGCTGCTGGCGCTGGGGATCCTGCTGGTGTCGGGGCTGCTGGGCTGGATGGGGGTGAGCGTGCCCGATCCCCGGCCCGAGGGCACGGAGGGCCGGGCGCTGGACGGCATGATCCGGGTGATCAGCCTGCTCGATCCGGAGGGCCTGCGGCGGATCGTCACCAACCTGGTGACCAACTTTACCGGCTTCGTGCCGCTGGGCACGGTGCTGGTGGCGATGCTGGGCGTGGGCATCGCCGAGCGCTCCGGACTGCTGACCGCGGCGATCAAGCTGCTGGTGCTGGGGGCGCCGAAGAACCTGGTGACCGTGGTGGTGGTGTTCGCCGCCATCGTCTCCAACACCGCCTCGGAAATGGGCTACGTGGTGGTGATCCCGCTGGCCGCGGCGATCTTCCATGCCCTGGGCCGGCATCCGCTGGCGGGGCTGGCGGCGGCGTTTGCGGGCGTGTCCGGCGGCTACAGCGCCAACCTGCTGATCGGCACCGTGGACCCGCTGCTCGCCGGCATCACCCAGGAGGCGGCCGAGCTCATCCATCCGGGCTATGAGGTGCACGCGGCGGTCAACTGGTATTTCATGATCGTGAGCACCTTCATCGTGACCGCGATGGGCTGGTTCGTGACCGCGAAGATCGTGGAGCCGAAGCTCGGCCCATACGATCCTGCCGGGCTGGACGAAAGCGCCGAGGCGATCAGCATGGAGCCGGTGTCCGGCCGCGAGCGCCGGGCCCTGGCCTGGGCCGGGCTGGCGGCGGGGGCGGTCGGCCTGGCCATCGCCCTGCTGGTGGTGCCTTCGGGCGGGTGGCTGCGGTTGCCCGGGGCCCCGGACACCCTGGCCAGCCTGCGCCCGTTCCTGACCGGCGTCGTGGTGGTGGTGGCGGTGTTCTTCGCCATCCCCGGCATCGTCTACGGGGCGCTGACCGGGACATTCCGGAATGATCGCGACGTTATCGACGCGATGGCCAAGTCGATGAGCACCATGGGCCTGTACATCGTGCTGGTGTTCTTCGCCGCCCAGTTCGTGGCCTTCTTCAACTGGACCCAGCTGGGCCAGGTGGTGGCGGTGGTGGGGTCCAATTCGCTGCAGGCGATCGGCCTGACCGGACCGCTTGTGTTCCTGGCCTTCATCATGATCTGCGCACTGATCAACCTGTCGCTTGGGTCGGCCTCGGCGCAGTGGGCGGTGACCGCGCCCATCTTCGTGCCGATGCTGATGCTGATCGGATACAGCCCCGAGGTGATCCAGGTGGCCTACCGGATCGGCGATTCGGTGACCAACATCATCACCCCGATGATGAGCTACTTCGGCCTGATCCTGGCGTTCGCCGCGCGCTACCAGAAGGACATCGGCGTGGGCACGTTGATCGCGATGATGCTGCCCTACTCGGTCGTGTTCTTCATCGGCTGGACGGCTTTGTTCTTCCTCTGGGTGTTCGGCCTGGGCCTGCCGGTGGGGCCGGGCGCTCCAACGTTTTACGCGCCGGCGTAGCCGCCCGGATCCTCCCGCGGGCATCCCCCTGTTTTGCCTGGGAAGAAAATTCTTGGGATAGTGCGGCCGGCCCGAAATCGCGGCCGAAGGGATGCACCGGGGGAAATTTATGTGGAAAAAGGCAGCCGCAATGCTGCTTGGAACACTGTTCATGGCAGTGTCGCCAGCAGTTCCGGCACAGGTGGATGTGTCGCCGTTCGTCGAGCGCGACAGTTTCAACGACATCAAGATCTCGCCGACGGGCGAATATTTCGCCATGACGGTGTGGCTCGAGGACCAGACCGGCCTGGTCGTCATGCGCCGCAGCGATGGCGAGCTGACCGCCACCTTCCGTTTCCGCGGAGGCACCCATGTCGATGACTTCTGGTGGGTCAATGACGATCGGGTGCTGATGTCGATCTCGGAAAGCTTCGGCAGCCGTGATGATCCGTTGCCCACCGGCGAGCTGTTCGCGATGAATGCCGACGGCGGCCGGCGCGAGCTGCTGGTCGGCTGGCGGGTTGCCAGCAACAGCGCCAGCAACATCCGCGGCGCCAAGCGCGCCGAGAACGTCGCGGCCTTCCTCATCGATCCAATGCTCGAGGATGAGCGGCACGTGCTGATTGCCGTGCAGCCGCTGGCGGCCGATCCGCATACGCGCGTGGAGCGGATGGATGTGTACAGCGGGCGCCGGGTGCAGGTGACGAGGGCGCCCGTGCAGCGCGCGCGCTTCCTGACTGACAGCCGCGGCGAAGTGCGCTTCGCGGTGGGCGCCGGCAGCAACAACGTCAGCCAGCTGTACTACCGCGAAGGCGCAGGCAGCGAGTGGACGCTGGTCAATGACGAGCTTGCAACCGGGCGGATTGAGACGCCGCTGGGTTTTTCGGAAGACGACGCGCTCGCATACCTGCAGGTTGAACACCCGCAGGGGCCGGATTCGGTGGTGGCGATGGACGTGGCCACTGGCGAGCGCCGCGAGCTCATGCGGGACGAGGTCGTCGACCCCTGGCCGATCTACCGCGACGGCGGCGGCCCCCTGATCGGCGTGCGCTACCTGGGTGGCGAGGTGCGCACGAGCTTCCTTGACGAAAAGTCGGAGGATGCGCGGTTGTATCGCAGTCTGGAGGCCGCCTTCCCGGGGCACGCCATCGACATTGCCTCGGCAACCGCGGATGGCAACCTGAAGCTGGTGCTGGCGCGAAGCGATGTCGAGCCGGGCAGCATCTATCTCTACGACAACGTCGCCAAGAAGGCCGACTTCGTCCTGGCCCGGCGCGAACAGATCGACCCGGCCAACATGGCGCCGATGCGGCCGGTCACGATCCAGGCCCGGGACGGGCTGGCGCTGCACGGCTTCCTGACCGTTCCCAAGCGGGCCGATGGCGGGAACCTGCCGTTGGTGGTGATGCCCCACGGTGGGCCCTTCGGCGTATTCGATGGCTGGGGTTTCAACAGCGATACCCAGTTGCTTGCACACGCAGGCTACGCGGTGCTGCGGGTCAACTTCCGCGGCTCCGGGAACTATGGCCGGAGCTTCCGGTTCGCCGGGGCCCGCCAGTGGGGCCGCTCGATGCAGGACGACCTGACCGATGCCACCCACTGGGCGATCAGCGAGGGCATCGCCGATCCCGGCCGCATCTGCATCTACGGCGCCAGCTACGGGGGTTACGCCGCGCTCATGGGGGCGGCCCGGGAACCGGACCTGTACCGCTGCGCGGTGGGCTACGTCGGCGTGTACGACCTGCCGCGCATGGTCCGCGAGAATGCCCAGATGGGGCGCTGGGCCACGACGTGGAGCCGGGAATGGGTGGGAGACGATACCGAGGCGCTCGCAGCGGTGTCCCCGGACCGGCTCGCAGAGCACATCCGCATACCGGTGTTCCTGGCGGCCGGTGGCGAGGACCAGGTGGCTCCGATCGCGCACAGCGAGTCCATGGAACGGGCGCTCAAGCAGGCCGGGGTCCCGGTGGAGACCCTGTATTACAGGACGGAGGGCCACGGGTTCCATGCAGTGGAGAACCGCCGCGGGTTCTACGACCAGTTGCTGGATTTCCTCGGTCGCCACCTGGGTGAGCCCGGCCTCGCCGGACCCTGAGACGGGCCGGCCTCAGGGACGGACGGCGCGCGAACTGCGCACGTCCACGTGCCACCCATCGCGCATGACGGCCAGGGCGCGCTCCTTGCGCGCCTCGCTGATCGCGGCCACGCAGTCGCGCGGCACGCGCACCTGGAACTCGCGCATGTGTGCATCCTGGGATGTGGCCAGGATGCAGGAATCGGCGGCAACGCCCGTGAGCACGAGCTCCTTGACCTCGAGCTTGGCCAGCAGCACGTCCAGCGGCGTGGACAGGAACGCCGAGTGCTTGGGCTTGAGGACGAAATAATCCTCGGGGCCCGGCTGCAGCCGCCGGGCGATCGTGGCGCCGCGCATGCCGTCATGCGCGCATACGGCGACCAGCTCGCGGAAATCGGCCTGCCAGCGCATGAAGTTGTCGTTGACGAAGATCACCGGCGCGCCGGCTTCCTGCCAGCGCCGGCGCAGTCCCGCAATCCGCCGCGCGGCATCTTCCGCCCCGCGCGCCAGCGAGGCGCCGCCCTCGAACTCGAAGGTGTTGATCATGTCGATGATCAGCAGGGCGGACTGGCTCATTGGCTGCGGGAGGAACGAAAAGGGTGGCGGAAGCCCGCCGATGGTCGTGACCATCGGCGCAAGACCGCGTGAACCGGTTCGGATACCATCGGCCGGTCATCCGCTGCCGGAGAGCCCGATGAAGCTGCGAACCGCGTTGCCGACCCTCTGCCTGCTGGCTGTGCTGCCTTCGGCCGCGCTGGCCGAGCGCGGCCTGGAAGGAAAGGACCTGGCCACCATGGACCGGGTGTCGTCCCCGGTGCTGTCGCCGGACGGGGCACGGGTGGTCTTCGCCCTGCGTACCGTGGACTTCGAGGCGGACAGTGCCAGCACCGCGCTGTACATGCGCGACCTGCGCACCCGCGACATGCGGCCCCCGCACCAGGTGACACCGGCGGGCTGGAGCGTCTCATCCCCGGCGTTTTCGCCCGACGGGAGCACGCTCTACTTCCTCAGCGCGAAGAGCGGCAGCCAGCAGCTCTATGCAATGCCGCTGGCCGGCGGCGAGCCGCGCCAGCTCACGGATTTCGCGGTTGGCATCGGCACCTGGCAGCTGTCGCCGCAGGGTGACCGGATCGCCTTTACCACCGACGTGTTCCCCGATTGCGGCGCGGACTTCGGGTGCACGCAGTCGCGCCTGGACGAGCGCAAGGAAAGCAAGACCACCGGCGTGCTGTACGACCAGCTGTTCGTGCGCCACTGGGATACCTGGAAGGACGGTCGCCAGAGCAAGCTGTTTGCCGCCGACCTGCCTGCGGCGGGCGGGGAGCCGGTGACGCAGGCGACCGGGCTGGGCCTGGCGCTTGCCGGCGATATCCCGGCCAAGCCCTTCGGCGGTGCTTCCGACTACGCCTGGGCGCCCGACGGCCGCTCGCTGGCGGTCAGCGTCAAGACGGTCGAGGGCTCCGAGCAGGCATGGTCGACGGACTTCGACCTGTACCGGCTCAGCGCCGACGGCACCGGCAGCCCGGTCAACCTGACCCCGGACAGCGCCGCGCGCGATGCCGGCCCCGTCTTCAGCCCGGATGGGAGCACGCTGTACTACCGGGCCATGTCGCGGCCCGGATTCGAGGCCGACCGCTACGCGCTGATGGCGCTGGACCTTGCCAGCGGCGAGCGCCGCGAGATCGCCCCGGACTGGGACCGCTCGCCGGGTAGCATCGACGTGGCGGACGACGGCGCCTCGCTGTACGTCACCGCCCAGCACATCGGCCAGTACCCGCTGTTCAAGGTGGACGTGCAAAGCGGCGAGGTGACCGAACTCGTCTCCGACGGCACGGTGACCGCCTTCACCATCGAGGGCGACACCCTGGCCTTCACCCGCAACTCGATGGCCACCGGCGACGTGCTGTACGTGGCCCAGCCCGACGGCAGCAACCTGCGCCAGATCACCCGGACCGCAGAGCAGATGCTCGACGGCGTGGCCATGGGCGAGTACGAGCAGTTCTCCTTCCGCGGGGCCAACGATGCCACCGTGTACGGCTGGGTGGTGAAGCCCGCGGGCTACCAGGAAGGCCAGCAGTACCCGGTCGCTTTCCTGATCCATGGTGGCCCCCAGGGCAGCTTCGGCAACAGCTGGAGCTACCGCTGGAACCCGCAGACCTACGCCGGCGCCGGCTACGCGGTGGTGATGGTCGACTTCCACGGCTCCACCGGCTACGGCCAGGCGTTCACCGACGCCATCAGCGGCGACTGGGGCGACAAGCCGCTGGTCGACCTGCAGAAGGGCTGGGAATACGCGCTCGCCGAGTACGACTTCCTCGACGGCGACCGCGCCTGCGCGCTGGGCGCGAGCTACGGCGGCTACATGGTCAACTGGGTCGCCAGCCAGTGGAAGGAGCCGTGGAAGTGCCTGGTCAACCACAACGGCGTCTTCGACACCCGCTCCATGGGCCTGGTGACCGAGGAGCTGTGGTTCACCGAGTGGGAGCACGGCGGCACCGTGTACGACAACCCGGACGCCTACGAGCGCTACAACCCGGCGCGCCACATCGGCGAGTGGGAAGTGCCGATGCTGGTGGTGGCCGGCGCCAATGATTTCCGGGTCCCGGTTGACCAGAGCCTGTCCACCTTCACGGCGCTGCAGCGGCAGGGCATCGACTCGCAGCTGCTGTACTTCCCCGACGAGAACCACTGGGTGCTCAAGCCCAACAACAGCGTGCTCTGGCACCAGACGGTCAAGGACTGGCTGGACCGGCACACCGGCAACTGATCCACGCTCTGCAACGGCCGCCGGCGCCCTGCGCCCGGCGGCCTTTTTCCGTCCCGAAGGAGTCCACCGCCGATGGCGCCAGCAACCGCCGCTTCCACCGCGCTGATCACCAACGACATCGTGGTGTTCGGCCTCATCGCCGCCACCCTGGGCGCCATCTTCTACCTGGCCAGCGGACCGACGCCGTTCTGGAAGAAGTTCTTCGCCTGGGTGCCGGCGCTGCTGCTGTGCTACTTCGTGCCCGCGATCTACAACACCGCCGGGCTGATCGACGGCGAAGGCAGCCAGCTGTATTACTTCGGCAGCCGCGTGCTGCTGCCGGCGGCGCTGGTGCTGCTGACCCTGTCCGTGGACCTGAAGGGCATCCTCAAGCTCGGTCCGCGGCTGCTGTTCGTCTTCTGTGCCGGCACCCTGGGGATCATCCTGGGGGCCATCGTGAGCTTCCAGGTCCTGGAATGGGTCTGGCCCGCGGCGGTCGCGGGCGACACCTGGCGCGGAATGGCCGCGCTGTCGGGCAGCTGGATGGGCGGCGGGGCCAACATGGTGGCCATCCGCGAGATCTATGAGGTCGATGCCACCCTGTTCGGCCAGTTCGCGGTGGTGGACGTGGCCTTTGCCAGCCTGTGGCTGGCCACGCTGCTGTTCCTGGCCAACCGCGCCGAGCAGATCGACCGGCGCAGCGGTGCCGACACCTCGGCGATCGATGAGATGCGCGAGCGGATCGCGGCCTACGAGGCGGCCAACGCGCGGATCCCCTCCCTGACCGACCTGATGGTGATCGTCGGCCTGGCGTTCGGCATCGTCGCCCTGGCACACGCGGTCTCCAATCCGATCGCCGGGTGGTTCTCCGCGAACATGGCCTGGGCCAGCCGGTTCAGCCTGGACTCCAGCTTCGTCTGGATCGTGGTCCTCTCCACCCTTGCCGGCCTGGGCCTGAGCTTCACCCGCGTGCGCCAGCTGGAGAACGCGGGAGCCTCGCGGGTGGGGACCGTGTGCCTGTATTTCCTGATTGCCTGCATCGGCATGCAGATGGACTTCTTCCGCCTGGCCGAGCGTCCGGAGCTGCTGGTGATCGGCGCCCTGTGGATGGCCGTGCACGTGCTCGTGATCTGGGGCGCGGCGCGGCTGGTGAAGGCGCCGCTGCTGTATTTCGCCGTGGGCTCCCAGGGCAACATTGGTGCCGCCGCTTCGGCACCGGTGGTCGCGGCGGCGTTCCACCCGACGCTGGCGCCGGTCGGGGTGTTGCTGGGGACGGTTGGCTACGCGACCGGTACGGTCCTGGCTTATTTCACCGGTCAGATCCTGAGGATGATGGCCGGCCAGTGATGCCGGCCGCGTCCTGCCTGCGGCAGGCCACGGTCACTCCTGCAGGTCGGGTCGCGCGTCCGCACGGGGACGGGCAAGCGCCAGCCACAGTGCCAGGTGGATGGGCAGCAGCAGGCAGATCCACGGCATGTTCCGCTGCGGCAGCACCGGCATCCAGTTCCAGAACAGCGCCACCGCGCCGCCCAGCGCCACCAGCGCCAGCACCCAGCCGAACAGCCGGCCCGGCCGCCGGCCGCGGGCGATCCGCCAGCCGCCGGGCAGCGCCAGCAGGCACAGCGGGCTGAGCAGCAGGATGTTGTGGTTGTTCCAGCCGAATGTATGCGCGGTGCCGAACCAGATGTAGGCGATCAACAGGCCGCCAACCCCGCACAGCAGCCAGAAGGGCAGGGCGGCGCCTGCCACCACGGCCGGGCAGCGCGCCCCGGCCCAGGCGATGAGTCCACCAATCGCCAGCCCGGCCACCAGCCACGGCCACCAGCGGCGGGGGGCCTCGGCCGGCTCGGGCGGCAGCATGTGCGGGACCAGTTCCACCTGCTCAGCCACAAGCGGCCGGCCGTCCGGCAACCGCGTGTCGCGCAGGCCCTCGGCCAGTCGCATGGGCACGAACGCTTCCTGCCAGCGCGAGTTGGGCCGGTCGGCGGCCGGCCCCAGCCCCAGGTCGAAGCCCAGCCACATCCACCACGTGGGGGACGCCAGGCGCACGGCGTCGGCGCGGAACGTGTTGCCGCGGGAACGGCCTTGCAGCTGGGTTGCCAGCGAGCCGCCCAGCGCGGCGTCAATCGCATCGCGCACCCGGGTGGAACAGTTGTCGAGGAAGTAGTCGTACCGGTAGCGCGCGTTTTCCGGCCGCGCGTTCACCTCCAGCGCATCGGCCAGCCCGCGCGCCTGCTCCGGTTCAAGATCAAGCCACTGGATCGAGACGCCACGGCCAACGTGCCGGTAGTACGCCAGGTCCTGCGACAGCGGCAGGGCCACCAGCATGTACTCCATGTGCCCGCGGATGAAATTGCGCACGAACCCCGGCTCCTCCATGTCGAAGTAGCCGAAGTTGTAGGAAATGGGCTCCTCGAACGCCGGGTCGTCCACCACGATCGCGTTGTGGCCGAACCGCTCGAAGAAGATCTCCCCCGGCTGCATGGTCGCCACCCCGATGCGCGGGGCCGCCGCCGCGACGGACGCGAACGCCCAAAGCAGCAGGGCCATGGCCATCGCAGGCGCGCGCCAAGCCAGCGAACCCGCGCGAATCCTCACGCCTCTTCGGCCTCGGGATGCACGCTCACGTGCAGCGCATGCAGCCGCCGCGAATCCGCCCGGGCCACCCGGAACCCGAACCGCCCCAGCGTCAGCTCCTCGCCCGCCTCCGGCAGGTGGCCGATCGCCGCGGTCACCAGCCCGCCGATCGTGTCGTACTCGTCATCGCCGAAATCCGACCCGAAGCGCTCGTTGAAATCCTCGATCGGCGTCAGCGCATCCACCAGGAACTGCCCGTCGGCCTGGGCGGCGATCAGCGCCTCGCTGTCCTCGGCCAGGTCGTACTCGTCGTCGATCTCGCCGACGATCTCCTCCAGCACGTCCTCGATCGTGATCAGCCCCGCCACGCCGCCGTACTCGTCGATCACGATCGCCATGTGGTTGCGCGACTGGCGGAACTCGCGCAGCAGGATGTCCAGCCGCTTGGACTCGGGAATCAGCACCGCAGGCCGCAGCAGCTCGCGCAGGCTCGGCGGCGTGGCGCCGGGGAGGGCGCCACGCAGCAGGTCCTTGGCCAGCAGGATGCCCAGCACCTCGTCCTTGTCCTCGCCGTGCACCGGGAACCGCGAATGGCCGGACTCCACCACCAGCTCCAGCACCTCGTCGTAGCTCGCGTCGATCGGCACGGAGACCATCTGCGAGCGCGCGATCATCGCGTCGCCCACCGTCATCTCCGAGATCGCCATCGCCCCTTCCATGGTGCGCAACGTGTCTTCCTGGATCAGGCCCTCGGCCTGGGCATCGCGCAGGATTTCAACCAGGTCTTCCCTGGTGGTGGGTTCGCCGGAAAGGGCCGAGCTGATGCGGTCCAGCCAGCCCCGGCGTTTGTCTGGAGGTTCCTGTGAAGGTCTACTGTCGTCTTCTGGCATTGCGGTTGCATGGGCGCCCGTGTGGGTGACGGTCCAAGTCTAGCGGAAAGGATTGCCCGGAAGTCGGGGCGGCCGGCCCGGTTTCAAGCGTCCAGATAGGGGTCGTCGAAGCCGAGTCCGGCGAGGATTTCACGCTCCAGGCGCTCCATGGCCTCGGCTTCGCGTTCGTCCTCGTGGTCGCAGCCGAGCAGGTGCAGCACCCCGTGCACCGTGAGGTGGGCGTAGTGGGCCGCCGGCAGCTTGCCTTGCTCGCGGGCCTCGCGGGCCACCACGGGGGCGCAGATCACCAGGTCGCCGAGCAGGGGCATGTGGAATTCCTCCGGCAGCCCCTCGGGCAGTTCCGCGGGGAAGCTCAGCACATTGGTGGCATAGTCCTTGCCCCGGTAATGGCGGTTGAGCGACCGGCCCTCGCGGCTGTCGACGATCCGGATCGCCACGTCCGCCTCGCGGACCCGCCCCGCCAGGGCCGCCACGGCCCACTTGCGGAAACTGGCTGCGGCCGGGATCCCCTTGCGGGCCATCCCGTATCCCACGGCGACGTTCAGGTGTTCATGGCTGTCGGTCATGGCGCCGCACCGTTGGCTCCATCCCGCTCGTCGCGGCTGTCGTAGGCGCTGACGATCCGGGCCACGAGCGGGTGGCGCACGACATCGCGGGATTCGAAAAAGGTGAACCCGACCCCGTCCACATCGCGCAGCACCTCGATGGCATCGCGCAGCCCGGACTTCACATGGCGGGGCAGGTCGATCTGGGTGAGGTCGCCGGTGACCACGGCGGTGGAGCCGAAGCCCAGCCGGGTCAGGAACATCTTCATCTGCTCGATGGTGGTGTTCTGGGCCTCGTCCAGGATCACGAACGCGTCGTTGAGGGTCCGCCCGCGCATGTAGGCGAGCGGGGCGATCTCGATCACGCTCTTTTCCAGCAGCTTGATGACCTTTTCCACGCCCAGCATCTCGTACAGGGCGTCGTAGAGGGGGCGCAGGTAGGGATCGACCTTCTGGCTCAGGTCGCCGGGCAAAAAGCCCAGCTTCTCGCCGGCCTCCACAGCCGGGCGCACCAGCACCAGCCGCTGCACCTTGGACTCGTTCAGGGCTTCGACCGCCATCGCCACGGCAAGGAAGGTCTTGCCGGTGCCGGCCGGGCCGACGCCGAAGTTGATGTCGTGGGTGGCGATGGAATGCAGGTACCGGGCCTGGTTGGCGCCGCGGCCGCGCACGGTGCCGCGCTTGACCTTCACCGTCACTTCCTGCGGCGAGTAATCCTCCGGGTTGCGCTCCAGGTTCGACTGGCTCAGGCGCACGTTGATGGCCCCGGTATCAAGGGTCTCGGTGGCGGCATCTTCATAGAGATTGCGCAGCAGCCGCTCTGCCTGCGCGACCGTCTCCGCGTCGCGCCCGCTCACCCTGAAGACGTTGCCGCGATTGGCGATTTCCACCCCCATGCGCAGCTCGATCTGGCGCAGGTGGCCGTCGAACGGCCCGGACAGGTTGGCCAGCCGCTCGCTGTCGGCGGGATCAAGGGTGAAGTCGCGGTGGGTGGTCTGGGTCATAAGCGGGGAGGTTAGCGCACCGGCGCGGTTTCGGCGCCTGACGCTCCCATCCGAAGCAAGTTCAGGCGCCGTTCGCTCGTTAATTGATGAAGCAATTAATATGGGCGCATGAACAGGAAATCCCCGACTGGAAGTCCCCCTGAAAAACCCGGGGAACGCGCGACAGCCGCCCGTCTGCCCGGGCGGCCGGCGGGAAACGTGGACCGGCGGGCGCTCGCCCTGGATGCAGCCCTCCAGTGCTACGTCGACCGCGGCATCGCGGCCACCACGCTGCGCGACATCGCGGGCGAGGCGGGAGTGACCCCGGCCGCGCTGCACTACTACTTCGAGGACGCCGCCGGCCTGCGCGAAGCCGTGATCGCCGAGCGCCTGATGCCGGTGTTCGAACAGGTCCGCGACGGCCTGATCGGCCTGCCGGATGCAAGCCTGGGCCAGGTGCTGGAAGGCTTCGTCAATCACCTCTGCGCGCTGGTCGAAGCTCATCCATGGCTGTCCGCACTGTGGATCCGCGAGGTGGTGAGCGAAGGCGGGAGTTTGCGCGGGCTGCTGGTGGACCGGATGGCACCGGAAATCACCCGGATCCTGACAGCGCGGATTGCCGCGGAGCAGCGCGCCGGTCGGCTCAACGCGGATCTCGACCCGAGGCTGCTGATGGTGTCGCTGGTCGGCCTGACCCTGTTCCCGGTGGCGGGGCTGCCGATCTGGCGGCAACTGTTTGCCGACCAGCCGCTCGACGTCGAGCACATCCGTACCCACGCGCTTGCGCTGTTGCAGCGCGGGCTGGAGCTTGCCGAATGAGCGTTGCAATCCGCCTGGCGAAAGGCGCCGCGCTGCTGTCGATGCTCGCGGTCATGGCTGCCTGCGCTCCGGGCACCCCGCAGGCCGTGGGTACGCTGGAGTACGACCGCATCACCGTGCCGGCGCCGGAAGGCGAGACCATCACCGGCATCCATGTGCGCGAAGGCCAGCAGGTGGCCCAAGGCGCCACCCTGCTCACGTTGGAGCGGACCCGCGCAGACGCGCGGCTGATGGCCAGCCAGGCCGAGGCCAGCCAGCGCCGCGAAGCCTTGCTTGAGCTGCAGGCGGGAGCGCGGCAGGAGGATATCGCCCAGGCACGGGCCAGCCTGGCGGCGGCGCAGGCGCAGGCGCGCGACGCCCGGTCCCGGTACCAGCGTCTGGCCCCGTTGGGCGAGGAGCAACTGGTGTCAGCCGCGGACGTGGATGCCGCGCGTGCGGCGGCGCAGAGCGCGGACGCCCAGGTCCGGGCGGGGCAGGCAGCGCTGGACGAACTGCTCAACGGGGCCCGGCCGGAGCAGCTTGCCCAGGCGAGCGCGGCGCTGCAGGCGGCCCAGGCACGCGTCCAGGCAGAAGAGGCGACGGCCGGGAAGCTGCGCGTGGTGGCGCCGCGTGCCGGGCGCGTGGACAGCCTGCCTTACCGCAGCGGTGACCAGGCCCCGGTCGGCGCGCCGCTGGTCGTGCTGCTGGTGGGTGACGCCCCCTACGCCCGAATCCATGTGCCCCAGGCGATCCGCGAACAGGTGGCTGTCGGCACGCCCGTCCAGGTGCGGCTGGAAGGCAGCGGCCGCTCGTACGCCGGCGAGGTGCGGATGATCCGCAGCGAGCCTGCTTTCACACCCTATTACGCGCTCACCGGCGACGACGTTTCCCGCCTGGGTTACCTGGCCGAGGTGCAGCTGGAGCCGGCGGCCGAGGGGCTGCCCGCCGGGCTTCCGGTCCAGGTGGAATTCAACACCGGGGGGCGCGCGCGGTAATGGATGGCGCCCATGGCGATACCCCGGGACCAGCCGATGCCCCGGCCGCCATCCGTGCCCGCGGGTTGACCCGCCGGTTCGGCGACCTGGTGGCCGTGGACGGCGTGGACCTCACGGTGCCGCGCGCCAATGTGTACGGGTTCCTCGGCCCCAACGGCTCGGGCAAGTCCACCACCATCCGCATGCTGTGCGGCCTGCTCACCCCCAGCGCGGGGGACATCGAGGTGCTTGGTCTGCGCGTCCCCGAGCAGGCCGAGGCGCTGCGCCTGCGGATCGGCTACATGACCCAGAAGTTCTCGCTGTTCGAGGACCTGACGGTGCGGGAGAACCTTGAGTTCCTTGCCGCCGTGTATGGCCTGGATCGCGCAGCGACCCGCAGCCGGGTCGATGAGCTGATCGAGCGCTACCACTTCGGCGATCGCCAGAAGCAGCTCGCGGGCACCATGAGCGGCGGCCAGAAGCAGCGCCTGGCGCTGGCGGCCGCCGTGATCCACAGGCCCGAGCTGCTGTTCCTGGACGAGCCCACCAGCGCGGTGGACCCGGAGTCACGCCGCGACTTTTGGGAGAAGCTGTTCGAACTGGCCGACGCCGGCACCACCCTGCTGGTGTCCACCCACTACATGGACGAGGCCGAGCGCTGCCACCGCATCGCCATCCTCGACCGCGGCGTGCTGGTGGCCGATGGCGCGCCGGGCGAGCTGGCCGGCGCGCTGGCCGGGCGCAGCGTGCAGGTGCATGCGCGCCATCCCCGGCGCGCCCAGCAGGCCCTGGCCGATCTGCCCGGCGTGATCAGCGCCGCGCAGATCGGCAACAGCCTGCGGGTGCTGTCCGATCCCGGCCAGGACAGCGTGGCGGCGATCACGGCGGCGCTCTCCGCGGCGGGCCTGGCGGCGGACGTGGAGCCGGTACCGGCCAACCTGGAAGACGTCTTCGTCGCCGCCACCCATGGCCGCCCGGCGGAAGGGGCGGACGAATGAAGGACCTGCGGCGGATGTGGGCCGTGGCGCTCAAGGAGCTGCGGCAGATGGGTCGCGACCGGATCAGCGTGATCATGATCGTGCTGATCCCGGTGATCGACCTGCTGCTGTTCGGCTATGCGATCAACCTCAATCCGCGCAACCTGGAGGCCGCGGTGGTGGACCAGGCGGCCACTGCGACCTCGCGCGCGGCGGTCATGGACATGGCTGCCACCGGGGTGATCGACCTGGAGCGGGTCGCCGACAGTCCGCAGCAGCTGGTGGACATGCTCCGGCGCGGGGAAGTCAGCGTGGGCATCGCGATCCCGCCCGATTACGAGCGCCGGCTGGTGGATGGGCGCCCGGCGGTGCAGGTGATGGTGGATGGCACCGATACCGTGGTGCAGGCGGCGGCCAACCAGCTGGCGCAGATGCCGCTGGAAGCGCCGAATGGGGTGCATCCGGCCGCGCACGCGCCCCAGATCGACGTGGTGAGCTTCTACAACCCGGAGCGCCGCTCGGCGGTGACCATCGTGCCGGGGCTGATCGGCATCATCCTGACCATGACCATGATGATGTTCACCTCCATGGCGGCGGTGCGCGAGCGCGAGCGCGGCAACATGGAGCTGCTGATCGCCACCCCGCTCAGCCGCAGTGCGCTGATGATCGGCAAGGTGCTGCCCTATGCGGTGATCGGCCTGGTCCAGACCACGCTGATCCTGGCCTTGGGGTTCTGGCTGTTCTCGATCCCGCTGCGCGGCAGCCTGGTGGACGTGTACATCGCGGCGGTGCTGCTGATCTTCGCCAACCTGGCCATCGGCCTGCTGATTTCCACCCGCACCCGCACCCAGTTCCAGGCCATCCAGGTGGCGATGCTGGTGTTCCTGCCGTCAATCCTGATCTCCGGCTTCATGTTCCCCTTCGCGGGCATGCCGGACGTGGTGCAGTGGGGCGCGGAATTGCTGCCGATGACCCAGTTCCTGCGGCTGATCCGCGGCGTCATGCTGCGCGGGGCCAGCATCTGGGAGCTGTGGCCGGCAGTGCTTGCGCTGGTGGCCTTCACCGTGGTCACCATGGCGGTGGCGATCAGCCAGTTCCGCAAGCGCCTGGACTGAGCGGGATTGACCGGCCGCCCGCGTCCCGCCCGCAGCCCGCGGCGCGGGTTCAGGCGACCTGCTGGACCCGTCCGCGCAGCGAGTTGGTCAGCGCCTCGGTGATCACCACGTCCACGAACTGCCCGATCAGGCGGGGCGGGGCGGGGAAGTTCACCGAGCGCATGTTCTCGGTCTTGCCGGTCAGCTCGTTGGCATCCTTCTTTGAAGGGCCGGTCACCAGCACCCGCTGCACGGTGCCCACCATCGCCCGCGAAATACCCGCCGCGTACTCGTTGATGTGCGCCTGCAGGCGAGACAGGCGGGCGTGCTTCACCTCTTCCGGCACTTCATCGGGCAGCTCGGCGGCGGGGGTGCCCGGCCGGCGCGAGTAGATGAAGGAGAAGCTCTGGTCGAAGCCCACGTCCTCGATCAGCTTCATGGTCTTCTCGAAGTCCGCGTCGGTCTCGCCGGGGAAGCCGACGATGAAGTCCGAGGAGATCGAGATGTCCGGACGCACCGCGCGCAGCTTGCGGATCTTCTGCTTGAACTCCAGGGCCGTGTAGCCGCGCTTCATGGCCGACAACACCCGGTCGCTGCCCGACTGCACCGGCAGGTGCAGGTAATTGGCCAGCTGCGGCACGTCGCGGTAGGCCTCCACCAGCGAGTCCGAGAACTCCAGCGGGTGCGAGGTGGTGAAGCGGATGCGGTCGATGCCGTCGATCTCGGCGATGGTGCGGATCAGCAGGCCCAGGTCGGCCAGCTCGTCCGTCCCGTCCATCGGCCCGCGGTAGGCGTTGACGTTCTGGCCCAGCAGGTTGACCTCGCGCACGCCCTGCGCCGCCAGGCGCATGACTTCCACGAGGACGTCTTCGAACGGCCGGCTGATCTCGGTGCCGCGCGTGTAGGGCACCACGCAGAAGCTGCAGTACTTGCTGCAGCCTTCCATGATCGACACGAACGCGCTGGGGCCTTCCGCGCGCGGCTCGGGCAGGCGGTCGAACTTCTCGATTTCCGGGAAGCTGATGTCCACCTGCGGCCGGTCCTGCTCGCGCCGGGCGCGGAGCAATTCCGGCAGCCGGTGCAGGGTCTGCGGGCCGAACACCAGATCGACGAACGGGGCGCGCTTGATGATGGCCTCGCCTTCCTGACTGGCCACGCAGCCACCGACCCCGATCAGCACCGGCTTGCCACCCTGCTTGAGCGATTTCCAGCGCCCGAGCTGGCTGAACACCTTTTCCTGCGCCTTCTCGCGGATGGAGCAGGTGTTGACCAGCACCACGTCCGCTTCCTCGACGTCGCCGGTGAGTTCCAGGCCTTCGGCCGCGAGCACGTCCGCCATGCGCGCCGAGTCGTACTCGTTCATCTGGCAGCCGTGGGTCTGGATGAAAAGCTTGCCGCGGGCAGGCGCGGGCGAGGGGGAGGCGAGGGCGGCGTCGCCCTGGGCGGGTGTGCTGGTCATTGGCGTTTCCGGGGGCGCGGCGGTGAATCCGGGCCGGATGGGCGGTTTTCTGGCCGGATAGTGTAGTGCGTCACGCCCCGGCGCGGTGCGGGTACTTGGCAAAGCGGGGGCATCCGGGGGACACTGCGGCCGATGAAGGGGGCTTGGGGACTCACCGCAGTGCTGTTGGCCTGCGCAGCCTTTCCGGCGGCGGCGGGCACCCTTTACCGCTGCATCGGCAACGACGGCATCACCCAGTACGTCAGCAAGCGGGTCAGCGGCGCGCGCTGCACGGTCGCGGCCAGTTACCGGCCCGAGCGCCCGCGCCCGGCGGCCTCAACGCCTGCGCCCGCCTCATCCGCGGCCGGTGCCGCCGCTGGCACATCGCCGGCCCCGGCCACTCCTGCGCCCGCGGCGTCGAAGGGCAGCCGCAGGGTCAGCGGACAGGTCTACTCCTACATCAAGGATGGCGTGCGCCACTACTCGAGCACGCCGCCCCGCGGGGCGGCCGCCGCCGGCGCCACGGCCATGCGCACCATCCGCTACAGCTTCATCGAGCAGTGCTATGCCTGCGGCTCGCCCGGGGTGAGCTTCGCCAACGTGCGCCTCAATACCGATGCGTTCCGCGAGGAAGTGGCCGCGGCGGCGCGGGAGTTCGGGGTCGAGGAGGCGATCGTGCGCGCGGTGATGCATGCCGAATCCGCGTTCAACCCCAACGCGATTTCCCGCGCCGGCGCCCAGGGGCTGATGCAGCTGATGCCGGCCACCGCCGAGCGCTTCGGGGTCACCGACGCGTTCGACCCGGCGCAGAACATCCGCGGTGGCGTGCGCTACCTGGCCTGGCTGCTCAAGCGATTCAACGGCGACCTGACCCTGGCCGCGGCCGGCTACAACGCGGGCGAGGGCGCGGTTGACCGGCACGGGGGCGTGCCGCCCTATCGCGAAACCCAGACCTACGTGCAGCGGGTGGGCGTGCTGGCCGAGCGCTACCGCAGCCATGGGCTGGTGGCCGCGAGCGGCGCGCCCTGATCCACTGGCCACGCGGGCAAGGGTGTCAAGCATTGTCGGCCGATTCAGGGTTCCGTTACACTCCAATACCTTTGGCGGCGCTCCGGTGAACAGGCGCGTCGCGGCAGCGAGTTTTTTTCAGCAACCGAACAGTAAGGGTTTGCGGAGTGCCTGATGGCCAATGAAGCGGTGATCGATCCCGCCACCGGCGAGGAAACAGTCAACCTGGGCAGGCGCCGGTTCCTGACCGGCACCACCGCGGTGGTCGGCGCGGTTGGTGTCGCCGCCGCGGCGGTTCCATTCATCAAGTCCTGGAACCCGAGCGCACGGGCGGTCTCGGCCGGTGCGCCGGTGACCGTGGACATCAGCGCCCTGCAGGTGGGCCAGCGCCTGATCGTGGAGTGGCGCGGCCAGCCGGTATGGATCGTCCGCCGTTCCGAGGCGATCCTGCAGGCGCTGCCGACGCTCAACGACCGGCTCAGCGACCCGATGTCGGAGAACCCGGAGCAGCAGCCGGCCTACGTGCTCGAAGAGAACCCCGCGATGCGCTCGCTGCGCCCGGAAATCCTTGTGCTGGTGGGCATCTGCACCCACCTGGGCTGCTCGCCGGAAATGGTGGCCGAGATCGGCCCCACCGACTTCGACGCCAACTGGCAGGGCGGCTACTTCTGCCCGTGCCACAAGTCGAAGTTCGACATGTCCGGCCGCGTCTACGCCGGCCAGCCCGCGCCGACCAACCTGGTCGTTCCTCCGCACCACTATGCCGATGACAGCACCATCGTCGTCGGCGTCGATCCCGAGGGGGCCGCCTGACCATGTCGAACATCTTTACCCGCAGCGCCAACGGCGTGATGGACTGGGTCAACGAGCGTGCACCGGCACTGATGCCGATGTACCGCAAGCACATGACCGAGTACTACGCGCCCAAGAACTTCAACATCTGGTACATCTTCGGCGTGCTGTCCACGGTGATCCTGGTCAACCAGATCGTCACAGGCATCTTCCTGACGATGCACTACAAGCCGTCGGCGGCCGAGGCGTTCCACTCGGTCGAGTACATCATGCGCGACGTGGAGTGGGGCTGGCTGATCCGGTACATGCACTCCACCGGCGCCTCGTTCTTCTTCATCGCCGTCTACCTGCACATGTTCCGCGGGATGATGTACGGCAGCTACCAGAAGCCGCGCGAGCTGGTGTGGATCCTGGGCATGCTGATCTACCTGGTGCTGATGGCAGAGGCCTTCCTGGGCTACGTGCTGCCGTGGGGCCAGATGTCCTTCTGGGGCGCGAAGGTGATCATCTCGCTGTTCGGCGCCATCCCGGTGATCGGCAACGGCCTGGTCGAGTGGATCATGGGCGACTACCTGCCGTCCGATGCCACCCTCAACCGCTTCTTCGCCCTGCACGTGATCGCGCTGCCGCTGGTGCTGCTGCTGCTGGTGGTGCTGCACCTGGGCGCGCTGCACGAGGTGGGTTCCAACAACCCCGACGGCGTGGAGATCAAGAAGGGGCCGAAGGGCAACCGCTGGTCGCCGGACGCGCCGGCCGACGGCGTGCCGTTCCACCCGTACTACACGGTCAAGGACCTGTTCTACGTCGCCATGATGATGCTGGTGGCGGCGTTCGTGATCTTCTTCGCGCCCGAGTTCGGCGGCTGGTTCCTCGAGCACGACAACTTCGTCGAGGCCAACCCCATGGTCACGCCGGAGCACATCAAGCCGGTCTGGTACTACACGCCGTATTACGCAATGCTGCGGGTGGTGCCGCACAAGCTCAGCGGCGTGATCGTGATGTTCGGCGCGATCATGATCCTGTTCGCGCTGCCGTGGCTGGACCGCGCCAAGGTCAAGTCCTACCGCTACCGGGGCGTGCTGTCGAAGGTGCTGCTGGGGCTGTTCGCGCTGAGCTTTGTGTGGCTGGGCAAGATCGGCGCCGGCCCCGGCACCGATCCGACCGAGACCATCATCGGCCGGTTCCTGACCCTCTACTACTTCCTCTTCTTCATCACCATGCCGCTGTGGACCAGGCTCGACAGCACCAAGCCAGTGCCGGAACGGGTGACGACACATGACTAAGACCTTCATGGCCCGCGCGGCCGCCGTCCTGGGTGGCCTGCTGCTGTCATTCTCCGCGCTGGCGGCCGCCCCGGCGGGCGGCATCATGCAGTCCGGCACCGACCTGGGCGACAAGGCGTCGCTGCAGCGCGGCGCGAAGCTGTTCATGAACTACTGCTCGGGCTGCCACTCGCTGCAGCACCTGCGCTACTCGCGGATGGCCGAGGACCTTGGCCTGACCGAGGAAGAGGTGATGGAAAACCTCAACTTCACCGGCGCGGCGTTCGGCGACCACATCATTTCGGCGATGCCGGCCGACCAGGCCGCCGACTGGTTCGGCGTGGCCCCGCCGGACCTGTCGCTGACGGTGCGCTCCAAGCTGGGCGGCCCGGACTGGGTGTACACGTTCCTGATGAGCTTCTACCAGGACGACGCAAGCGCGCTGGGCTGGAACAACACCTGGTTCCCGGACGTCTCCATGCCGAACGTGCTGTGGGAGCTGCAGGGCCTGCAGCGGCCGGTGATCGGCGAGGCCGATCCGGAAAGCGGCCAGGCGACGATCGAGCGGCTGGAGATCGCCCAGCCGGGCACCCAGACTCCCGAGGAGTTCCAGCGCAGCGTGCGTGACATCACCGCGTTCCTGGAGTACGCGGCGGAGCCCGCCGCGCTCAAGCGCAACAGCATCGGCGTGTGGGTGCTGCTGTTCCTGGTGTTCTTCGCGTTCCTCACCTGGCTGCTGAAGCAGGAGTACTGGCGCGACGTCAAATAACGTCCGGCGCGCCCGCGGGGGAGCGCGTGGCGCGGGACCGGGTTACCGTGGCGGCCGCCTGCACTGGGTGGGCGGCGCCGATCCGGCCGGCGGGACCGGCCAAGGGAGAGGGGCATGATGGCTGCGACTCCGCGCATGCGTAACGCGCTCACGCTGTTTTCGTCCGAGGACGATGTGCTGTGCCATCGGGTGCGGCTGGTGCTGGCGGCCAAGGGCGTCACCTACGACCTCATCCCGGTCGATCCGCAGGATCCGCCCGAGGACCTGATTGACCTCAATCCCTACCACTCCGTGCCCACCCTGGTGGAGCGCGACATGGTGCTGTACGCGGCCTCGGTGGTGTGCGAGTACCTCGACGAGCGCTATCCGCATCCGCCGCTGATGCCGGTGGAACCCCTGGCCCGGGCGCGGCTGCGGCTGGCGATGCTCCGGCTCGAGCATGACTGGGTGCCGCAGATCCAGATGATCCAGCGCGGCACCAAGCGCGAGGCGGACGCCGCCCGCAAGCGGCTCAAGGAGCTCGTGACCGCATCGGTGCCGCTGTTCAAGGCCCAGCGGTTCTACCTCAACCCCGAGATGAGCCTGGCCGACTGCGCCATGGCTCCGATCGTCTGGCGCCTGCCAGCGCTGGGCATTTCGCTCCCGCGCGACGGCAAGGTGATCCAGGACTACGGCGAGCGGATCTTCCGCAGTCCGGGCTTTGCCCGCAGCCTCACGGCCGCCGAGCGCAAGCTCAACGAACTGCCGGGGTGACCGGCGGCACGCGGAGCGCGCCAATCCGCCTGCACGCGCGGATGTTCCGGCCGACCTTTGCGCGCATGCGGTTAGACTGAAGGCATGAGCGAAGCCGACTTCCCCATGATGACCAGCCACCGCCCGTACCTGCTGCGGGCGCTGTACGAGTGGATCGTCGACAACGGCATGACGCCGCACGTGCTGGTCGACGCCGGCCGGCCTGGGGTGCGGGTGCCCCAGCACGCGATCAAGGACGGCAAGGTGGTGCTCAACATCGCCGAGCGCGCGGTGATGCACCTGCAGATGGATAACGAGTCCGTCAGGTTCTCCGCCCGCTTCGGCGGCGTCAGCCATCCCGTTGATGTCCCGGTGGGCGCGATCGTGGCGATCTATGCGCGCGAGACGGGGCAGGGAATGGTGCTGCCCGAGGACATCGCCGGCCCGCCCCCCGGCCCCGGCGACGATGGGGATGACGGGGAGCCAACGCCTCCCGACGGCAGCGACGACGGCCCCGGCTCCGACGGCTCCCCGCCGCGCCGTGGCCACCTGCGCGTGGTGAAGTAGGCGCGCTGCGCGATCCTACGCCGGGCCGACGGGCCCGCTGAAGGACACCAGTTCCCCGCCCAGCAGCACCATGCGGCCGACATGGCGATGGACGCCGTCGTCGGACCAGTGGAAGCGGAAGCCGTACTCCAGCCCCAGCCGGCCATCGGGCCGCCTGCGGACCCGCAACCGCTCCGCATGCACGCTGTCATCAAGCAGCTGCACGCCGGCGCGCCTGCAGGCATCGCGGCCGAGCGCCGCGGCGCGCTCCGCGGCCGCGCGCGACGCGCTCCAGAACGCAAGCCCCGCCGCGCCCAGGATCATCAGGATGGTCAGGCCGGACATGGCCCCAGTTTCATCGACAGGTCGACGGCGTGCACGTGCTTGGTCAGCGCGCCGATGGAGATGAAGTCCACGCCATCGGCGGCCACTGCGGCAACCTGGTCCAGGCCGACGCTGCCGGAGACTTCCAGCGGGATGCGCCGGCCAGCGGGCAGGGCGGCGACGATCCGGACCGCCTCGCGGCGCTGCTGGACGCTGAAATCGTCGATCAGGATGCGGTCGCAGCCGGCCTCCAGTGCCTGGCGCAGCTCTTCGAGGTCCTCGACCTCCACGATCAGCGGCAGGCCCGGGCTGGATTCACGCGCGCGCCGGATCGCCGCTTCCACCGATCCGGCCACCCGGACGTGGTTTTCCTTCAGCATGACCGCATCGAACAGCCCGATGCGGTGGTTCATCCCGCCACCGGCGCGAACGGCGTATTTCTGAGCCTGGCGCAGCCCGGGCAGGGTCTTGCGGGTGTCGAGGATGCGCGCGCCGGTGCCGCGCACCGCGTCGACGAACCGGGCGGTGGCCGTGGCCGTGCCGGACAGGGTCTGGAGGAAGTTGAGCGCGGTGCGTTCGGCGCTCACCAGCGCCCGGGCCCGGCCTTCGAGCGTGGCCAGGACCGTGCCGGCGCCGACGCGCTCACCCTCGCTGACGCGCCAGTTGATGCGCACGTTCGGATCCAGCGCCCGGTGGCAGGCGTCGAACCACGGCCTGCCGCACACCACTGCCTCCTCCTTGCACAGGAGGAAGGCGCGCTCCGGGCTGTCGGGGAGAAGCGCGGCTGTGACGTCGCCATCTCCGAGGTCTTCGGCCAGCGCCCGGGCCACGTCGGCTTCGATCACCTCCGGCGGAGGTGGCGCCAGGCTGTCCATCGCTCAGGACTCCGGAAAGCCTTCGATCTGGTTGGCGACGATGGCCTCGTCGGCCAGCAGGACCGGGATGCCGTCTTCGATCCGGTAGATCCGCTGGCGGTCACGCGAGACGAGCGCCTCGCGGACCGGTTCGGCCTGCGCGCTGCCATCGGCGCGGCTCACGCCACCGGCTGCGATCGCAGCATTGAGCGCGTCGAGCCCGGGCTTTTCAAGCACCGACAGGGGCAGGCGCGTGGTGGGACAGACCAGGATGTCGAGCAGCTTGCGATCCATGGAAATGCTTCTTCTGGTGAAGCGGGAAGCGTATCACCTGGCCTTCCGCTCCGGTGCCGCACGGGCGCCCCGGACGGGGTCCGCGCGCCAATCCCGGCTAGAATGCGCCTTTGCCGACGGGAGCCCGTATGTCCTCCACGCCAGCCGCACCAGCAGCATGTGCCGACACCCCGCTCGTGGGCGTGGTGATGGGCTCGCGCTCGGACTGGGAAACGATGCAGCACGCGGTGGAAAAACTCGAATCGCTGGGCGTGCCGCACGAGGTGCGCGTCGTGTCCGCGCACCGCACGCCGGACGTGATGTTCGAGTACGCCGCGAGTGCGCAGGCGCGCGGCCTGCGCGCCATCATCGCCGGCGCGGGCGGGGCGGCGCACCTGCCGGGGATGATCGCGGCCAAGACGCCGGTACCGGTGCTGGGCGTGCCGGTGCAGTCGAAGGCGCTCAACGGCATGGATTCATTGCTGTCGATCGTGCAGATGCCGGCCGGGGTGCCGGTGGCGACGTTCGCGATCGGCGCGGCCGGCGCGGCCAATGCGGGACTGTTCGCCGCGGCGATGCTGGCGGCCTCCGACCGCGACATTGCCCGGGCCCTTGAGGCGTTCCGCACCCGGCAGACGGACACAGTCGCCGCCGGCGACGATCCGCGCCGATGAGCACCGTCGGGATCCTCGGGGGCGGCCAGCTGGCCCGGATGCTGGTGCTGGCGGGCACGCCGCTGGGGCTGCGCTTCAAGGTGCTCGATCCTTCCGCGGATGCCTGCGCCGGCCACGTGGCGCCGCTGCTGCAGGGCGCGTACGACGACCTCGCCATCCTCGACGAGCTCGGCGCGGGGGTGGACGCGGCGACATTCGATTTCGAGAACGTGCCGGCCGATGCGGCCCGCCACCTGGCCGCTGCCACGCAGGTGCTGCCGAACCCCGGCGCCCTGGGCGCCGCGCAGGACCGGCTGGCGGAGAAATCCCTGTTCCGGGAGCTGGGCATCCCGGTGCCGGCATTCGAGGACGTGGCGACCCGCGAAGGACTCGATGCGGCCATCGGCAAGGTGGGCCTGCCGTGCATCCTCAAGACCCGGCGCCTGGGTTACGACGGCAAGGGCCAGTTCCGCATCCGCGACGCATCCGAGGCCGAAGCCGCCTGGGAAGCGCTTGGCGCGCAGGCGGGGACGGTGGGCCTGATCCTGGAGGCGTTCGTGCCGTTCGAGCGCGAGCTGAGCGTGGTGGCGGTGCGCGGGCGCGATGGCGAATTCCGGACCTGGCCCCTGACCTGGAACTGGCACGTGGACGGCGTGCTGTCCGCCAGCCTCGCGCCGGCGCCCGCGGTGGCGCCCGCGCTTGCGCGCGACGCGTTTGCCCACGCCCGGCGCCTGGCGGAGGCGCTCGACTATGTCGGGGTGTTCGCGCTCGAACTGTTCTGCCGCGGCGACCAACTGCTGGCGAACGAGATGGCCCCGCGCGTGCACAACTCCGGGCATTGGACCATCGAGGGCGCGCAGGCCTCGCAGTTCGAGAACCACCTGCGTGCCGTGCTGGGTCTGCCGCTGGGTGCGACCGATGCGATCGGCCACGCCTGCATGCTCAACTGGATCGGCGACATGCCCGATCCCAGGCCCGTGCTGGGTGAACCCGGTGGCCATTGGCACGATTACGGCAAGCAGTCAGGGCCTGGCCGCAAGGTCGGCCACGCAACCGTGCGCGCCGATGACGCCGGCACCCTCGCCGCTGCCCTGGAGCGGATCGGCCGGGCCCTGGGCCGGGAGGCCCAGGTTGCCCCGGTGCTGGAAGCGCTGCGCCTGGCCGCGTCGCCAGGGTAGGGCAGGCCGGCGCCGCCCTTATGCGGCCGGCGCCGGCGCCTTTGCCGGGATCATGCGCGACGCCACGACGTCCCAGTCCACCAGCTGCCAGAACGCGGCCAGGTACTTGTCCCGGTTCTCGCGGTAGTCCAGTACATAGGCGTGCTCCCAAAGGCTGCAGGCGAGCAGGGCCCGGTCGGGGCCGGTGAGCGGCGTCGTCGACTGCGGGGTAACGGCAACGGCAAGGCGGCCGTCCGGACGCTGCAGGAGCCAGGTCCAGCCGGGTCCGAAACGGCGCAGCGCTGATTGCGCGAAACGCGCGCGGAACTCCTCCACGCTGCCGAATCCCGCGCCCAGGGCCTCTGCCAGCCTGCCGCCCGGCTCACCGCCGCCGCCCGCGGCCGCAGGCCGGAGCTGTTCCCAGTACAGTGCACAGGCCCACGCCTGTGCGGCGCATTCGGCGATCGAGCCCTGCGCCTTGCGGGCGATGTCCTCCAGGGTCATCTGGGCAAACGGTCCATCGGCCACCAGGCCCTGCAGGCGCTCGATGTGCGCATTCTGCACGCCACGATGCATGTCCACCGCGCCGGCGGACAGGTGCGGTTCCAGCGCGGCGCGGTCGTAGGGCAGTGGCGGCAGTTCGATCGTCACGGGTAGCTCCCCCAGGGTCGCGCACGGGCCTGCGTGCGGCTGAACGATTACAATGTGCGGATTGTAGCGCCCACGCCCAACCCCCCTGCAGCGCCGGTTCCCCGGTGCCTGCGCTGGAGCCCTCGATGACCGTCATGCAGAAGATCCGGGACGAAGTGGAAAAACACCCGATCGTGCTGTTCATGAAGGGAACACCGCAGTTCCCGATGTGCGGCTTCTCCGCGCGCGCGGTGCAGGCCCTGCAGGACGCCGGGGTGGAAGACCTGCACACCGTGAACGTGATGGAGGATCCGGAGGTCCGGGCCAACCTGCCGCGCTACTCCAATTGGCCGACCTTCCCGCAGCTGTTCCTGCACGGCGAGTTGATCGGCGGCTCCGACATCACCCTGGAATTGCTCGAGTCCGGGGAGCTTGCGCGGATGGTGGCGGAGGCCGGCAGGGAATGAATGCCCCGGCAGTGAATCCGGCCGAAGCAGGCTCCGGCCAGGACACGCGCCCGCTGGCCGGTCGCGTGGTCCTGGTGGTGGGCGCGCACGGTGGCCTTGGCCGGGAGGCATCGCTGGCCTGCGCCGCGGCGGGCGCCCGGCTGGTGCTGCTTGGCCGCAAGGTGCCCAAGCTCAAGCGCCTGGATGACGCGATTGCCCGTGCCGGGGGCGAGGCCGTCCTGTACCCGCTCGACCTGGAGGGCGCAGGTCCGGACGATTACGCGCAGATGGCCGGACGCATCCACGACGCCTTTGGCCGCCTGGATGGCCTGCTCCACTGCGCCGCCGACATGCCGGGGCTCACGCCGCTGGAGTACACCGATCCCGCCGCGTTCGCCCGGGCCATTCACGTGAACCTGACGGCGCGCTGGTGGCTCACCCAGGCCTGCCTGCCGCGGCTGCGCGAGGCATCGGATTCAGCGGTGGTGTTCACCCTGGACGATCCGTCGCGCACTTCCCAGGCGTTCTGGGGGGGCTACGGGGTGGCGCAAGGCGCGCAGGAGGCGCTGGTGCCGATGCTGCACGCCGAACTCGCCAACACCCCGGTCCGGGTGAGCGCGCTGCGGCTGCGGCCAATGCGCACCCCGCTGCGGGCCAGGGCGTACGTGGAGCGGGAGGATCCGGACGCGATCGCGCCAGCCGCCTACGCGGCCGCGTGCGTGCAGCTGCTGTCGCCGGCAGGCGCGTCGCGCCGCGGCACGATCTGGGCTCCCGCGATCGAAGCGGAGCCGCTCGTGCCGCTTCCCCACGCCGGTGCCTGACCCATGGGGCGCGCCCCGGGTTGCATCGGCACCTGAACCGTCATATCTCTGTCATCCAGTACGGCTACCGTGTTAATCTGTTGTTAACCGCACCGGGCCGGTGGCTGCCCGGATTTCTTGCGAACTCCCCCAAAACCATTGGATTTTTCCAGTTGCCGTGCCGGAACGCGCGGCGCCACTCACGTCCGTACGTATCGAGGCCATTGAAAATGACTCCCAAGCACCGCGTCCGACTCTCGAAACTGTCGCTCGGTCTGATCGTCGCGCTCGCCGCGGCCCCCGCTTTCGCCCAGAGCACGTCCGCTGGCGTGAACGGCGTTGTCACCGGGCCGGACGGCCAGCCGGTCACCGGCGCCGAGGTCACCATCGTCCACGTCGAGTCGGGCACGGTCAGCCGGGTCACCACCGACGACAGCGGCCGCTACAACGCCCGCGGCCTGCGCGTGGGTGGCCCGTACACCATCAACATCACCAAGCCGGGTGAGGGCACCACCACCGAGGAGAACGTCTACCTGACCCTGAACCAGGTCAACCAGGTGGACGCGAACCTCAGCGGCGACATCACCACGCTTGGCGCGGTGGTGGCCACCGGTACGTACGTCGGCTCCGACATCTTCAGCGCCGACAAGATGGGCGCCGGCACCAGCGTGAGCCAGCAGCAGATCGAGGCGCTGCCGTCGATCGAACGCAACATCCAGGACTACATGCGCCTGGATCCGCGCCTGGCGCACACCGACAAGAGCCGCGGCGAGATCTCGGCCGGCGGCCAGAACACCCGCTTCAACGCCATCCGCATCGACGGCGTGAGCACCAACGACCCGTTCGGTCTTGAGTCCAACAACCTGCCGACCATGCGCCAGCCGGTGTCGATGGACGCGATTGAGGCCATCGACGTCGACCTGTCCAACTACGACGTCACCGTCGCTGGCGGCACCGGTGCGGTGGTCAACGCGGTCACCAAGTCGGGCACCAACGAATTCACCGGTTCGGCCTACTACATCTACCGCGACCAGGACTGGGTGCGCGACAACGCCGACGGCACCCCGTTCAACGGCTTCATCGACGAAGAGACCTACGGCGCCACCTTCGGCGGCCCGATCGTCAAGGACAAGCTGTTCTTCTTCCTGAACTACGAGAACTTCACCCGCAGCGCGCCTGGCCCCTCCTACGGCCCGGAAGGCAGCTCGGCTTCCAACATCGTCAATGGCATCACCCGTCCGATCATCGACGAGGCCCGCCAGATCGCGCGCGACGTGTACGGCGTGGACATCGGCGATTACGCGGTGCCGGACAACCTGGAAACCACGTTCGAGGAATACGCGGCCAAGATCGACTGGAACATCAGCGACAATCACCGCTTCAGCCTGCGCCACAACCGCTCCGAGCAGGTCGACGCCAACCTGCCGGGCCTGGGCCAGAACAGCATTTCGCTCAACACCTACTGGTACAGCCACGACAAGGTGTTCAAGAGCACCGTCGCCCAGCTCTTCAGCGACTGGGGCCCGAACTTCTCCACCGAGTTCAAGCTGTCGCAGCGTGATTACACCGCGATCCGCAACCCGGTCAGCTCCACCCGCATGCCGCAGATCGGCATCGGTTTTGGCAGCGCGAACGATCCCGACCAGCCCGGTCAGCCGTTCCTGAACTTCGGCACCGAGCAGTTCACCCACATCAACCATCTGGAAACCGAGCAGGTCAGCGCGTTCGGCGCCGCCAACTGGTACCTGGGCGACCACACCCTGAAGTTCGGCTTCGAATACGAGCAGAACGACATCTTCAACCTGTTCGGCCGCGACCTGTTTGGCACCTACAGCTTCGCCAGCCTGGACCACTTCCGCGACGGCCGCTACTGGAACTACTCGTCGCGCCGCCCGCTGCCGGGTGATTCTTTCGAGAGCATTGCGGCGGACTTCGGGCACGACAACCTGGCGTTCTTCGTCCAGGACACCTGGGCGGTCAACTACAACCTGACCCTGAACGCTGGCGTGCGCGTCGACATTCCGAAGCTTGACGACGAGCCGCGCTACAACGCGCTTGTCGATCGCATCTTCGGCCTGGACAACACCGTGACCATCGACGGCCAGGAACTGTGGCAGCCGCGCGTTGGCTTCAACTACACCTTTGACACCGAGCGCCCGACCCAGCTGCGCGGTGGCGTGGGCCTGTTCCAGGGTGCGGCGGCCAACGTGTGGATCGGCAATGCCTTCCAGAACGCCGGTTTCACCCCGCAGATCTACGGCCTGAACGTGGGCAACCAGGACCAGCTCGACCGCGCGGGCGTGGGTTCCCGCGAAGAGGCGTGGGCGCAGTATCCGTTCACCCCGGATCCGGACAACCAGCCGATCATCCCCGGCGGCAAGCAGATGGTCGTGGCGCTCATGGACCCGGACCTCAAGCAGCCGTCGACCTGGAAAGCGAACCTCGCGTTCGACCATGAGCTGCCGTGGTACGGCATCGTGGCCTCGGCCGAGTACCTGATGACCCAGGTGAAGACCGGCCTGCACTACGAGATCCTGGGCATGGGCGACCCGACCGCGATCGGTCCGGACGGCCGCCAGATCTTCTACTGCGATCCGGCAGGCGCCACCGGCGGCACCCGCTGCAACGGCGCGGACCTGATCAACAACCTGCGCGACGCCGACGGCAACCTGCCGCCGGAGCTGGCCGAGTTCAACGACATCACCGGCTGGGGCGGCGACAACGTCATCTACCTGCGCCCGACCAACAAGGGCAAGACGCACCAGATGACGCTGAGCCTGCAGAAGCCGTTGTATGAGAACTGGGGCTGGAGCATCGGCTACACCCGCACCTCGGCGCAGGACGTCAACCCGCTGACCTCGTCGCAGGCGCACTCGAACTGGGACGGCCGCATGCTGCTGAACCCGAACGAGCCGATCGCCTACACGTCCAACTATGAGATCCGCGACCGCTTCAGCGGCACGCTGACCTGGCAGAAGGCGTTCTTCGGCGACTACAAGACCTCGGTGGCCCTGTTCTACGAAGGCCGCTCCGGGCGTCCGTACAGCTGGACGTTCCGGAACGACGCCAACGGTGACGGCGAAACCAACGACCTGTTCTTCGTGCCGAACCCGGGCGACGTGGTGTTCACCGGCGGTGCCGAGATGGAAGCGGCGTTCTTCGACTGGCTGGCGCGCCATCCGGAGCTGGGCCGCTACCAGGGCGGCGTGGCTCCGCGCAACAGCTCCCGCAGCTCGTGGGTCAACACCTTCGACATCCGCGTGAGCCAGGAGCTTCCGGGCTTCTTCGAAGGCCACAAGACCGAGGTGTGGCTGGACATCATGAACGTCGGCAACATGATCGATAAGGATTGGGGGCAGATCAACGAGATCGGCTTCCCGCACGGTCGCCGCGTTGCAGAGATGAAGGGCCTGAACGACGCTGGCCAGTACATCTATGAGTTCAACGAAGGTGATGTGTTCACCGAGCGCCTGTACGACAACGTCGGCCAGTCGCGCTGGGCCCTGCAGCTGGGCATCCGCTACAAGTTCTGATCCTTCGGGGTGAAGCTGCATGGAAACGGCCGGGGCTCCCCGGCCGTTTTCTTTTGTGGAGCGGCCGGACGGGGCGCAAATGCCTTAAAGTCCCAAGCCGGATAAAACGACAAGAACGGAACATATGAAGCAAGCAGCACAGGCACCGAAGGCGGTGCCGGTACAGAACGCCCGCATCTACCCCCACGGCGGGCTCGACATCCTTTCGCACAAGGAGGTGGCCCGGCTGCGGGACGCCTCGCAGGGCGGGCTGCAGGAGCTCCTGCGCCGCTGTGCCCTGGCGGTGCTGACCAGCGGCAGCGCCAGCGACGACCCGCGGGCCGCCCAGGAGCTGTATCCCACTTTCAACATCGAGGTCTCCCAGCATGATCGCGGCCTGCGCCTGGACCTGACCGACGCGCCGGCCATGGCCTTCGTCGACGGCCAGATCATCCAGGGCATTGCCGAGCTGCTGTTCGCGGTGGTCCGCGACCTGGCGTGGACGGCGATCGAGCGCGGCGACGAAGCCTGCGCGCCGCCACCTGAAACCTCCTCCGAGATCACCGACGAGGTGTTCGGCCTGCTGCGCAACGCCCGCGTGCTGCAGCCCGGCGACCCCAACCTGATCGTCTGCTGGGGCGGGCACTCCATCAGCCGCAACGAGTACGACTACTCCAAGCTGGTGGGCTACGAGCTGGGCCTGCGCGGCTTCGACATCTGCACAGGCTGCGGCCCCGGCGCGATGAAGGGCCCGATGAAGGGCGCCAACGTGGCCCACGCCAAGCAGCGGCGCTACAAATCGCGGTACATCGGCATCACCGAGCCGGGCATCATTGCCGCCGAATCGCCCAACCCGATCGTCAACCACCTGGTGATCATGCCGGACATCGAGAAGCGCCTCGAGGCCTTCCTGCGCACCGGCCACGGCATCATCGTGTTCCCGGGCGGCGTGGGCACCGCCGAGGAGATCCTGTACCTGCTCGGCCTGCTCCTGCAGGAGAGCAACGAGGGCGTGGCGCTGCCGGTGATCTTCACCGGGCCGACTTCGGCGGCGCCGTACTTCCAGCAGATCGACCAGTTCATCCGCCTGACCCTGGGCGACGAAGCCGCGAAGCTCTACGAAATCATCATCGATGATCCGGAGCAGGTCGCCCGCAGCATGTTCCAGGGCGTGCGTCAGGTGCGCCAGCGGCGCATCGAGCGCAAGGATTCCTTCTTTTTCAACTGGTCGCTGGATATCCCGCTGGAGTTCCAGCAGCCCTTCATCCCCACCCATGAGGCCATGGCCGGCCTGGATCTGCACCACGGCCGTAAGCCGCAGGAGCTGGCCGCCGACCTGCGCCGGGCGTTCTCGGGCATTGTTGCCGGCAACGTGAAGGAGGAGGGGATGCGCCGGGTGGAGGAGCACGGCCCCTTCCGGATCCACGGCGACAAGGACATGATGGAGGCCCTGGACGCGCTCCTGCGGGCGTTCGTGGCCCAGCGGCGGATGAAGA
Source organism: Luteimonas sp. JM171 (assembly GCF_001717465.1). Taxonomy (NCBI): domain Bacteria; kingdom Pseudomonadati; phylum Pseudomonadota; class Gammaproteobacteria; order Lysobacterales; family Lysobacteraceae; genus Luteimonas; species Luteimonas sp. JM171. The sequence continues at coordinate 54,067 of NZ_CP017074.1, read as the reverse complement.
TCTCGGGGCAGTACCGGCCCTGCTATGAGGTGGTGACGTAGGGCGGGGTTCGAGCCGGCGGATCACGCTCGTCACCGTGATTTGACCGCCCATCCCTGGCGGGATTGCATCTGGAAGATCCGGGGATAGGCTGTCATGGCGCCCGTGTTTGCGGGCTGGGGGAGGGGGTATGCGCCAACGGGGGTTCTCGTTGATCGAGCTGATGGTGACGGTTGCCGTGCTGGCGATCGTGGTGGCCATCGGCTTGCCCAGTTTTCAGGGTTCGCTGCGTTCCAATCGCGTGGCGACAGCCAGCAACGAGCTGGTGGCGTCGGTGTCCCTCGCTCGATCGGAAGCTCTGCGAAGCCCCGGCGGCGCTGCAATTTGCGGTACCACGGACGGGGCCACCTGCAGCGCAGATTGGGATAGGGGATGGATGGTCTGGACGGATACCGACGGTAATGGGTCGCCGGGGCTCAACGACCGGATCCTGCGGCATGTGGAGGTCCGCCCCAACCTGGTGGTTTCTCTGTCAGCCCCGGTAGCCGGAGAGGACGAAATGATCCGGTTTGACCGGTTGGGCCGGAGAGTCGGCGGCGACCGCAGCTTCATGATTCAACCCGATGTTTGTCCGTCCGGCCATAACCTGGTCAGAAGAATGGCCGTTACTCCGACGGGTCAGCTCGCCGTAAGCAAGGGGCATTGCACATGAAGGCATTTCCACGCCGGCGTTCTGGGACTGCTCGAGGGCGGGCCGCAGGTTTCAGCATGATTGAGGTCTTGGTGTCGCTCCTCGTCCTGGCGCTCGGCCTACTGGGGTTTGCGTTGCTCCAGACGATGAACCTGCGCTACACGCAGAGCGCCGATTACCGTACCCATGCAACCAATCTTGCCTACGACCTGCTTGATCAGATGCGTGCGAATCGACATGTCGCCCATCAGTATGCAGGAGTAACCGGGGCGGACATGGAGCCGGGTAGTGTCACCGATACGGTGTGCTCGCGGCCGTTGGGTGACGCGGCCACTGTTGCAGGCAACATCGGGCGCTGGAAGTGCCAAGTCGCCCGCACCCTGGGGCCGACAGCCAGTGCTGGCGTGCAATACGTCAACAACGGCGATGTGACGATCACAATTGCCTGGGGCGATCAGCGGTGGGACCAGGTTGACCCGGATGCAACCACAGCTTTCCGAGTGGAGACCCGACTGTGAATGTTGCGGATACCGCGCCCCGGGTGTCGTCCATAAGGGGCGTTTCCCTGGTTGAACTTATGATCGCGATTGCCATCGGCAGCCTTCTGTTGCTGGGGTTGGTGCAGGTATTTTCCGCTTCGCGGGCCGCGTATCAGACGTCTGAGGGCCTTGGTCGTGTCCAGGAGAACGGCCGGTTCGCCATCGATTACCTGCTGCGCGACATTCGAATGGCGGGCCACTTCGGTTGCGTGAACGACCAGGCGCACTGGGTCAAAGGCGCTGGGGATCTGGTCAACCACTTTGGCTCGGCGGTGGATGCGCTTGATTTCAATCGGTCGATCGTAGGCTATGAGGCCACAGGCACTGCACCGGGAGACAGCCTGCAGGTCGGTGGTGGTGCCGCAACCTGGTCGCCCGCTTTACCCGCTGAAATAAGCTTGCTGAACCCTTCGCCTGGCAGTGACATCATTTCGTTGCGCTATCTTGTCGGCGAGGGCCTGCCGGTTCAAAGCCTTGCTACCGTCAGTGGCACATCAACAGAGGTCGGGTTTACCGCAGGGCGCGTTGACGGGCTGACTGACGGCGGCGTTGCCGCGCCGACACTGTTCGCGGTGTCCGACTGTTCCCAGGTTGACGTATTCCCGGGCGTCATCGCTGGAAACCTCGTGAGATCCGACGGTGCGGATTTTGCAGCCCGTTACGGCACACTCCCATCTTCCCAGACGCTCCTGCATCGGGCGGAGTCGATTGTCTACTACGTGGCCCCCGGAGCCTCCGGCCGGCGAGCTTTGTGGCGGGCCCGCGCCGACGAAAATGGCGCGTATCCGCCGGGTGGCCGGGAAGAGTTGATCGACGGCGTCGAGAGCTTGCAATTCCTGTACGGCCGGGACTCAACGGTCGACATTTCCAGGGAAAGCCCGCCTGCCGGGAATATCAATCAGCAGGACACTGCTGCAGTGGTGGGGCCGGATGCCGCCCAGTGGCTCCGCGTGGGCCTGGTTCAAGTGGGGGTGCTGGTTGCGAGCCCCGACCCCGCGGGTGCCAGTGAACCCGTCGGTAACGAGCAGCACCCACGGGTACTCGGCGTCCGGTTCGCACCTGCCGACAACCATGACGCACGCTACCGCGGGGCATACGAAGTTACCGTGGCGGTGCGTAATCGACTGTTCGGGAATTGATGATGACTCGCCGAATGCACACCGCAAGGATCCAGAGCGCCTCTCGTCAGCGCGGCGCCGTTTTGTACGTCGCTCTCATCATGCTTGTGTTGCTCGCGCTGATCGGCATCGTGGCGCTGCAGGTGGCCGGAATGCAGGAGCGCATGGCCGCCAGCTACCGGGCGGTGAACTTGGCATTCCAGTTCACGGAGGAGCGGGCACGCGCCACCGAATGTGGCCTCGAAGTGCTGAACGGGGTGCCAGACGCCACGGGTTGCACCTCCGTGGCCCGCGCCGACATTAAGACCCAGTGTGATGATGAGTTCGACGCCGGGGAATGGACCCGGACACTGCCCAGCGGCGAGCCGCGGACCTTGGCATCTGGACCTGCGACCAACATCCGCCAGATCGAGGCCTGCCTGATCGGTGAAGCCGAGATTGGAATGGGCATGACCCAGGAGCAGGGAGGCGGGCTCCAGCCTGTCTACCAGATCACCACATACCAGACCGACTCGAGGGGCGGAGACAACCCCACCTCTTCCGCGGCGATTGACACGGTATTCAAGCTTTAGGCGAGGACTGCATAATGGCTTCCAGGCTCGTAAAGTACACGGCGGTCGCAGCCGCGCTCGCGCTCGGTGCGGGCGGATACTTCGTCTATAAGGCGCGCGCGGCCCAGGCCCAAGGTTCGCTCGCGCAGGCGCCGCTCAATGTCCAATCGCAGATCCCGGCCGCATTTATTATGGCGCTGGATGATTCGGGTTCCATGCGGTTCCAGACCTTGTTTCCCAGTCGGGATGGCGGTGCGATCTGGGGTGGGACTGGCAACGACGCAAGCTTCTTCTATACATCCGGCGCATCGGAAGGCAAGCTTCGCACGAGCGACAGTACCCGCCAGTTTGTCCATGTCGCCCCATATCCGGCTCCGAGGCAAAGCAGCCCTGGCAACGACAACGCAGCCATTCCACCTATTGATGCGTTTGGCTTCTCCCGGTCGCATGTCTACAACAAGGCGTATTTCGATCCCACCACGACCTACGAGCCTTGGAAGGATCATTTGGGAAATTACTGGGATGATGCGGACCCGGCAGCGGTGCGGGTCAATCCCAATAACGCCACGCCTGTGTTCAACATAACGGCGCAGAGGCGTGAGACAAGCTCAAATAACTCAAACCATCATGCGTTTCGCATCCGGGCTGGTATGGTTTTGCCGGAGGGCATGGAGTTTTACAATTCAAGTGATGCCCGAGACTGCGGACTCACAAAGGCTAATAGCAGGAGTACCACCGGACATTGGCGTGAATTGACGTCAGATGTGACGGCGAGCTGTTCTGCAAGTGTTTATATTAGTTATTTTCCGGCGACTTTCTATCTTCCCGTTGATCACCCTGCACCTGAAGGTTTCAAGTTGTCCGCACGGGTTCTTGCGCCGAACGCCTGCTCATACGCATGGGCGGACGATGAGTACCGATGCGACATGTATCGATACGAGATAAAAGAGGATAATTACTCGACCACAGCTGCTTATAACGCCGCAATCCAGAACTTTGCCAACTGGTTCTCCTACTATGGGGCGCGGAACAGATCGGTAGTCGCTGCTGTCACGCATTCGCTTGCCACCGTGAACAGCATGCGTGTCGGTTACTTCACCATTAACAATCGCAACACCGTTGCCATGCGGGACATGGCACTAGAGACTCAACGCAAGTTGTTTTACGACTCCGTCGTGAAGCTGGGCGCGTCGGGCAACACTCCCAATCTTCCCGCAGTGGCACACATGGGGCAACAGTTCCGCAGGACAGACGATGATGCCCCGATCAAGCTCGCCTGTCAGCGCAACGCTGGGATGCTGTTCACCGATGGCTTCAGTAACGTGTCCCAGACTGGGTATGGAAACGTTGACGGGGCGATGGCCGCGCCATTTTCAGACTCTCACAGTAATACCTTGGCGGACATCGCGACCAAGTATTACCTAAACACGGCAGAGGGTGGCCATGCACCGCTGCGCAGCGGTCCTGGCTTTCCTGCAGGGGTCGTTCCCATTCATCCCAACTGCCCCGATCCGAGGTACGACTGCAATCCGAACCTCCATATGAATTTCTATGGAGTGACGCTGGGTTCACGGGGTATCGCGTTTGACCCGGAAAGCCCGCGTGACCCGTTTGAAGAGCCGTACGTGAGCTGGCCTGCTTTCCAGAGCAACCAGCGCAGTACCATCGATGACATCTGGCATGCGACGGTTAACACGCGGGGTGAGCTTATCAATGCCAACACCCCGGCCGACGTTACAGCTGCCATGCGGCGGATCTTGCAAGCGGTCGGGTCCGGCTCGAGCCCTTCTGGCTCAACGGCGATGACCGGAGCGCGGATTGGCGAACGCTCGCTTGCCGTGACGCCAGGATATGGCGTTGAGAACCACAGTACTGACTGGTACGGACGTCTTTCGGCCGCGAAGCCAACTTTTGACACCACTACAGGTGAAGTGTCTGAAACGACCTTGTGGAGCGCCGAGGAGAAGCTGGCCGAGATGACACCCGGGCAGCGGGCGGGTCGGACCTGGTACGGCAACGCCGAGGGCGACACCAGTCGCTTCAGCTCCGCGGGGCTTACCAGCCTTGACCAGCTCTGTGACAACCCCCGCGTGGGAATGTCCCGTTGTACCGCGTCCGAGCTGGAAGCGCTCGGCGTGGATCTCGCGGGCGCGGTGGACTACCTGCTTGGGGACCAGTCCCGGGAGGTTGGCCGGCCCGGCGGTACGCTTCGATATCGCACAACCGTGCTCGGTGACATCGTCAACTCCAATCCGGTGGTCAGTGCACCTACCGACGACTATGGCTATCACGCACTTGGGGAGATCGGTGGGGTTAACTACGGCGCGAGTTACGCCGATTACATGACGGAAAAACAGTCTCGCCCCGCGATGGTGTATATCGGTGCGAATGATGGAATGCTGCACGGCTTCCACGGTGGAATCGACCATCTTGGGAACGTGGATGCATCGCAGGGCGGACGGCAAATGTTTGGCTACATCCCACGTGCCGTGCTCGGCCACATGGGTAACCTGCTTTTTCCGTATGAGCCGGAGGCGGTGGGTCAGAAATTTGAACACCGGTATTACGTCGATGGGCCGGTGGTCGTCGGTGACGCCTATATGGATGGAGGTTGGAAAACTGCCCTCGTCGCCACGGCGGGTGCGGGTGGGCGCAGCGTGTTTGCCCTTGATGTGAGCAATCCGACCAGTTTCACGTCGTCGAGCAACCGGCTATGGGAAATCGACGATCGGCACACGGACAGCAACATCGCCGATAACATCGGACACGTGCTGGGAAGGCCGGTGATTGCCCCGTTCCGTGATCCGGGCACCGGGGTGGTCTCGTGGAAAGCCATATTCGGCAACGGATACAACAGCGTCAACAACAAGGCCGTGCTGTTCGTGGTCGACCTGGAAACTGGCGCCGTACGGCAGATCGAGGCGGTGGAGGCAGGCGCACCGGGTGGCCCGAACGGGCTCGGCAACATTGTGGTGGTGGACCGACGGGACGCCCTGTCGGGAACTTCGATGCGAGACGGCTTTGCCGATACCGTCTACGCAGCTGATCGCAAGGGTGCGATTTGGAAGTTCGATTTGCTCGCCAGCACAACCTCAATTAATACCCCGTTTTTCACGACTCGCGAACACACGGAAGATGGCAGCACATATCGTCAGCCAGTCCTCGGCGGGATCGTGGCCACGGCTGGGCGGGGTGGCGGCGTGATGCTGATGTTTGGAACCGGGAGCTTCTCTTTCCATGGTGATGAAGCGGACGATTCAATCCAGTCCGTATACGGCGTCGAAGACAATGGCGCGACAGATACCATCACCGCGGACATGCTTTTTGAGCGTACCGTTGTGACCGATGACACTCAGGTCCGTACGATTACGCCGGGTGGGATGAGCTACGGCTACGTCGGATGGGTGATTGATCTACCGGCTGGCGAGCGGGTTGTCAGCTACCCGCGTGTTGCGAGTGGCGTGCTCTTTATCCCGACCTACGCGCCTACCAATGCCGACGGGTGCTCATCGGGCGGTGAGAACTGGCTGTTTGGACTGGATACACGCACGGGAGCTCCAGCGCTGTCCGGCGTGCGGAGCGGAGACATTGACGGAGATACGCTGGGTTCGATCCATGGCGATAACGTCGGTGCCGTCGCCCTGTCCACTGGCGGATCCGCCCCGGTCCGGGACGTCGGAGTCAGCGTCTTGTCGACAAGCCGGCCGATCACTCCGCCGGGTGCCACTGATCCACTGCCCCGCTGTTGGATGAGGATTACGGTGCCGGGCATGGCAAATGCGATGTTGGTTCCCTACCCCTGTGGCAGACAATCGTGGAGGCAGCTGCAATGACCCGTTCTGAACGCCAGTCAGCAGCTGGGTTCACCCTCATTGAGCTGATGGTCGTGGTGGCAGTGGTGGCGATCCTCGCCGCCATTGCAATTCCCTCGTACCAGGAGCAGGTGAGGAAGTCCCGACGTGGGCAAGCCCAGGCAGATCTGGTTGAGCTGGCCCAGCGTGCCGAGCGCTTCCACACCGTCAACAATTCCTATGTGGGCTTCTGGGCGACCGTGCCTGCGGCCCATAAGCGCTCGCCGCGGGACGGTGGGACGGCGTTCTACAACATCGAGATGTCCAACGCCACGGCGAGCACATTTACGCTCACTGCCACTCCGATAGCCGGGACAGCCCAGGCTGATGATCGCTGCGGCGGAATGCGGCTGAACCAGGCGGGGCGCAAGTCGCACGGGGGCGGGGCGGCGCTTGATTCGGAATGCAGGTTCGGAACAACGCCCCCATCGCCCTGAAAACAAAAAAGCCGCGGATCTCTCCGCGGCTTTTCCTTTGTCTGGCGCCCGAAGCTGGACTCGAACCAGCGACCCCCTGATTAACAGTCAAGTGCTCTAACCAGCTGAGCTATTCGGGCGGGGAGGGCCATTTTAAGGGGTTGGGGGCGCCGGTCAAGCGTCTCATGTGGCGGGCGCCGGAGCCGACGCCTGCCCGCTGCCTCGGATGGCCATCAGGTGCGCAACAGATGGTCGCGCTCAATGCGGGCACGGCGTGCCGTCGCGAGGGCGGTCGCTGCGTACCCGGCCCAGATTGTTCACCACCACCATCCCGGCGAACTCGCCGCCTGCGCATACCCTCACTGTCTGATTGCTGTGGGCGCTCCGTCCATCCCGCTGGTAACGCAGGAACCTGCGCGTGGCCCTGAGCGACAGCTGGCCCCCGGCCGGGGGATGGGTGACCCGCAGGACATGTCCGGGTTCGTCCGGCTGCCGGTTCCCGTCGTCATCGGTGAAGACCATCCAGCCCTGGCTCCAGTCACTGTCGCTGCGGCAGCGGTCGTCCCTTGTGCGCGGGCAGACGACAACCTGGGCGCGTCGCATGATGGCGGTGCTCCGGGCCATGGCGAGGTCGGCGCTGACCCGGTGCATGGTCGTGGCGACGCGGGTGCGATCCAAAGTGCCGGTGAAGGCCGGGAGGCCGACTGTCAGCAGGACAGCGGTGATGGTGAGGGCGATCAGGACTTCGATGAGGGTGAGACCTGCGTCCATGCGGGTCATCGGGGGAACTCCTCGGCGGATTGGAGCCAGTTTGTGGTTCGGATCAGATTCCTGCGACCGGGCAACCGGAGATGCCGGGTAGGGGATTGCTGAGATCGGGGTCGGACTCGGGGCTGCAGGATGTACCACGCTTGCCCGTTTGCGGCCCTGCGCTGAAGGAGGGCGTCACGGGTTCGATAAAGGGTCGTTGACGCCCAGGGTCTAGACTTGGTGCCTGTCCCGCTGCACCACCCTGCCAATGTCCGACCACCGCGAATCCCGCCCCTTCAAGCTCGTCTCGCCCTACCAGCCGGCCGGCGACCAGCCGCAGGCGATCGAGAAGCTGTCGGAAGGGTTCGAGGCGGGGCTGGCCAAGCAGACGCTGCTGGGGGTGACGGGGTCGGGCAAGACCTACACGATCGCCAACGTGGTGGAGCGGATCCAGAAGCCGACCCTGGTGATGGCGCCGAACAAGACGCTGGCCGCTCAGCTGTACGGGGAGTTCAAGCAGTTCTTCCCGCACAACGCGGTCGAGTATTTCGTCAGCTACTACGACTATTACCAGCCCGAGGCGTACGTGCCGTCGTCGGATACGTACATCGAGAAGGACAGCTCGATCAACGACCACATCGAGCAGATGCGGCTGGCGGCGACCAAGGCGCTGCTCTCCCGGCGCGACGCGCTGATCGTGGGGACGGTCTCGGCCATTTACGGGCTGGGTGATCCGGAGGATTACCTCAAGCTCCGGCTGATCCTGTCGGTTGGCGAGCGGATCGGGCAGCGCGAGCTGATCCGCCACCTCACCGAGCTGCAGTACACCCGCAACGACACCGAGCTGCGGCGCGGCACCTATCGGGTGCGGGGCGAGGTGATCGACGTGCATCCGGCGGAGTCGGACGTGGAGGCGCTGCGGATCGAACTGTTCGACGGGGACATCGAGTCTCTGAGCCTGTTCGACCCGCTCACGGGCGCGGTGCAGCGGAAGGTGCCGCGCTACACGGTGTATCCCAAGACCCACTACGCCAGCACCCGCGAGAGCGTGCTGCACGCGATCGAGACCATCAAGCAGGAGCTCAAGGAGCATCTGGAGTTCCTGTATTCGCAGAACAAGCTGGTGGAGGCCCAGCGTCTGCAACAGCGCACCCAGTTCGACCTGGAGATGCTGGCCGAGGTGGGCTACTGCAACGGGATCGAGAACTATTCGCGGCACATGACCCGCAGCCTGCCGGGCGAGCCGCCACCCACGCTGTTCGACTACCTGCCGCCGGATGCGCTGCTGGTGGTGGACGAGTCCCACGTGACGGTGCCGCAGATCGGGGCGATGTACCGCGGGGACAGGTCGCGCAAGGAGACGCTGGTGGAGTTCGGGTTCCGGCTGCCGTCGGCGCTCGACAACCGCCCGCTGCGCTTCGAGGAATGGGAGGAGCGTTCGCCGCGCACGATCTTCGTGTCGGCCACGCCCGGCAAGTACGAGCTCGAGCACTCGGAAAACGAGATCACCGAGCTGGTGGTGCGGCCCACAGGGCTGATCGACCCGGAGGTCGAGATCCGCCCGGTGGCAACGCAGGTGGACGACGTGCTGTCGGAGATCAACGAGCGCGTGGCCCTGGGTGACCGGGTGCTGATCACCACGCTCACCAAGCGCATGGCCGAGAACCTCACTGAATACTTGTCCGAGCACGGGATCCGGGTGCGCTACCTGCATTCGGACATCGACACCGTGGAGCGGGTGGAGATCATCCGCGACCTGCGCCTGGGCGAGTTCGACGTGCTGGTGGGCATCAACCTGCTGCGCGAGGGGCTGGACATGCCGGAGGTGTCGCTGGTGGCGATCCTGGATGCGGACAAGGAAGGATTCCTGCGCTCCTCCGGCTCGCTGATCCAGACCATCGGCCGCGCCGCCCGCAACGTCCGCGGCAAGGCGATCCTGTATGCCGACAGGGTGACCGACTCCATGAAGCGGGCGATCGAGGAGACCGATCGTCGCCGGCAGAAGCAGATCGAATACAACGAGGAGCACGGGATCACGCCCAAGTCGGTGGCTCGGGCGGTGATGGACATCATGGAAGGCGCGCGCTCCGAGCCGGCCTTGGAGAAGCGCGGCAAGGGCGGCAAGGGCAGGAAGCAGGTGGCCGAGCAGGCCGAGGACTACGCTTCGCTCCCGCCCGCCAAGCTGGCGGCCCGCCTGGAGGAGCTGGAGCAGCGGATGTTCCAGCACGCCCGCGACCTCGAGTTCGAGGAGGCCGCCCAGGTGCGCGACCAGATCCGCCGGCTCAAGGAGGTCACCCTCAAGTAGGCCCGCGCGGGCCTGCTGCCGAAAAGCGCCCCGGACTGTTGTCCCGGAATTGTCCCCGGGATAGAATCCCGCTCCTGATGGGCGGTTAGCTCAGCGGTAGAGCACTACCTTGACATGGTAGGGGTCACTGGTTCGATCCCAGTACCGCCCACCACGCGCGACGGCGTGGAACCCGAAACGGCGCGGCCACGGTCCGCGCCGTTGCTGTTTTTGGCCTCCTGACTGGTTCGCAATGATCACGATTACCCTTCCCGACGGCAGCAAGCGCGAGTTCGACGGCCCCGTCACCGTCATGCAGGTGGCCGAATCGATCGGGCCGGGCCTGGCCAAGGCCACCGTGGCGGGCAAGGTGGACGGCCGCCAGGTCGATGCCTCCGACGTGATCGATCACGACGCCACGCTGCAGATCCTCACGCCAAAGGATCCGGAAGGGGTGGAGATCATCCGCCACTCCTGCGCACACCTGGTCGGGCACGCGGTCAAGCAGCTGTACCCCGAGGCCAAGATGGTGATCGGGCCGGTGATCGAGGACGGCTTCTACTACGACATCTGGTACGAGCGTCCGTTCACGCCCGAGGACATGGCCGCGATCGAGCAGCGCATGCGCGAGCTGATCGACGCCGAATACGACGTCATCAAGCGCATGACGCCGCGCGACGAGGTCATCGAGACCTTCAAGGCCCGCGGCGAGGACTACAAGCTGCGCCTGATCGAGGACATGGGCCCGGAAGTGACCGAGATGGGGCTCTACCACCACCAGGAATACGTCGACATGTGCCGCGGGCCGCACGTGCCGAACACGCGGTTCCTCAAGTCGTTCAAGCTGCTGCGCATTTCCGGTGCCTACTGGCGCGGGGATTCCAGCAACGAGCAGCTGCAGCGCATCTACGGCACCGCCTGGGCCGACAACAAGCAGCTCAAGGCCTACGTGCAGCGGATCGAGGAAGCCGAGAAGCGCGACCACCGCCGCATCGGCAAGCAGCAGGAACTGTTCCACCTGCAGGAGGAAGCGCCGGGCCTGGTGTTCTGGCACCCCAAGGGGTGGGCGGTGTGGCAGGTGGTGGAGCAGTACATGCGCCGGGTGTACCGCGAGAGCGGCTACGGCGAAGTGCGCTGCCCGCAGATCCTGGACGTGAGCCTTTGGAAGAAGTCCGGCCACTGGGACAACTACAAGGAAAACATGTTCTTCACCGAGTCCGAGAAGCGGACCTATGCGGTGAAGCCCATGAACTGCCCCGGCCACGTGCAGATCTTCAACCAGGGCCTGCACAGCTACCGTGACCTGCCGATCCGCTACGGTGAGTTCGGCAGCTGCCACCGCGACGAGCCGTCCGGCGCGCTGCACGGGACCCTGCGCGTGCGCGGGTTCACCCAGGACGACGGGCACGTGTTTTGTACCGAGGCCCAGATCGAGTCCGAGGTCACCGCATTCCACGCCCAGGCGATGAAGGTTTACCGGGATTTCGGCTTCGAAGACGTGCAGGTCAAGCTCGCACTCCGCCCGGAGCCGCGCATGGGTGACGACGCGGTCTGGGACAAGGCGGAGGCCGCGCTGCGCTCCGCGTTGGGTGCAGCCGGCGTGGAATTCGAGGAGCTGGAGGGCGAGGGCGCTTTCTACGGGCCCAAGGTGGAATACCACCTGCGCGATGCCATCGGCCGGACCTGGCAGCTCGGCACGGTGCAGGTGGATTTCATGATGCCCGGCCGCCTGGGTGCGGAGTACGTCGATGAAAACAGCCAGAAGCGCACCCCGGTGATGCTGCATCGCGCCATCGTGGGTTCGATGGAGCGGTTCATCGGCATCCTGATCGAGCACCACGCCGGGGCCTTTCCCGCCTGGCTGGCGCCGGTGCAGGCGGTGGTGATGAACATCACCGATGCTCAGGCAGGGTATGTGGAAGAGGTCCGGAAAACCCTTGCAGATCAAGGGCTCAGGGTCGAATCGGATTTGCGCAACGAGAAAATCGGCTATAAGATCAGGGAGCACACACTGCAGCGTGTGCCGTACCTGCTCGTGGTGGGGGACCGCGAAAAGGAAAATGGTGCAGTGGCCGTGCGGACCCGCTCGGGGGAGGATCTGGGCAGCATGCCGGTTGACGGCTTCATCTCACGTCTTCGCAACGAGCTTGCGCTAGCATGAACGTGTAACGACCCGGCGCGGACGCGCGCCGGCATTCCCGGACGCTGACGGGCGGCCGGTTTCACCGATTTTGGAGATTGCAATATCAGTACCCCGGACAAGCAGAACCGCAGGAACCAGGACATCCGCGTACCGCGCGTGCGCGTGATCGGTTCCGATGGCGAAATGATCGGCGTCCTCTCGCGGGACGAGGCCCTGCAGCAGGCGCAGGAAGAAGGCCTCGATCTGGTCGAGATCCAGCCCAACGCTGATCCTCCGGTATGCCGGATCATGGATTACGGCAAGTACAGGTTCGACCAGCAGAAGAAGGCCAACGCGGCCAAGAAGAAGCAGAAGCAGGTCGAGATCAAGGAAGTGAAGTTCCGCCCCGTCACCGACAGCGGGGATTACGCGATCAAGATGCGGAAGATGCGCGGATTCCTGGAGGACGGGGACAAGATCAAGGTGAACATTCGGTTCCGTGGCCGCGAAATGAGCCACCAGGAGCTGGGCCGGCAGATGCTGGACCGGATCGAGGCCGACCTCGGCGAGGACATCGTGATCGAGTCCCGGCCGCGCATGGAAGGCCGGCAGATGGTGATGATGATCGCGCCCAAGAAGAAGTAGCGCCCCGGCGCCTTCCCGGCGCCGCAAGGTTTGCGCACCGCAGCGTTCCCCGGCATAATGGCCGGCTCCGGCGCGCCCGGAGATTTATTGTCGTTCCAAGCCGCCCCTGTTCCGCGAGGAATCAAGGGCTTAGACCGGCCAGGGCAAACAAGCGCGGCATGGCCGCCGCCCGAACCGGACCAGAAGAGACAAGGACACCGAAATGCCCAAGATCAAGACCCATCGGGGCGCGGCCAAGCGCTTCCGGAAGACCGCTTCCGGCAAGTACAAGGCGGGCCACGCCAACCGCAGCCACATCCTCACCAAGATGGCCACGAAGCGTAAGCGCAACCTGCGCCAGACGAACCACATCGACGCTTCCGATGCCGGTCGCCTCGACCGCATGCTGCCGTATCTCTGAGGAGGGCTGAACCATGGCACGAGTCAAGCGTGGCGTCACCGCACGTCGCCGTCACAAGAAGGTCCTGAGCCAGGCCAAGGGTTACTACAACGCGCGCCGCAAGGTGTTCCGCGTTGCCAACCAGGCCGTCATCAAGGCCCAGCAGTACGCCTACATCCACCGCAAGCAGAAGAAGCGCAATTTCCGCTCGCTGTGGATCACCCGCATCAACGCCGCTGCCCGGGTCAACGGCCTGAGCTACAGCCGCTTCATGAACGGCCTCTCCAAGGCCGGCATCACCCTGGATCGCAAGGTGCTGGCGGACATCGCCGTGCACGACGCCGCCGGGTTTGCCGCGCTGGCCGAAAAGGCGAAGGGCGCGCTCGCAGCGTAAGTGTCCCGGGTTGCGCGGGCGCCCTTACGGGCGTTCGCTGCCGGACATCGATGTAACGCATGGGGAAGGGCGCAAGTCCTTCCCCATTTTCATTTGCGGTTGGGGAAAGGCCCGATGGGTGATATCGAAGACATCAGCCGGCAGGCGCTGGCGGACATCGCCGCGGCGTCCTCGCCCGAAGCGTTGGAGGCGCTGCGGGTTGGATTGCTGGGCAAGCAGGGCAGCGTGACCACGCTGCTCAAGGGTTTGGGCAAGCTGCCTGCCGAAGAGCGGAAGGCTGCCGGCGCGGCCATCAACCAGGCGCGCGACCGGCTGGGCGCAGCCCTGGCCGAGCGCCGGCGGGTGCTGGAAGAGGCCGCGCTGGAGACGCGCCTTGCCTCGGAAACCATCGACGTGACGCTCCCGGGCCGCGACCCCGGCCGCGGCGGCGTGCACCCGGTCAGCCGCACCATCGAGCGCATCGCCGACATCTTTGCCCGGCTCGGCTACGAGCGCGCCGATGGCCCGGAGATCGAGGACGACTGGCACAACTTCGAGGCGCTCAACTTCCCCCCGCACCATCCGGCGCGCGCGATGCACGACACCTTCTACTTCGGTGACGGCCGCCTTCTGCGCACGCACACGTCCGGGGTGCAGGTGCGTTACATGGGCGAGCACAAGCCGCCGCTGCGGATGATCGCCCTGGGCAAGGTGTACCGCTCGGACTCCGACCAGACCCATTCGCCGATGTTCCACCAGTGCGAAGGCCTGCTGGTGGACGACCGGGCCAACTTCGCCGACCTCAAGGGCACCCTGGCCGAATTCGTCCGCGCCTTCTTCGAGCGTGATTTCGAGATGCGCTTCCGGCCGAGCTACTTTCCCTTTACCGAGCCTTCCGCCGAGGTCGACATCGCCTGGCAGCAGCCGGACGGTTCGACGCGCTGGCTGGAAGTGCTGGGCTGCGGGATGGTGCACCCCAACGTGCTGCGCAACGTTGGCATTGATCCGGAAACCCACACCGGCTTTGCCTTCGGCATGGGCGTGGAGCGGCTGGCGATGCTGCGCTATGGCGTGGCCGACCTGCGCGCGTTCTATGACAACGATGTCCGGTTCCTGAGGCAGTTCGCATGAAGTTCTCTGAAAACTGGCTCCGCGAGCATGTGGCCCTCGATGCGTCCAGCGCGGAGCTGGAACGCCGGCTGACGACGATCGGCCTGGAAGTGGAGGGCGTGGAGCGCCTCGGTGACGGCCTGGACGGCGTCGTGGTGGCCAAGATCCTTTCCTGCGAGAAGCACCCCCAGGCCGACCGCCTGCAGGTGTGCCAGGTGGACGCGGGGCAGGACGAGCCGCTGCAGATCGTGTGTGGCGCCCCCAACGCGCGCGAAGGCCTGCTGGCACCGCTGGCGATGGTGGGTGCCAAGCTGGGCGACATCACGATCAAGACGGCCAAGCTGCGGGGCGTCGCCTCCACCGGCATGCTCTGCTCGGCCCGGGAATTGGGCGTGGACGCGGACGCCTCCGGGCTGATGGAGCTCCCGCAGGACGCGCCAGTCGGCCAGCCGCTCGCCGAGTACCTGGGGCTCCCGGACAACGTGGTTGAGCTTGGGCTGACCCCCAACCGTGCCGACTGCCTTGGCATGCGGGGCCTGGCCGTGGACGTGGCCGCGGCGTTTGGAGCATCCGTGACCGGCTTCGACGTTGAACCGGTGCCGGCGCAAACCGACGCGACCCTGCCCGTGGAGCTGGACGCGGGCGCGGACGCGCCGTGCTACCTGGGCCGGATCATTGAGGGCGTGGATGCCGGCGTGCCCACGCCGGTCTGGATGGCTGAGCGGCTGCGCCGCGCCGGCATCCGGCCGGTGAGCTTCCTGGTCGATGTGACCCAGTACGTGATGTTGCTGCTCGGCCAGCCCATGCACGCCTTCGATCGCGACCTGCTCAAGGGCCCGGTCGGCGTCCGCCGCGCGCAGGCGGGCGAAGCGCTGGTGCTGCTCGATGGCCGCAAGGTGGACCTGGACGGCGAATTCCTGGCCATTACCGACGCCGGCCGCGTGGTGGCCCTGGGCGGCGTCATGGGGGGCGAAGACACCCGCGTCACCGCGGCCACCCGGAACGTGTTCCTCGAGGCGGCGCACTTTGCGCCGGCGGCGATCATCGGCCGCGGACGCAGGCTGGGCCTGCACACCGATGCCGGCCACCGGTTCGAGCGCGGCGTGGATCCCGAGCTGCCGCGCGCCGCAATCGAGGCCGCCACGCGGCTCATCATGCAGGTGGCGGGTGGCAAGCCGGGCCCGGTCACAGAAGCCGTCCTGCCCGCGCACCTGCCCCAGCCGCGTCCGATTTCCCTGCGCCGCAGCCGCCTGGCACGGGTGCTTGGCGCAGGCGTGGACGACGGTGAAGTCGTCCGCATCCTGCGCGCGCTCGACATGCAGGTGGAGGAGACTTCGGACGGATGGCAGGCGACCCCGCCCAGCCGCCGCTTCGACCTGGCAATCGAGGAAGACCTGATCGAGGAGGTCGCCAGGATCCACGGCTACGATCGCGTTCCCACCACCCTGCCGGGCGGGGCCACGCGCATCGCGGTGCCTTCGGAAGGCCGCGTCGGCGAGGATGAGCTGCGCCGCCAGCTGGTCGCGCGCGACTATCTGGAAGCCGTCAATTTCGCCTTCGTCGATGTGGGCCTGCTGGCGGACTGGCAGCTGCGGGAGGGCAGCGTGCCGCTGGCCAACCCGCTCAGCGCCGAGCTCGGCGTGATGCGCACCGCGCTGCTGCCCGGACTGGTGGATGCGCTGGGCCGCAACGTGGCGCGGCAGCAGTCACGGGTGCGCCTGTTCGAGATCGGACGGGCTTTCAAGGGTGCCGGGGAGGGCGAGGCGCCGCTGGAGACCGCGCGCATCGCCGCCGTGGCCACCGGCGAGGCGCGCGCGGAACAGTGGGGCGAGCCGGAGCGGGCGGTTGGATTCCACGACCTCAAGGGCGACCTGGAGTCCCTGGCTGCCTGCGCCGGCGCAATCCTCGAGTACAGGCCGTCGGCGCCAGCACATGCCCATCCGGGCCGGTCGGCGGACGTGTACCGCGATGGCAGCCGCATCGGCTGGATCGGCGAACTGCATCCCCGCCTGCTGCGCGAGCTTGATCTGGACCATGCGGTGCTGGCATTCGAGGTCGACCTGGAGCCGCTGCGCGTGCGCGGGCTGCCCCGGGTGGAGCTCCCCGGACGCTACCCCTCGGTCCGCCGCGACCTGGCGTTCGTGGTGCCCGGGCAGACCCCGTGGGCAGCACTGGAGGCTTCCATCCGTTCCAGCGCCGGCCCGCTGCTGGCCGGTCTGGGGCTGTTCGACGTATATCAGGGCAAAGGGGTCGAAAGCGGTTTCAAGAGCATTGCTATAGGCTTGATTCTGCAGGACAAATCGCGCACCCTGAAAGATCGCGACGTGGAAGAGGTCGTGGAGCGGGTAACCGCTTCGCTGCAGCAGGACCACGGCGCGCGTATCCGCAGTTGAGGAAGCAGGGGTCCATGGCACTGACGAAGGCACAGATGGCCGAGCGGCTGTACGAGGAAGTCGGCCTGAACAAGCGCGAGGCGAAGGAATTCGTCGACGCGTTCTTCGAGGTGCTGCGCGAGGCCCTGCAGCAGGGCCGGCAGGTGAAGCTTTCGGGCTTTGGCAACTTCGACCTGCGGCGCAAGAACGAGCGCCCCGGCCGCAACCCCAAAACAGGCGAGGAGATCCCGATCTCCGCCCGTACCGTGGTCACCTTCCGCCCGGGCCAGAAGCTCAAGGAGCGTGTGGAGGCCTACACGCCGGAGGCAGGAGATGCTTGACCCGGGGAGCAACCGCGAGCTGCCGCCGATCCCGGCCAAGCGCTACTTCACCATCGGCGAGGTCAGCGAGCTGTGCGACGTCAAGCCGCATGTGCTGCGCTATTGGGAAACCGAGTTTCCCGGTCTCAAGCCGGTCAAGCGCCGGGGCAACCGCCGCTATTACCAGCGCCACGACGTGTTGATGGTGCGCCAGATCCGCGCCCTGTTGTACGAACAGGGCTACACCATCGGTGGCGCCCGGCTGCGGCTGGAAGGCGAGGACGCCCGCCAGGAATCGGTGATGAGCACCCAGATCGTGCGCCAGGTGCGCAGCGAGCTGGAGGAGATCCTGCAGGTCCTGCGGCGCTGATCCGCTCTACAAGCATGGCCAGAATCCGGCTACAATGGCCGGCCGCTTCCGCGGGGAAAACCTGATCGGGGTGTAGCGCAGCCTGGTAGCGCACCTGTCTGGGGGACAGGTGGTCGTCGGTTCGAATCCGGCCACCCCGACCAATCCGGTTTTCATGCGGTTTCCGCGGCCCCGCCTGCCACACGATTCCTGCCAGCGCGCTTGGCGCGGTACAGCGAATCGTCGGCCTCTTCCAGCCACTGCTCCAGGGTGCTGTGCCCGCGTCCGACCTCGGCAATGCCGATGCTGACGGTGCAGGCCACGTCGGGTGCGCCGTCCAGGCGGACGTTTGCCATCTCGCGACGGATTCTTTCCGCCACGGCGCGGGCGCCCGCGGTCCGGGTGCCGGCGAGGACCACTGCGAATTCGTCACCGCCGTAGCGGCCGGCGCGCCCATGCTCGCCCAGGTGCCGGAGCACCACGCGGGCCACGGTGCGCAGCGCCTCGTCTCCGGTCGCGTGGCCGTGCTGGTCGTTGGCGCGCTTGAAGTTGTCGATGTCCAGCATCATCAGCGTGGCAGGCGCCCCGCGCTCGAGGTGGTCGGCCAGGGCGCGCGCCGCGTGCTCCTGCCAGTGGCGGCGGGTCCCCAAGCCGGTGAGCGCGTCCACCCGGGTGAGTTCGTCGAGCTGGCGGTTCTTGTGGCGGATCTTTGCAATCAGGGCGTTGCCGGCCAGGCTCACGGCGATGGTGTGGATCAGCAGTACCGGCAGGCTGGCGAGGATCACGGTCATGCTCGTCGCCGGCTGGAAGGCGAAGCCGGTGAACAGCCCGCCCAGGAGGATGCCGCCCAGGATCGCCGGCATCGAGCGCAGCCACAGGCCGGGGATCCCGGTGCTGATCTTGTCCACCGTGGCCAGGGTGAGGATCAGCACGCTTGGCAGCAGGTTGAACTGCATCAGCGCCACGCAAAACCCCGCCATCGCGGAGTCGGCCAGCAGGTTGCGCGTTTCGGCCCGGTGCGGCGCCGCGCTGCGCCTGGCCAGCTGGAGGGCCAGATGCGGCCAGGCCAGGCCGATGAACGCGCAGATGGCCCAGGCCGGCCACGATGCAGAGACCTCGTGCAGCACGGCAGCCACCGGGAGCATCCCCAGCCCCATACCCATGATCCGGAACCGGTACACACGCCGCGGAAACCGCGCGCGTGCCCGCGCCGATTCCATTTGCAGCGTCTCGACAGGTGGAGCCCGGTCAGCGGGCGGGTTGGGCTTCAGCACGCATCCCCCCCTGATTGCGTGTGACTCCGGATCCAGGCGCCGATGATAGCCGTTGCTGGAAGCGGCCGGATCACGGCCGCAAGACTCAGGCTCCGCCGGCAGCCGCGCGCGCGGGCGCGCCGGCGTCGGCCAGGCGCGGCCAACGTGCGAGGATCGACGCCCGGATCCCGTCTTCGTCCAGCCCCGCTTCGGCCAGAAGGTCTTCGCGGCTGGCGTGGCGCTGGAATGCGTCAGGCAGGCCAAGCTGGAGGATCGGCAGGGTGATGCCTTCCGCGTGCAGCAGCTCCGCCACCGCCGAACCCGCGCCGCCCATGACCACGTTGTCTTCAAGGGTGACGAAGCCTTCGTGGGATTCCGCCAGTTCAAGCAGCAGCTCACGATCGAGCGGCTTGACGAAGCGCATGTTGACCACGGTGAGCCCCAGGGCCTCGCCCGCCTTCTCGGCGGCCGGGACGATCGCGCCGAACGCCAGCAGCGCGATATTGGCGCCGCGATGGCGCAGCTCGGCCTTGCCGATCGGCAGCGTGTCCAGGCTGTCCCCGACCGCGACGCCCGGGCCGCTGCCGCGCGGATAGCGCACTGCCGCCGGGCCTTCGTGCTGGAAGCCGGTGGACAGCATCTTCCGGCATTCGTCCTCGTCCGCCGGCGCCATCACCACCATGTTCGGTACGCAACGCAGGTAGCTCAGGTCGAGGTTGCCGGCGTGGGTGGCACCGTCCGGCCCGACCACGCCGCCGCGGTCGATCGCGAACAGCACGTCCAGGTCCTGGATGGCCACGTCGTGCACCAGCTGGTCATAGCCGCGCTGCAGGAACGTGGAGTAGATCGCCACCACCGGCTTGGCGCCTTCGGTGGCCATGCCCGCGGCCAGGGTCACCGCGTGCTGCTCGGCGATGGCCACGTCGAAGTAGCGCTCCGGGTACTCCTTGCTGAAGCGCACCAGGCCCGAGCCCTCGCGCATGGCCGGGGTGATCCCCATGAGCCGCTTGTCGGCGGCGGCCATGTCGCACAGCCAGTTGCCGAAGACGTCGGTATAGGTCGGCTTCTTCGGGCCGGACTTGGCCACCACGCCCTTGGCCGGATCAAACGGCGAAACCGCGTGGTAGCCGATCTGGTCATCCTCGGCCAGTTCGAAGCCCTTGCCCTTGGTGGTGATCACGTGCAGCAGCTGCGGGCCCTTGAGCCCCTTGAGCGTGCGCAGCGCGCCCACCAGCGCCTTCATGTCGTGGCCGTCGATCGGGCCGGTGTAATGGAAGCCCATTTCCTCGAACAGGGTGGAGGGCACGAACATGCCCTTCCACTGGCCTTCCCAGCGCTTGACGAAGCGCGCCGGCGGGCTGTTCTTGTCGCCCAGCAGCTTCTTGCCGCCCTCGCGCAAGGCGTTGAGGGTGCTGCTGCCGCTCATGCGCCCGAGCATGCGGGTGAGCCCGCCCACGGCCTCGGAGATCGACATGCGGTTGTCGTTGAGGATCACCAGCATGTCCGGCTCGACGTCCATGCCGCCGGCGTGGTTCAGCGCCTCGTAGGCCATGCCGGCGGTCATCGCGCCATCACCGATCACCGCCACCACCTTGCGGTCGTTGCCGGCGCGGGCGTTGGCGATCGCCATGCCCAGGGCGGCGGAGATCGAAGTGCTGGAGTGGCCGACGCCGAAGGTGTCGTACTCGCTTTCATCCCGCTTGGGGAACGGCGCCACGCCGTCCTTCTGCTTGACGGTGTGGATCGAGTCGCGCCGGCCGGTGAGGATCTTGTGCGGATAGCACTGGTGGCCCACGTCCCACACGATCCGGTCGTCGGGAGTGTCGTAGAGCCAGTGCAGGGCGGTGGTCAGCTCGATCACCCCGAGGCCGGCACCGAAGTGCCCGCCGCTGCGGCCGACCGATTCAATGAGGTATTCACGCAGTTCGCTGGCGATCTGCGGGAGCTCGGCCTCCGGGAAGCCGCGCAGGTCGGCCGGGGAGTCGATCCGCGACAGGCGCGGATAGCGTGTGGGGTCCATCATCGCTGCATTTTCGCCCCCCCTGCCGCAAGGGGCAAGGCGAGCCCCGCGTTGCCTGTTCAGGTCCTTCCGCGCAGGCGCCGGAAAAAGCCCGTCGGGCGCGCAGGGGCTTCGGGTTCGGGCTCCGGCTCGGGCACGAACTCGGCAAAGCCGGTGGCAAGGTTGGCGTTGGCGAAATCAACCACTTCGGCCAGCGGGCTGCCGCTGGCCTCGGCGATCTCGGCCAGCGTCGCGGGCCCCTTCATCATCGCGGTGGCGATGCGGAAATGCCGCGGGTATTCGCGCTCGGTCTGCGGCCAGCGGGTGAGCCGGTAGCGTCCTTCGGGATCGTTGCCGGGCAGGAGCTCCCCGTTGCCGGCGAGCAGGCCGCCCAGCCACTGCAGGCGCGAGAGCGGCTGGGCTTCCCCGGCGGCGGCGCTGCCTTCCGCCCAGGTGGCGTCGTCGACCGGTTCGAAATCGGCCTCCGTCACCGTCCCCCGCAGTCCCTCCACCAGCGGCTTGAGCTGCTGCGGGCCGTGGTACTGGCGGGCATCGGCGTCGATCCACAGGGCCGGGCCATTGCCGCGCCGGTAGCGCAGCCGGCCGCGGAGCGCGCCCGGCATCATCCAGTCCACGAACATGGGGTCGCGCGGGGGGAGGGCGGTTTCCGGCTCCGGGTCGGGGCCCGGGCCGTGGGCGGCTGGATCATCGCCCCCGTCGGCGGCTTCCCCGGTCGCAGCCGGAGCGGGGGCTGCGGCGTCCGCGGCTGATCCGGGCGCTTCGCCCGATTGCGGATTCGATGCTTCAGGTGCTTCGGGCGCCTTGCCGGCCGGTTCCTCCGTCACTGGTTCCGGGGCTGGCGCAAGCCCTGACGGCGCCGCGGGCGGGGCGTCAACGGCGTCCGCTGTCGCCGCCGGCACCAGGGGAACCGTCGCGGTCGTCGCGGCCCTGGCCTCAACCCCTTCGCTGGCCGCAACCTGTTGCAGCACTTCCATCATGGATCCGGTATCGAACGGCCGACCAATCCGGAAGTCCGCCTGGGTGCGCGCCGCGCTCGTGAGCCCGATCACCTGCTTGCCGGCGGCATGCAGGCGCAGCCAGCCCATGGGGCCGTACATGCTGTCCATGTCGATGATGACGTAGTCGGCGGCGTCGCTGGACGCCAGCGAGAAGAGCCCCTGGAGCTTGGCGTTGGCGTCGCTGAAGGCCGCGCGCAGCGCGGTTTCGGTCGCCTGGTCCATGCTGGTGAAGCCGAGAGTCAATGCCATGCTGCAGCGATCACCCCTGATGAAAGCCCAAGTCTAGCCGGAACGCGCCGGGGTCAGGAGATCTGCC
The DNA here is from genome assembly GCF_001717465.1 of Luteimonas sp. JM171. Classification (NCBI taxonomy): domain Bacteria; kingdom Pseudomonadati; phylum Pseudomonadota; class Gammaproteobacteria; order Lysobacterales; family Lysobacteraceae; genus Luteimonas; species Luteimonas sp. JM171. The sequence goes on along the minus strand of NZ_CP017074.1, from coordinate 31,631 downwards.
GGGGGTTGCGCGGCAGCTGCGACTTCAGGAACGCCATCTGGTCGGCGAGGATGTTGCGGTTGGAGAGGATCAGGTGTTCGATCCAGCTCGGGCGGTAGGGCACGGCCAGCAGTGGCATCGACGCCTGGGCCGGGGTGCGGCCACCCTTACGCGAATTGCACTGGAAACATGCGCTGACCACGTTCTCCCACAGGTCGCGGCCGCCCTGGGACAGCGGCATGACATGGTCGCGGGTGAGCTGCTGGCGCGAAAAATGGTTGCCGCAGTAAAGGCACAGGTGCTGGTCGCGGGCGAACAGCGCCGGGTTGGTCAGGGCAGGCGTGGGGTTGAGCGCCTTGGCGCGCGCGTGGCCGCGGGCGGCGATGATCGGATGCACGTGCAGGACCGTGCGCTCGCCGGTGATGCGGCTGATGCCGCCGTGCACGCTCAGGCAGGGATCGCCGAGGGTCCAGGTGACCGCATCGCGGGCATAGAGGCACGCCGCGTCCTGCCAGCTGATCCAGTCAAGCACGCGGCCGTGGGCGTCCAGCGAGAGCAGACGCACGCTGTCCAGGCGCGCCGGGCGGGAGGGCCCAGGGCCAGCAGGAGGGACGGGATCGAGGGCCGCGCTGCCCGCAGCCGGGGGCAGCCTTCCGGCGGGGAGCAGGCGAAGCTTCGCTCTGTCGTCCTTCATCGGGACAACAGCATATACCCGAATTGTGACGGCGTGTGTAGGGCGGCTCAGCCGAAGGCGTCGGCGTCCAGCGCCATCAGCGGGGCGGCGCCGGCCTCGATGGCCGCCTTGTGCGCGAGCGTCCGCGGCAGGATCCGGGCGAAGTAGAACCGTGCCGTCTCCAGCTTCGATTGCCTGAACTGCTCCGTCTGTCCGCTCTTGCGCGCCGCGGCCACGCTGCGTGCCCACCAGTAGGCCAGGGTCACGTAGCCCGAGTAGAACATGTAGTCCCAGGAGGCGGCGCCGATTTCCTCGGGATCGGCTGCGGCGCGCTGGGCGATGTCGCGGGTCAGCTGCTCCCACTCCACCGCCTTCTCGCGCAGGGGCGCCACGAACGCGGACATCTCCGGGTCATCGCCGTACGCGCTGCAGAACTCCTCCACCATCGCCAGGAATGCCTTCAGGCCGGCGGCCTTGAGCTGAATGGTCTTGCGGCCCATCAGGTCGAGTGCCTGGATGCCGGTGGTGCCCTCGTAGAGCGTGGTGATGCGCGCATCGCGCGCCAGCTGCTCCATCCCGTGCTCGGCGATGTAGCCATGGCCGCCATAGCACTGCATGGCGTTGTAGGTGCATTCCACGCCCCACTCGGTCAGGCAACCCTTGATGATCGGGGTGAGGAAGCCGAGCAGGTCGTCCGCGCGCTGCCGCTCCACTGCATCGGGCGCGTGGCTGATGGTGTCCACCAGGGTGCCGGCAAAACATGCCAGCACCCGCCCGCCCTCGGTGAGCGCCTTGCAGGTCAGCAGCATCCGGCGTACGTCCGGATGCACGATGATCGGGTCAGCGGCTTTTTCGGGGCACTTCGGGCCGGACAGCGAACGCATCTGCAGCCGCTCGCGGGAGTACGCCAGGGCATTCTGGTATGCGCGGTCCGCCAGGCCCAGGCCCTGGACGCCGACGGCCACGCGCGCTGAGTTCATCATGGTGAACATCGCCATCAGGCCACGGTTGGGCTCGCCAACCAGCCAGCCGCGGGCGTCGTCCAGGTTCAGCACGCAGGTGGCCGAGCCATGGATGCCCATCTTGTGTTCAATGGCGCCGCAGCGCACGCCGTTGGGCGCGCCGGTGCTGCCGTCCTCGCCAACCTCGAGCTTGGGTACCACGAACAGCGAGATGCCGCGGCTTCCTTCCGGGGCGTCGGGAAGGCGGGCCAGCACCAGATGCACGATGTTGTCGGTGAAGTCGTGCTCGCCGGCGGTGATGAAGATCTTGGTGCCATTGATGCGGTAGCTGCCGTCGTCCTGCGGCGTGGCGCGGGTCTTGAGCAGGCCCAGGTCGGTGCCGCAGTGGGGCTCGGTCAGGCACATGGTGCCGGTCCAACGCCCGTCCACCAGCGGCTTGAGGAACATCTCGCGCTGCCAGTCGTTGCCATGGTGCAGCAGCGCTTCCACCGCGCCGTGGGAAAGCAGCGGGAAGTTGCCCCACGCGAGGTTGGCGGCGTCGATCATTTCCTTCATCGCCATGCCGATGGCGTGCGGCAGGCCCTGGCCACCGTATTCAACCGGTGCATTCAGCGATGGCCAGCCGGCTTCGACGTATTGCCGGTAGGCCTCGCGGAACCCGGGCGGGGTGGTGACCGCGCCGGTGGCCTTGTCGAAACTGCAGCCCACCTCATCGCCCACGCGGTTGAGCGGGGCCAGCACGGTCTCGTTGAAGCGCGCGCCTTCCTCGAGCACCGCGTCGATGAGGTCGCGCCCCACTTCGTCCTTGCCCAGGTGCTGGAACAGCGTTTCAACGCCAAGGACATCGTGCAGGGCAAAGCGGATATCGGTCAGGGGGGCCTGGTAGCTGGACATGGTCATTCCATTGGAAAAGGGGAAGAGTGGATGCCGGGCGGCGCTCAGCGCAGCACGCCGGGCAGACCGGGCATCGGGCTGAGCGTGCCGTCGCGGGTCACCGCGTAATCGCGTGCGCTGCCGCGGTCGGTCGGCGCCGCGGTGAGGGTGCCCTCGAGCCGGTAGCCGGTGCCGCGTCCCGACGCCAGCGCATTGGCCAGCAGCAACCTCGCCTCGGCACTGGGCACCAGCGCGATGCTCACGCGGTCGGCCGACTCCCGGGCCACTTCGAGCGCCGGGGTGGCTTGCAGGGTGCCGGCGGCGGTGCCGTCGACCGCAAGCTCAAGCGCGATGGCGTCAAAGCGCATGGCGATGCTGCTGTAGTTCTGCAGCCGCAGGTCCACGCTCCAGTTGCCCTGTTCGTCCACGGTGAGCTGCTGGATGCTCGCCGCCGGTTCCGACACCCGTCGCACCGGCCCGCTGCTGGTGCAGGCGACGAGCGCGGCGGCCACGGCCAGCAGCGCGGCAAGGGAAAGGTGCTTCATGCGGACTCCTCGGCGACGGCGGTCTGCCGCGAGAATACTACGGGCGCCGGGCACGTTCAGGCGCCTGGACGGGGTTCATTCCAGGCGCAACTCGATCCCCAGCCCTGCCATGTCGTCCGGCTCGCCCTCCAGGTCCGCCCGCAGCAGCGGGTGGGCCTCGAGCCAGTCCGGGTCCATGTGCAGGCCCAGGACGCTGCCACGCGCGGCCAGCCTGGGCACCGGCATCGGCTCGTCCTCGCCGGCATGGTGGAGCAGGGCGGCCAGCCGCAGCAGCGCGCTCAGGCGCTTGGCAGGCCGCAGCAGGCGCTCGGGAAGGGCGTCGAACGCATCGGCCGGCACCTTGCGCCGGTGGGTGCGCACCAGCGCGGCGAGGAAGCGCTGCTCCTGCACCGAGAAGCCGGGAATGTCGGAGTGGGCGAGGATGTACGTGCCGTGGACATGATGCTGGCTGTGGGCGATGGTCAGGCCGATCTCGTGCAGGCGCGCGGCCCAGCCGAGCATCAGCCGGTCGTCATCGCCAAGCTCCCAGTCCCCGGCCACCTGGTCGAACAGCCGCAGCGCCGTGGCGTGTACCCGCGCCGCCTGCGATTCGTCGATCCCATAGCGCTGGGTGAGCGCCTGGATCGCCGCTTCGCGCGGATCGTGCTCGCTGCCGCGGCCGAGCATGTCGTACAGTACGCCCTCGCGCATCGCCGCCTTGCTGATGGCCATGCGCTCGATGCCCAGCACGGCGAAAGCCGCCTCCAGGGCCAGCACGCCGCCGGCAATCACCGGGCGGCGCTCATCGGTCAGGCCCGGCAGGTCGATCTCATCGATGTGGCTGGCCTCGAGCATGCGTGCGCGCAGCTGCGGGAGCGCTTCGGCAGTCACCCCGCCCTTGGTCAGGCCCATGGCCGCCAAGATGGCGCCGATGGCCTTGTTGGTGCCGGACGAGCCAATGGTTTCGTGCCATCCGAGGTTGCGGTAGCTGCTGGCGAACTGCTGGTACTGGCCGGCGACCTCATGGAACGCCGCCTGCCACTTCTGCCGCGTGAGCTTGCCGCTGGGGAAGAACCGGCGCGTGCTCGAGATGCAGCCCACCTGCAGGCTCTCGCGCATCAGCGGGTCCAGGCCGGTGCCGATGATGCACTCCGTGGAGCCGCCGCCGATGTCGATCACCAGCCGGCGCTGGCCGCGCTTGGGCGGCTGCACGTGCGCCACCCCCTGGTACACCAGGCGCGCTTCCTCGCGGCCCGCAATCACTTCGATGGCATGGCCCAGCGCTTCCTCGGCCGGGATCAGGAAATCCCGCGGCGAGGCCATCTGCCGGACCGCGTTGGTGGCCAGCGCCCGCACATGCCGGGCCGGCAGCTTGCGGATGCGCTGGCCGAAGCGCGACAGGCATCCCAGGGCACGATCGCGCACCTGGGGATCGAGCTTGCCCCGGCCGTAGAGGCCTTCCCCCAGCCGCACGGTTTCCCGCAGGCGGTCCACCACGCGCAGCTGTCCCAGGGTCACCCGCACGACGATCATGTGGAAGCTGTTGGACCCCATGTCGATCGCGGCGAGGGTGTCGCCGTCGTGGATGGAGCCGGCGATCGCGCCGGGCAGGGTCAGCGAAGGGGTTGTCGTTTTCATCCGCACAGCCTCGCCAGCAGCCACATCTGCGCCGAATGCGGCTCTTCGCCATCGCCGGGCGTGCGCCGCTCATAGCTGCCATCGGGCTGCAGCTCCCACGCGTCGACGTTGTCGGCCAGGTAGTTGTCCAGCACCTCGGCATGCACGCGCCGGCCCACGGCGGGATCAAGGATCGGGAATGCCGTCTCGACCCGGCGCAGCAGGTTGCGCTCCAGCCAGTCGGCGCTGGCGCCAAACAGCTCCGGGCGCCCGTCGTTGCCGAACCAGTACACCCGGTGGTGCTCAAGGAAGCGGCCGACGATCGAGAACACCCGGATGTTCTCCGAGACCCCCGGCACCTGCGGGCAAAGGGTGCAGGCGCCGCGCACGAACAGGTCGATCCGCACGCCCGCCTGCGAGGCGGCGTACAGGGCGCGGATCACCTGCGGCTCGTTGAGGGCGTTCATCTTGGCCACGATGCGCGCGGGGCGCCCGGCAAGTGCATGCGCGGCCTCCCGCTCGATGCGCGCCAGCACGCCCGGGTGCAGGCTGAAGGGCGACTGCAGCAGGTGGTTGAGTTCGATCGCCGGCGCCAGGCCCGAGAGCTGCATGAAGATCTGGTGCATGTCGCTGCCGATGCCCGGATGCGCGGTCATCAGCCCCAGGTCGGTGTAGGCGCGCGCATTGCCGGGATGGTAGTTGCCGGTGCCGATATGCACGTAGCGGCGCAGGCGGCGGCCTTCCCGGCGCACGATCAGCATCATCTTGGCGTGGGTCTTGAAGCCGACCACGCCATAAACCACCTGCACGCCGGCCTCCTGCAGGCGGCCGGCCAGCCCGAGGTTCGCTTCCTCGTCGAAGCGGGCCAGGAGCTCGACCACCACGGTCACATCCTTGCCGTTGCGTGCCGCCTGGACGAGGTGCTCGACCAGCGGAGAGTCCTTTCCGGTGCGGTAGAGGGTCTGCTTGATGGCCAGGACGTTGGGGTCCTCGGCGGCCTGGCGCACCAGCTCGAGCACCGGGGTAAAGGCATCAAAGGGATGGTGCAGCAGCACATCGCCGTGAGAGATCAGCTCGAACATGGCGTCGCTGCCCGGCAGCTGGCGCGGCTGGAACGCCGGGTACTTCAGGTCCGGCTCCTGCACCAGGTCGTACACCTGGATCACCCGGCTAAGGTTCACCGGGCCATCGATGCGGTACACCGCGTTGTCGGGCAGGTCGAAGTTCTGCAACAGGGTGCGGACGATGGGGCGCGGGCAGTCGGCGGCGATCTCCAGCCGGATGGGGCGCTGGTAGCCGCGCCCTGCAAGCTCGTCGCGCAGGGCCATGGCGAGATTCTCGACCTCCTCCTCGTCCATCACCAGCTCCGAGTTCCGGGTCACCCGGAACTGGTAGGCGCCCTTGACGGTCATGCCGGGGAACAGCTCGTGCACGAATTCCGACAGCACCGCTGACAGGAACACGAAATCATGCTCGCCCCCCGACACGTGCGGGGGCAGCTGGATGATGCGCGGCAGCGAGCGCGGGGCGCGCACGATCGCCAGGTTGCCCACGCGGCCGAACGCATCGCGGCCGCTGAGCACCACCACCACGTTGAGCGATTTGTTGAGGATCCGCGGGAACGGGTGGGCCGGATCCAGGCCCACCGGTGAGAGCACCGGCATGACCTCGTTGTGGAAGTACGCCCGCAGCCAGCGCTTGTGGCGGGCGGTCCAGTCGGCCCGGCCGATGATCCGGATGCCGGCTTCGGCCAGCGCGGGCCGCAGGTCGCGGTTCCAGCATTCGTATTGCCCCGCGACCAGGTCCGAGGCGCGCTTGTGGATCTCGCGCAGGGCCGTGGCCGGCGCCCGGCCGTCGGCCGCCGCGGGCAGCCCGTATTCCACCGCGTGGCGCACCGCCGCCACCCGGATCTCGAAGAACTCGTCCAGGTTGGTGCAGGAGATGCACAGGAAGCGCAGGCGCTCAAGCAGCGGCACTGAAGGGTCCTGTGCCTGGGCCAGGACCCTGAAATTGAATTCAAGCTGGGAGAGTTCGCGGTTGAGGTAAAGCGACGGATCGGCCAAGGGGTCCCGCGGCTGCTCCTCGGTTCCCGGTTCCGATCCCGCCCGTACCCGGCGGCTGCCCCGCGCCGATGCCCTGTGCGCCGGCCCGCTCACTGCGCATCCTCCTCCGCCGCGCGGGCGACGCAGCGACCGGCCGGGAACCGGCAGGTGAAGGTGCTGCCCTGGCCCACTTCACTGGTCACTTCCAGCCGCGCCTGGTGCAGCTGCAACACGTGCTTGACGATGGCCAGCCCCAGCCCGGTGCCGCCCGATTCGCGTGAGCGGCTGGTCGATACCCGGTAGAAGCGCTCCGTGAGCCGGGGCAGGTGGGATTCGGGAATGCCGTAGCCCGAGTCGCGCACTGAAAGCATGGCTTCGCCGTCCTGGTCCAGTTCGAACACGATGGCGATGCTCCCGCCTTCCGGCGTGTACCGCACCGCATTGGAGACCAGATTGGAAAATGCGCTGTGCAGCTCGCGTGGGGACCCCAGCAGGTCCACCCCGGCGCGGTCTTCCACCGTGACCACGTGCCGGCCCTTGCCCAGAGCCTCGGCCTCGCGGCGCAGCGTGGCCAGGGTCGAGTCCATCGCCACGACTTCGTCGTTGATCGAATCCTGGGACTCCAGCCTCGAAAGCGTCAGCAGGTCCTCGACCAGCTGGGTCATGCGCTGCGACTGGCGGCGCATTTCCACGAGGATCGGGGCCCAGTCAGGCTGCTCCGCAGGGTCCAGCATTTCCAGGTAGCCGTGGATCACCGTCAATGGCGTGCGCAGCTCGTGCGAGACGTTGGCGACGAAGTCGCGACGGATGTGTTCCAGGTGCATCAGCTTGGTCACATCGCGCGCCACCAGCAGCCAGAACTGGTCGGAATAGGGTATCAGGCGCAGGCTCAGCCGAACGGCCGGGTTGACGGGCGAGGGGACGTCCAAAAGCGCTTCCGGGTTGCGCGCATTGGCCATCCAGTGCGCAACGGGCAACGGGCGCAGGCGCTCGGCGAGCAGGGCCTGCGTATCTTCGGGGTAGTGCAGGCCGAGCAGGTGGCCGGCGGCCTCGTTGAACCACTGCACCCTCTGCGTGTCGCGTTCCAGCACCACCACGGCGTCGGGCAGGGCAGCGGCCGCGGCACGATAGGCACGGAGCATTTCCACCAGCCGCTGGGCGCGGTGGCGCGTTTCCTCCTGGCTGCGGTGCAGCAGCTGGCCAAGGTCCGCCCAGGCGTCGTTGCCCGAACCCAGGGTGATCCGCTGGCGCGAGGAGAGGCGCTGCACCAGGCGCCGCAGGCGCAGCTGCTGCCAGCCGACCAGGGCCATGGCGGCGATAGCCACGGCTGGCCACGGATGGCCCAGCAGGAAGCCGATCAGCGCGGCCGCGCCCAGCACCAGTGCGGGCCGGGCCAGGAGCCGGTTCCAGCGGCTGTTGGCGGGGACGGACATCGCCACCAGTCTAGCCCCCGCGCCCGGTCACACGGCCGTGGAAAAGCGGTAGCCGGCGCCGCGCACGGTCTGGACCATGGCGTCCAGCCCGGAAGGCTCCAGGGCCTTGCGCAGGCGCCGGATATGCACGTCCACCGTGCGCTCCTCCACGTACACGCTCCCGCCCCAGACCTGGTCGAGCAGCTGGGACCGGGAGTAGACCCGCTCGGGATGGGTCATGAAGAAATGCAGGAGGCGGAATTCCGTGGGGCCGATGTTGATCGGCTCCTCGTTGGCGAACACGCGGTGCGCCGCGCCATCGATGCGCAGGCCGCCCAGGGCGACGCTGCCGTCCTCGTCGTCCTCGCGCGAGCGGCGCAGCACCGCGCGGATGCGGGCCAGCAGTTCGCGGGCGGAGAACGGCTTGACCACGTAATCGTCCACGCCGGCCTCCAGGCCGCCCACGCGATCGTCTTCCTCGCCACGGGCGGTGAGCATGATGATCGGGATCTCGCGGGTGAGGTCTTCGCGCCGCCAGCGCCGCGCAAGCTCCAGCCCGCTCGTGCCAGGCAGCATCCAGTCCAGGAGAATCAGGTCCGGGACCTGGTCCGCGATGGCCGACTGCGCCTCGCGAGCATCGCCTGCGTGGACGGGTTCGTACTCGCCCTTGCGCAGAGCGAATGCCACCATTTCGCGGATGGCGGGTTCGTCGTCGACGATCAGGATCCGCTTCTGCATGAAAGAAAAACCTGCCTGTTCAGCCGTTGATGGGCATTAGACGACAGATTTGTGACCACATCATGACAGGCGGGACGGACTCACTGGCGCCGGAGGTCCTCGTCGCGGATCCCCTGCCGGCGCAGCTCCAGCACCATCGGGGTGATGGCGGCGATCCGGGCGTCGATGCGCGAGCGTGCGTAATAGTCCAGGTCCTCGCGGCGGCGCAGGGTGTTGAGCTGCACCAGCGCCTGCTCCGCGCGCCCGCTGAGCAGCGCCGCCTCGGCCCAGGCTTCGCCAGCGCGCACGGTGTCGCCGGCGATCTCGCTCACGCGGGCGAAGGTGCGCTGGAAAACCGGATCGTCCTTGGAGGAGCGCATCAGCGGCCTGAGCAGTGACTGGGCGCGGGCGCCCGCTTCCGGGGTGTTGCGCTCGACCAATACGCCCGCATAGGTGAGCGCCACGGCGCGGTCGGTGGGCAAGCGCATGGCCAGGGACTCGAACCGGGCATCGGCCTCGGCATGCCGTCCCGCACGGGCCAGGGATTCGGCCAGGCCCAGCTCCAGCCAGACATCGCCCGGGCGGTCCTGGAGAAGCTCCGCGAACCCGGTCGCGGCCCGCTCGGCCTCGCCGGCACGCATGCGGGCCAGTGCCAGGCCGTAGCGCTGCGCGGCGTCAAGCGGCTCCGCCCGGGCCATGGCCTCATATTCGGAAACCGCCTGGCGGGTGGTGTTGGCGCTGAGCACCCGCATCCGTTCGCGCGCCCAGCCAAACACCGCGGGGTCCGGTTCGCCCGCCCCCAGCGCCGGCAGTTCGAGCCCACCGGGAAGCAGGGGATTGTTGAGCAGCGGATTGTTGATGCGCCCGGCCGGGGCCACGGCGGTGCTGGAAGACGGCACCGCCACCCGTTCCCGGAGCACGGCGTCGGGCGTGGAGGTGGTGGCCACCACGCTGTTGCCGGAGTCCAGCCGTTCGGCCCGGCTGCGGGCCTCGGCGATCCGGGTGGTGGTCACGGGATGGGTGCGGAGGTAATCGGGAAGGCGTTCACGGCCCGATCCCTGGTTGATCCGGGACACCGCCTGCATGCGTTCGAACATGCTTGCCATCGCATGCACGTCATAGCCGCTGCGGGCCAGGGTCCGCATGCCGATGCGGTCCGCTTCGGACTCATTGGAGCGCGTGTAGTCGATCTGGCGCTGGATCGCCAACCCCTGGATCGAGGCGATCGCCGCCATGCCGGCGTCGCCCGAGGAAGAGCTGTCGGAGGCGGACGCCAGGGCAATCGCGCCGAGCATCGCCAGCAGCGTGGGCACCGTGTCGCGCTGGGCCCGCTCCACGCTGCGCAGCACATGGTCCTGGGTGACGTGGACGATCTCGTGGGCCAGGACCGCCGCCACCTCGTCCTCGCTCTCGGCGGTCAGGACCAGGCCGACGTTCACGCCGATGTAGCCGCCAAGGGTCGCGAACGCGTTGATCGAGCGATCGCGCATCATGAAGAAGGTGAAGGATTGCCGCGGCTGGTCGCTGGCCGCCGCCAGGCGGTTGCCGGTGGTGCGCAGCCAGCTGTCGATCAGCGGATCCTCCAGCACCAGCTCGTAGTGCCGCAGCTGGGCCAGCAGCATTTCGCCGTATTCCTGCTGGCGGGCGGGGCTGAGCACGGTGCCGGCGGACGAGCCGATATCGGGCAACCGGTTTTCCTGCGCGCCGGCGTGGGTGCCGGCGAACAGCAGGGTAAGCGCGGCGGCGAGCAGGAATGAACGCATCGGGTTCGTCAACCGTGGCATCGCAATCAATATGGGACGAGGATGGGGCCAGGCCAAGCCGGGGGCGTGAATCCGCCGTTAATCGTCCCCGGCGGCCGCAGTGTAGCCGCGGGCTGGAAAATGCCGGCGGCCGCACCCACACTTTGGACAACACCCCCTTCGCAAAGTTTTCCGGAGTCCGTCTTGAACAGCCCCCAGACCGCCGGCCAGCCGCCGATCACCCTGTACACGAGCGCGGTGTGCGCGTACTGCGTGGCCGCCAAGAATTTCCTCAAGGGGCGCGGGCTCACGTGGGACGAGGTGCGCATCGACCTGGACCCGGCCGAGCGCGAGCGGATGGTGGAGCGCACCGGCCGCACCAGCGTGCCCCAGATCTTCATCGGCGATACCCACGTGGGCGGCTACGACGACATGATCGCCCTGCAGCGGGCCGGCAAGCTCGATTCCCTGCTCGGCGGCGGCGCGGGGCAGGGCGCCTGACCGGCAGGAACCGGCCTTTTCCCGGCATTCCGGGAGGGGCCGCGGCGGGGCGCGGGTGGGCGGCCACGGTGCAGCGGGCCGGGGGTTCCGGCATAATTGGCGGCTGAATTGAGCCCCAGCGCCGCGGCATCGAGCGGCGCCCGACGTACGGAAAACCCCCACATGTCCCAGACGATCACCGTGATCCGCGGCGACGGCATCGGCCCGGAAATCATGGATGCCACCCTGCACGTGCTCGATGCCATGGACCTTGGCCTGAGCTACGAAGACGCCGACGCCGGCCTTGCCGCGCTGGAAAAGCACGGCGAGCTGCTGCCCGCGGCCACCCTGGATTCCATCCGCCGCAACAAGGTCGCGCTCAAGAGCCCGCTGACCACCCCGGTGGGCGAGGGTTTCTCCTCGATCAACGTGGCGCTGCGCCGGCACTTCGACCTGTACGCCAACGTGCGCCCGGCCCGGTCGTATCCCAATACGCTGGCCCGCTTCCCCGGCGACGTGGACGTCATCACGGTGCGCGAGAACACCGAAGGCGCGTACATCGGCGAAGGGCAGGCCATCACCGAGGACGGCGAGACCGCCACCCTGGTGCAGAAGGTGACCCGCAGGGGCTCGGACCGGATCGTGCGTTACGCCTTCGAGCTGGCCCGCAGCACCGGCCGCAAGAAGGTCACCGTGGTGCACAAGGCCAACATCCTCAAGACCACCTCGGGCCTGTTCCTGAAGGTGGCGCGCGAGGTGGCGGCGCAGTACCCGGACATCGAGTGCAACGAGATGATCGTGGACAACTGCTGCATGCAGCTGGTGATGCGGCCGGAGCAGTTCGACATCATCGTCACCACCAACCTGTTCGGCGACATCATCTCGGACCTGTGCGCCGGCCTGATCGGCGGCCTTGGGCTGATCCCGGGCGCCAACATCGGGCACGAGGTGGCGATCTTCGAGGCCGTGCACGGCACCGCGCCGGACATTGCCGGGCAGGGCAAGGCCAACCCGGGTGCGCTGCTGCTGGGCGCCGCGCAGATGCTCGACCACATCGGCAAGCCCGACCAGGCCGAGCGCCTGCGCAAGGCCATCGTGGCGACGCTGGAGGCCAAGGACTCGCTGACCCCGGACCTGGGTGGCAGCGGCAGCACCATGGACTACACCAGGGCCATCGCCAGCCGGCTCTGACCGCCGGCACACGCTGGACTTCGAAGACGGGACCCGCGAGCGTCCCGTTTTTCGTATGCGAGCGTCCCGCCGCGGGAAGTGACGCGGCGCGGGAAGCCGGACACAATCGGACGCTTCGGCCACCGGGGAACCCAATCGCCCATGACCACCCGCGCAAGCGCCCTGGCGCTCACGCCGCTGCTGCTGTTCCTGGCGCTGTTCTTCGGCGCAGGCCTGTACTTCACCGCCCAGGGCGAGCCGATGGGCTTCTACCAGCTGAGGGCCCCGGTGGCGATCCTGCCGGCGCTGGCGCTGGCGGTCTGGATCGCCCACCGCAAGGGCCTGAAGGCGCTCGAGGTGATGCTCCAGGGCATGGGCGATCCGAACATCGTGCTGATGTGCCTGATCTACCTGCTGGCCGGGGCGTTCGCCTATGTGTCCAGCGCGGTGGGCGCGGTCGACGCGGTGGTGGCTCTCGGGCTGGGAGCGCTGTCGCCGGCGCTGGTCCTGCCCGGGCTGTTCGTGCTGGCGTGCTTCATCTCGCTGGCGATAGGCTCGTCCATGGGCACCGTCGCGGCGGTGGTGCCCATTGCCCTCGGGGTGGCGGACGCGGCGGGCATGGACCGGGCGCTGGTCATCGGCGCGGTCATCGGCGGCGCGATGTTCGGCGACAACCTTTCGATCATCTCCGATACGACCATCGCCGCCACCCGCACCCAGGGCGCCCAGATGCGCGACAAGTTCCGGGAGAACTTCAGGATCGCGGTGCCGGCTGCCCTGGCCACGCTGGCGCTGCTGTTGTTCCTGGGCGATCCGGCGCCGGTCGAGACCGCCTCGGCCGCCTCGCCATGGCTGGTGCTGCCGTACCTCGCGGTGCTGGCGCTCGCGGTGGCGGGCATGGATGTGCTGCTGGTGCTGTCGCTTGGCGTGGTGATGGCCGGTGTCTTCGGCTTTGCATTCGGCGACGGCTACGACGGTGTCAGCTACGTCGGGGACATCTGGATGGGCTTTGAATCGATGGTTGAGATCCTGCTGCTGTCGCTCCTGATCGGTGGCCTCGGCGGCCTGATGAAGGCGGCCGGCGGGCTGGACTGGATGGCGCAGGCCATTTCCCGCTTCGCGCGCGGCCATCGCGGGCGGCGTACCGGGGAATTCAGCATCGCGGCGCTTTCCGCCACCACCGACGCGTTCACGGCCAACAACACCGTCGCGATCCTGGTCAGCGGCAGCGTGGCCAGGGACATCGCGGCCAAGCACGGGATCAGTCCCCGCCGCTCGGCCAGCCTGCTCGACGTTTTTGCCTGTGTGGTGCAGGGCTTGCTGCCCTATGGCGCGCAGATCCTGCTGGCGTCGTCGCTGGCGGCGGTGTCGCCGCTCGCCCTCGCCGGAAAGATCCACTATTGCTGGATCCTGGCGCTGGTGGCAGTGGGCTTCATCCTCTGGCCCCGGCGGACCCAGGCGGACGCCCGGTAACGCCGGCCCATCGCGGCAAAAAGAATGGGCGCCGCATGGGCGCCCTCTCGTTGCCTGAGTGCGACAGCGCTCAGCGCGACTGCAGCTTGGACAGCAGCCGCAGGAATTCGACGTACAGCCACACCAGGGTGACCATGAGGGCGAAGGCGCCATACCACTCCATGTAGCGCGGCGCGCCGCGTTCCACCCCGGTTTCGATCAGGTCAAAGTCCAGCACCAGGTTCAGGGCCGCGATCACCACCACGAACAGGCTGAAGCCGATCCCGATCAGTCCCGACTCGTGGATCATCGGGATGTTGATGCCGAACAGGCCCAGCACGATCGTGGCCAGGTACACCAGCATGATCCCGCCGGTGGCCGCCACCACGCCCATCTTGAAGTTTTCGGTGGCCTTGACCAGGCCCGAGCGGTAGGCGAACAGCATCGCGAACAGGGTGCCGAAGGTGAGCATCACCGCCTGCAGCACGATGCCCTCGAACATGTGGTTGTACATGGCCGAGATCGCGCCCAGGGCCAGGCCTTTCACCAGCGCGTACAGCGGGGCGGTGACCGGGGCCCATTCCTGCTTGAACACAGTGACCAGCGCCAGCACCAGGCCGCCGATCATGCCGCCCCACATGTAGATGCCGAAGCCCGGGGCGATCTCGCCGGTGGGGGTCAGCGCCTGCGACCAGGCGAACGCGCCGGTGAGGGTGGCGAGCAACAGCAGCAGGCCGGTCTTGTTGGCGGTGCCATTGAGCGTCATGGCCTGGTCCGGGCGGGACACGACGGTGCCGCTGCCCAGGTCCAGGAAGGTCGATTCCTTGAGGGCGGGGTTTCCGCTGCGCATGGGATCCTCTCTTGCTGTGAATATCTGCCGCGCAGGATACACGCTGGCGGCCGGGCCAGGATGGGGTGGTGGTGGCGTCGACGCGCGCGCTTCGTTGACAGCCGCCGCGGGGCTGCGGACAATATGCGGTCCCCCGCGCCGAAGGCACCCGCCGGCGGCGCGGTCGGGATCGGACCGTACGGCATCGGCGGGGTATAGCGCAGTCTGGTAGCGCGCCTGCTTTGGGAGCAGGATGTCGGGGGTTCGAATCCCTCTACCCCGACCACCGGCCCAATCGCCGGTGATCGATGCGACAATCCGGCCCGGGCGCCCGTAGCTCAACCGGATAGAGCACCGGCCTTCTAAGCCGGTGGTTGCAGGTTCGAGTCCTGCCGGGCGCGCCACTGCGGTGCGTCCTGGCTGGAAGGCAACAATGGTGGCTGTAGCTCAGCTGGTTAGAGTACTGGATTGTGATTCCAGTGGTCGGGGGTTCGAATCCCCTCAGCCACCCCACCTTGGAGGCAGCGGTCGTACATCACCGTTGCCAGCCGGGGAGCGCGCGGGTAAACTGCGCGCCCCGATTTTCCCGGGCCGTTAGCTCAGTTGGTAGAGCAGCTGACTCTTAATCAGTAGGTCCAAGGTTCGAATCCTTGACGGCCCACCAGTTCGCGAAGGCGCCCGGCTTGCAGCCGGGCGTTCTTCGTTGTGGCAACGGTAGAATTGCCGGCATCGCGAAAGTGGCGGAATTGGTAGACGCACTGGATTTAGGTTCCAGCGGGTAGCCCCCGTGGGGGTTCGAGTCCCCCCTTTCGCACCAGCCCGGGCAGCGCGGGCGCGTCCGGGCGCTGGCGTATCCACGTTCGCGCCAGTAGCGCCCGCCCCGCGATTCCGCCACAATATCCCGTTCCGCCGGCGTCCGGGCCCGCCCCGACGCCTGCGCCAGACATCCCAGACAACGACGCAATCCCCGGCCAGGGCCGTGGTGCAGGAGTGGCTATGCAAGTTTCCGTCGAATCCACCGGCAACCTCGAGCGCCGGATGACCTTCCAGGTTCCCGCCGAGCAGCTTGAGAGCAGCGTCGGTGGCCGCCTGCGCGAAATGGCGCGCACCGCGCGGATCAAGGGCTTCCGGCCCGGCAAGGTCCCGCCGAAGGTCATCGAGCAGCGCTTCGGCAAGCAGGTGCGGGCGGAGGTCCTGGAGCAGCTGCTGCGCCAGCAGTTCGACAACGCGGTGCGTGAAAACGAGCTGCGGCTGGCCGGTTCGCCCCGGATCGAGCCCCAGGACGAGGACGGCCTGAACTACGTCGCCACCTTCGAGGTGGTGCCGGACTTCGGCGATATCGACGTCTCCAAGCTGGAGGTGGTGCGCCACACCGCGGAGGTGGCCGACGAGGACATCGACCGCATGATTGAGAACCTGCGCCAGCAGCGTCGCAGCTGGAGCGCGGTCAACCGCCCGGCGCAGAAGGGCGACGCCCTGGACATCGAGACCTGGTCGCAGGCCGGTGAGGAGCGCCTGCCCGCCGAAGGCTCGGAGAAGGGCACCGTGGTGCTGGGCTCTGGCGGCATGCTGCCGGCGCTCGAGGACGCGCTGGTCGGCATGTCCGCAGGTGAGGAAACGACCGTCGAGGTCGAGTTCCCGGCCGACTGGGGCGCGCCGCAGCTGGCTGGCAAGAAGGTCCAGGCCTGGCTCAAGGTCGAGCGCGTCTCCGAGGAGGTGCTGCCGGAGGTCGATGAGGCCTTCATCAAGAGCTTCGGGGTGAAGAAGGGCGAGATGGAGCACTTCCGCACCGAGATCCGCACCAACCTGGAGCGCGAGCTCAAGGGCGCCCTGATGAACCGCCTGCGCCAGGAAGTCGGCGAGCAGATGGTCGCGACCTGGTCGGACGTGGAGCTGCCGCCGCGCCTGGTGGAGCAGGAGGCCCGCGCGCTGGCCAGCAATGCCGTTGAACAGGCCCGCCGACAGGGCCGCAAGGTCCCCGACCCGGGCCCGGACGCGCACAAGCAGTACCTGGAGACCGCGCGGCGCCGGGTGCTGATGGGCCTGCTGGTGGGCGAGGTCGCCCGTCGAAACGAGCTCAGGCTCGATCCCAAGCGCCTGAATGAAACCCTGCGTCTCATCGCTTCCACCTACGAGGAGCCGGAGCAGGTCATTGAGTTGTACCGCAACGACCCCCAGCTCATGTCAGGACTGCAGAACCGGGTGATGGAGGAGCAGGTGATCGACTGGATCGCCGAGCGCGCCCAGCACACCGACAAGCAGCTGAGCTTCCAGGAAGCGATCGCCCCGTAAGGGCCAGACAGGCAGGAACCGGAGTACACATGAGCAGCAACGAAACCAAGGCCCTCAACCTCGTCCCGATGGTGGTCGAGCAGACCAGCCGCGGCGAGCGCGCCTACGACATTTATTCGCGCCTGCTCAAGGAACGCCTGATCTTCCTGGTGGGCCCGATCGACGACCACATGGCCAACGTCATCGTGGCCCAGCTGCTGTTCCTTGAAGCCGAAAACCCGGAAAAGGACATCAGCATCTACATCAACTCGCCCGGCGGCATCGTCACCGCGGGCCTGGCGATCTACGACACCATGCAGTTCATCAAGCCCGATGTGAGCACCATCTGCGTGGGGCAGGCGGCCAGCATGGGCGCGCTGCTGCTGGCGGCCGGCGCCAAGGGCAAGCGCTACGCGCTGCCGAACTCGCGGATCATGATCCACCAGCCGCTGGGCGGCTTCCAGGGCCAGGCCACGGACATCGAGATCCATGCCCGCGAGATCCTCTCGCTCAAGCAGCGCCTGAACGAGATCCTCTCGCGCCACACCGGCCAGAGCCTGGACACGATCGCCGAGGACACCGAGCGCGACAACTTCAAGAGCGCCGACGCCGCGCGCGAGTACGGGCTGGTGGACGAGGTCATCGAACGCCGCGCCGAAGAGAGCATCCAGCCGGCGTGACCGCCGCCTTCGCGGTTCCGCGGCAAGCCCGCGGAACCCGCTTAACCCCTTGGCAAACGGCGGATTTCCGCATCCCGGTCGCGCGCTGGCGCGGGGCCGCCGCTATGCTATTCTCAAATCGATCCAGCGCCACGTGGCGCCGTTCCATCGGGTAAGCAACGCATGAGCAAAGACTCCCAGGGCCGTTCCGGCGACTCCAGCAAGATCCTCTACTGCTCTTTCTGCGGAAAGAGCCAGCACGAGGTGCGCAAGCTGATCGCCGGCCCCAGCGTGTTCATCTGCGACGAATGCGTTGAACTGTGCAACGACATCATCCGCGAGGAGCTCGAGGAGAAGGCCCAGAGCGCCCGCAGCTCGCTGCCCAAGCCCAAGGAAATCCTCGAGGTCCTGGACCAGTACGTGATCGGCCAGCACCGCGCCAAGCGCACGCTCGCGGTGGCCGTCTACAACCACTACAAGCGCATCGAGAGCCGGCAGAAGAACGAGGACGTCGAGCTCGCCAAATCCAACATCCTGCTGGTCGGCCCCACCGGGTCGGGCAAGACCCTGCTGGCCGAGACCCTGGCGCGCATGCTCAACGTGCCGTTCACCATGGCCGACGCCACCACGTTGACCGAGGCCGGCTACGTGGGCGAGGACGTGGAGAACATCATCCAGAAGCTGCTGCAGAAGTGCGACTACGACGTCGACAAGGCGCAGCAGGGCATCGTCTACATCGACGAGATCGACAAGATCTCGCGCAAGAGCGAGAACCCGTCGATCACCCGCGACGTGTCCGGCGAGGGCGTGCAGCAGGCGCTGCTCAAGCTCATCGAGGGCACCATGGCCAGCGTGCCGCCGCAGGGCGGGCGCAAGCATCCGCAGCAGGAGTTCCTGCAGGTCGACACCAGCAACATCCTGTTCATCGTCGGCGGCGCCTTCGCGGGCCTGGACAAGATCATCCAGCAGCGCAGCTCGGACGCCGGCAGCATCGGCTTCTCGGCCAAGGTCAAGAGCAGCGAGCGCAAGGCCGACACCGGCAAGGTGCTGGCCGAGGTTGAGCCGGAGGACCTGATCAAGTTCGGCCTGATCCCCGAGTTCGTCGGCCGCCTGCCGGTGGTCGCCACGCTCGAGGAGCTGGACGAAGAGGCGCTGGTGAAGATCCTCACCGAGCCCAAGAACGCCATCACCAAGCAGTTCAAGAAGCTGTTCGAGATGGAAGGCGCCGAGCTGGAGTTCCGCGACGACGCGCTGGCCGCCATCGCCCGCAAGGCCATCAAGCGCAAGACCGGCGCGCGCGGCCTGCGCACCATCGTCGAATCGGTGCTGCTCGACACCATGTACGAGCTGCCCTCGCTTGAGAACGTGAGCAAGGTGGTGGTGGACGAGTCGGTGATCGAGCACAAGTCCGAGCCGTACCTGATCTACCAGAACCAGCCGGCCCAGAAGGTGGCATCCGCCGAATAGGGCAGGGAAGAACCCGGGGCGGGCGCTGCCCGCCGATCGTGCATGGAGGCATGATGGCAAGGAATTGGATCGTGGTCGGCGACCCGACCAGCAGCGGCGGCTCGGTCGTCACGGGCTCGCCGTTTACCGATATCGACGGCATCCCCGTGGCCCGCGTCACCGACCAGGCCACCTGCCCGAGCCACAAGGGCGCCTATCCCATCGTTGATGGCGACGACACCCTGATCGTCGACGGCCAACCCGTCGCCCTGCACGGCAGCTCCCTTTCGTGCGGCTGCAAGGTGCTGTCCGCGCAGCAGGTGCGGGTGTTTGTGGAGGCTGGGGGAGGCGGAAGTGCAAGGGGAGGGCTGGCGACAGCGACTGTCGCTGCCGGGGCCGCTGTCGCATCCGCGATTGCCACGGGCACCTCTCAACAGCCTGATGCGGAAGATGCCCTTGAATATGACGAGGCCCTGCGCTTCTGCAGCGAGTCGGGCGAGCCGCTGGCGGGTGTTCGGTACACCCTGCATCTTGCCAACGACGAGACCTGCAGCGGTGTGACCGATGATCGGGGGGTGACGGAGCGCATATGCACGTGTGCGTGCGAGGAGATCATCAGGGCAGTCCTGCTGCCGCCGGACGGGGCGGAGGTCTGCTGTTCGCTGCACGGCTGCTCTGAGCAGGACGAAGTCGTGCTTGAGTTGGAGGGGGTGAAGATGAATGACCAGGGAGTGGGCGATTCGGTCGTCGAAGTAAAGGCGACGGGTCACAAGCGTGATCTGACGGCCGGAGAGTTGGCGATCGCGCGACAGTTGTTCGGCGAATCGGTGGACTACTCGAAGGTCAAGATCCACAACCACGGCTATTGGATGTTCTTCGGCCTCCAGCAGAAGCACACCGCAGTCACGCCGAATGGCCAGATGTATTTCCCCGCTGCGATATACAGGGATGACTTCTCGATATCACCGGAGGATATGGCGCTCTTTGTCCACGAAATGGTGCATGTGTGGCAGCGCCAGCTTGGCTATGCCGTCAGGTGGAACGGCTTGTCGGTGTCATCTCGTGGAGCGAGTGCCTATCAGTACAGGATTGCTGCGGATACCACGCTCGCCGATTACAACATGGAGCAGCAAGGCGATATCGTTTCCGATTACTACATGATCGTGGTCCTGGGTGAGCCGCGGTACGCCAGAGGGTCGCGGGGGACACCGGAGCAGCTTCGCCAGGTGTTGGCGGACTTTCTGCGCGACCCGTCCTCACGGGCCAACCTCCCGAGGTGACCATGAGGAAACTCCATTCGGCCGGGCTGTTACTTCTCGCTTGCCTGGCGTCGGCATGTGCAGGTGCGACGTCCTATGGGGCCCGCCCGCTGGAGGTGCGAGCCGCTGGCAACCAGATCCTCGGTTGCGTTTCGCACGATGAAGGCGAGAGCGTCGTCGTGGAAGACGCCGGCGTCTCGTCCCTGCAGGTGAATGGTCGCCGCCTCCCTTCTCCTTGGGGTATCAGTTTCGCGGAGGGCCCGGGAATGCTTTCGCTTGAGCCGGGAGAATGTCTTGCAGTCGGCCAGGTGCCAAGAGGCTATGCGCGCGTCGGGGGTGAGGCCGAGCTGCGTGACGACTGGCCTTATTCGTTTGCGATCAGGTCGCCCGAGTGGGGGAGGTTCCGTACGCGCAACTACTCCGGCGTTTTCTGCCTCAGGCGCACGCCCCATGGATTGCTGGTCGCCAATGTTCCCAAAGGGCCAGCCGCGGTGACGGCAGATGTCTGCAGGCGGCGGCTCGATGCGGTCGATACCGAGGTGGACCCGAAAAGCGGGGTTGCCGAACCGCGTGCCGCGGAACCCGGCGGTAGTCGTATCGGCGGGAAGAAGTGATGCGGCGGTCCGTCCGCATTTGGCGTCCGCGATCGGCGCCAGCGCCCTCGGACTGCGCCTGAAGCTTTGACACCAGCGTTGGCGTTTAGGGGTTCCTTCCCGAACCGCTCTGGGTGAGCGAGCTGGGCATAGCGCCCTACTCAGGTTCGAGTGTTTGCTGTTGCCTAGATAGCTGATTTCACGAGCCTCCCCTGTGTCAGCAGCGGGCTGTGGGATCCGGCTTGCTTGTATCTATCTCCGTCAGCTATAAGGGGACATGCTGGGTTGCCGGCCCCGAACCGGAGGTTCGGGAGCGTTATGACCACTCCTCGCACCGGAACCCTGCGGTCCTGCCGTAAGCTCCCGCGGTAAGTAGACACCACGAAAGTAGAGCTTTCTGGCACATTTTCCAGCCAGGAGGTTCCATGAAGAAGTCCCGATTCACCGAGACCCAGATCGTCTCGATCCTCAAGCAGGCCGACGCGGGTGTGCCGGTCAAGGACATCTGCCGCCAAGCCGGCATCAGCGCGCCGACGTACTACAAGTGGAAGTCCAAGTACGGCGGCATGGAGGCATCCGACCTGAAGCGGGTCAAGGAGCTGGAAGCCGAGAACGCCAGGCTCAAGCGGATGTACGCGGAGATGGCGCTCCGCAGCTTCCCGATACCGTGTGGTCGGCGGACTTCATGGCCGATGCGCTGGCATGCAGTCGGCGCTTCCGCACCTTCAACGTCGTCGATGACTTCAACCGCGAAGCGCTGCACATCGAGATCGACACCTCGATCTCCTCGCTCCGGCTGGTCAGGATCTTCGAGCAGCTCAAGCAGGACCACGGCCTGCCCCAGGTCCTGCGCACCGACAACGGCCCGGAGTTCCTGGGCGAGGCGTTCGTCCAGTGGGCCAAGGCAAACGGCATGGCGATCCAGTACATCCAGCCCGGCAAGCCCAACCAGAACGCCTACATCGAGCGTTTCAACCGGACCTTGCGCGAAGAGGTCCTGGACCAGCACCTGTTCGCCACGCTCGAGGACGTGCGCGAAGCGGTGTGGCGATGGATGATCCAGTACAACGAGGAAAGACCCCACGACTCGCTCGGCGATCTGACGCCGGCCGAGTACCGTCAACAAGCCGCCGGAAACTCTACTTTTACAGTGTCTGCTTGACGGGCGAGCTTACGCGACGTCTTCGACTACATCGAGATGTTCTACAACCTCCGCAGACAGCACGGCCACAACGACGGGCTGTCTCCGGTAGAGTTCGAAAAGCGGCAAGCACTATGAGGCTTTGGGGTGTCTACAGAAGCCGGGGCGATTCACTGTGACCGTTTTGCATCGAGGCCAATGGATTGTGCGAAGTTGGGGGCGCGAGCGCCAAGGCTGTTCAGGTTACTGCTGTTCCGTCCTGTTGAACGGGGGTCTGCAGGGAGATGATCGAACCCGAAGCGATGGATAGTCGGTGCGCGCCCGGAGCGATGCAGGGATTGGCGCTCTGCCTGCTCCTGCTGGCGCAGACGGCGGCCGTGCATGCGCAGGACGCGGTGGCGCTGAGCTTCGAGCAGGCACGCGAGCGGCTGGAGCAGGTGTCCGACGCCTTGGCGGCGGCCGACGCCAACTTGCATGCCCGCCAGGACCTGTCCGATGCGTCACGACGCCTGCGCCTGCCGGAGATCGCACTGGAGGCGCGATATCTGGAGTTCCAGAATACCGTGGAGCTGCCGCTGGGCTCGCTGGCGCCGGCGGCCGAGGCGTTCGACATCGGTGACCCACTGCGTTTCCGTGAGCGCGACCGGCGTCTGCGCCCGGTGCTGACCACGGTGCTGCCGCTGTACACCGGCGGGCAGATCCCAGCTGCGCAGGCCGCGGCGGCGGCGGCGGTGCGCGAGGCCGAAGCAGGGCGGGCACTGCAATCGCAAGCGCTGACCTCGCAACTGGTGGAGGCGTATTTCGGCCAGCTTCTGGCCGAGCAGGCGGTTGCGGTGCGGCGCGAGGTGCGCGACGGCATGCAGCGGCACCTGGCCCACGCCGAATCGCTCGAACGCGAGGGGTTCGCCACCCGCGCCCAGCGGCTGCAGGCCGCGGTGGCGCGCGACACCAGCGAGCGCGACTACCTCAAGGCGGTGCACGACCGCGACGCGGCGGCCATGGCGCTGGCGCTGATGCTGCGCAGCGGCGGGCCGGTGGCGCCGACCACGCCGCTGTTCGTGGTCGGGACGCCGCCGGGCACGCTGGAGGAATTCACCGAGGCGGCACTGGCGCGGCATCCGCAGCTGGCGCAGCTGCGGGCGCTGGACGAGCAGGCCGGCGAGAACGTGCGCGCGCAGCGGGCGGCGCTCAAGCCGCAGGTGTTCCTGTTCGGCCAGTACGACTTATACCGCGACGACGCGCTGCTGACCGACAGCGACTGGGCGTTCGGCATCGGCCTGAAGTACACCTTCCTGTCGGGCAGCGACCGTCCGCGCCGGATCGGGGCGGCGCGCGCGCAGCAGGCGCAGGCGCAGGCGGCGCTGCGCGAGGCGGAGAACCGGATCTCGATCGGCGTGGCGCAGGCCTGGAGCGCGCTGGAAACCGCGCGCCAGCAGTTCCTGCTGCTCGACAGCAGCATCGAGCAGTCGCGCGAGAACCTGCGCCTGCAAGAGCTATCGTTCCGCGAGGGCCAGTCGACCTCGCTCGACGTCATCGACGCCCGGATCGGCCTGGGTGGCGCGCAGGTCGAACGCGCGCAGGCCGCCTATGCCTACGGCGTGGCGCTGGCGCGGTTGCTGGAGCTGAGCGGCCAGTCGGCGCGCTTCGGCGAATACGTCCGCAAGGCGGACCACAGGGTGCCTGTCCATGAATGAAACCGCGCCGTCCGCCCCGCCGTCGCCCGCCGGGGAGCAGCCACCGCCCGATCGCCGCCGCGTGCGCATGGTCGCGCTGGCGGCGATCGCCGTGATCCTGATCGGCGGCCTGTGGCTGGCGTTTCGCAGCCCGGCCGACCTGGTGCAGGGCATGGCCGACGCCGACAGCGTCAACGTCTCGGCCAAGGTGACCGCGCGAGTGGCGGCGCTGCGGGTGGCCGAGGGCGAGCGAGTCGAGGCCGGGCAGCTGCTGTTCGAACTCGACAGTCCCGAGGTCGCGGCCAAGCGGCGGCAGGCCGAGGCCGCGCTCGCCGCCGCGCAGGCGCAGGCGGACAAGGCCGAGGCCGGCGCGCGCGAGGAGGACATCCGCGCCGCCGAGGCCAGCTGGCGGCGCGCGCAAGCGGGCAGCGAACTGGCGCGTTCCACGTTCCAGCGGCTGGAGCGGCTGCACGCCGAGGGCGTGGTCACCCGGCAGCGGCGCGACGAGGCGCGGGCGGCGGCGATCGACGCCGAGCAGCAGGCGCGCGCGGCGCGGGCGCAGTACGAGCAGGCGCTGGCCGGCGCCCGCGGCGAGGACAAGGAAGCGGCGCAGGCGCAGGTGCGCCAGGCCGAGGGCGCAGTCGCCGAGGTGCAGGCGGCCGAGGACGAGGTGCACGGGCGGGCGCCGGTGGCCGGCGAGGTATCCGGGCGCATGGCCGACGTCGGGGAGTTGGTGCCGGCCGGCTACCCGATCTACACCCTGATCGACCTGCAGCGCGTGTGGGTGGCCTTCCACCTGCGCGAGGACCAGTTCGCCGGACTCGAGGTCGGTCGCCGGTTGCATGGCGAAATCCCCGCGCTGACGCTGGAGGACGTCGAGTTCGAGGTCTACTACATCAGCCCGGTCGGCGATTTCGCCACCTGGCGCGCGACCCGGCAGTCGGCCGGATACGACATCCGCAGCTTCGAGGTGCGCGCCCGGCCGGTGGCGCCGATCGCGGGCTTCCGGCCGGGGATGAGCGTGCTGTTCGCATGGCCGCAGCGCTGACGCGGCCGACGGCGCGGGAAGCCTTCGTCCGTTCGGCGCTGCGCGAGTGCGCGCGGCTGCGCGCCGACCCCTGGGACCTGGCCCTGGTCACCTGGATCCCGCTGCTGCTGCTGGCGCTGTTCGCCTGGATGTTCTCCGCCGGCGTGCCGCGCGAGCTGCCGGTGGCGGTGGTCGATCACGACAACAGCGCCGTCAGCCGCGAACTGGTGCGCGCGCTTGACGCAGCGCCGGGACTGCGCGTGGTGTCGCGGCCGACCGGCTTGCCGCAGGCCTGGTCGGAAGTGCGCGCAACGCGGGCGTTCGCGGTGGCGTACGTGCCGGCGGGCACCGAGCGCGAGATCCTGCGCGGCGGCAGCGCAGTCGTGTTCGCGCACTACAACGCCAGCCACCAGACCGCGGGACAGGCCGCCGTGCGCGGGATCGGCGAGGCGGTGCAGGCCGCGGGCGGGCGCATCGTCCGCCACGAAGTGGCGCTGGCGCGCGGACCGGAGGCCGTGCGCGCTCCGACGCTGCAGGTGCAGGCCACGGTGCTGGCCAATGCGGCGCGCAGCTACGAACACTTCCTGCTTGGCCTGCTGTTCCCGACGCTGCTGCACCTGGTCGCCTGCCTGACGATGGTGAGCGCCCTGGGGCGCGAACTGCGCGATGGCAGCGCCGGCGCCTGGCTGCGCGAATCCGGCGAC
Source organism: Luteimonas sp. JM171 (assembly GCF_001717465.1). NCBI lineage: Bacteria > Pseudomonadati > Pseudomonadota > Gammaproteobacteria > Lysobacterales > Lysobacteraceae > Luteimonas > Luteimonas sp. JM171. Next base: position 6,386 of record NZ_CP017074.1, on the reverse strand, counting down.
CGCCTGCTGCCGGCCGTTGCAGGTAAGCTGGCGCCCTACCTGCTGCTGTTCACGGCCTACGGCGTGGCCTCGTTGGTATGGCTGGCGGCGATCCGCGGCGGCGTGGCCGGCAGCGCGCCGATGCTGGTGGCCGCGCAGGCGGCGATGTACCTGGCCTACGGGGGCATCGCGCTGCTGCTGGTCGGCGCGATCCGCAACATGGGCACGGCGCTGTCCCTGACCGGGCTGTACGCGGGCACATCGCTGGCGTTCTCGGGGGCGACCTTCCCGATCCAGGGCGCGCCGCTGTTTGCCCAGATCTGGAGCCACCTGCTGCCGTTCACTCCCTATCTCAAGCTGCAGGCCCAGCAGCTCGACCGCGGCGCGGCGTGGACGGTGTCCCTGCCGCTGCTGGGGATCCTGCTGCTGTTCGTGCTGGTGGCCGGCGGTGCCGGGCTACGCCTGTACGGGCGCAGCGCACGCGATCCGGCCGCGTGGGGACAGCGGTGAACAGGCTCGCCGCAGGCTTCCGGGAAACGCTGCGCGCGGTGTTCTCCGACCGCTACGCGGTGTCGACCCTGATCGGCGCGGTGGTGCTGTATTCGTTCTTCTATCCGGTCGCCTACCGCCACCAGGTGGCCTCGGAGTATCCGGTCGTGGTGGTCGATCACGATCGCAGCCAGATGAGCCGCGCGCTGGTGCGCAAGGTCGATGCCGTGCGTGCGGTGCGCGTGGTCGACGGCGCGATGTCGATGGAGGACGCGCGGCTGCGCATCGCCAGCAGCGAGGCAGAAGGCGTGCTGGCGATACCGGCGGGATTCCAGCGCGACATCCTGCGCGGGAAGCCGGGACAGCTGGCGCTGTATGGTAGCGGCGCCTTCCTCGGGCGAGGCGGTGCCGTACTCGAAGGCCTGGGTGATGCTGCATCCGCGTTCGCGCGCGAAGCCGCGATGGCACAGGCACACTTTGCAGGTGCGCCGGCCGCGCCGCCGCTGCAGTTGGTGACACGACCACTGTTCAACACGCGCGAGGGCTATGGCAGCGCCGTTGTGCCCGGCGTGGCACAGGTGATCGTGCAGCAGACGCTGCTGATCGGCATGCTGGTGCTGGCGGGCACCCGCCGCGAGCGCATAGGCCCACTGGCGTTCTCGCGTCCGGGGCTGCTCGGCATCGCCTCGGCATTCGCATTGATCGGCCTGTGCAGCATGCTGTACTACAACGGCTTCGTGCTGTGGCTGCAGGACTATCCGCGTGGTGGCAATCCACTGGGCACGCTGCTGGGCGGTGCGCTGTACGTGGCCGCGGTCGTGGCGTTCGCCCTGTTCGCGGGCAGCTACTTCCGCACCCGCGAGCGGCCGTTCCAGCTGCTGATCGCCACCTCGCTGCCGCTGTTCTTCTTGTCCGGGCTGTCGTGGCCGGCGTCGTCGATGCCGCCCATGCTGGTGTGGCTGTCGAAGCTGTTCCCGTCCACCCCCGGCGTCAACGCCATGGTCAAGCTCAACCAGATGGGCGCCAGCCTCGGGGAAACCGCACCGGAGCTGTGCAATCTCGCTTTACTGGTGCTGCTGTATGGCGCGCTAGCGATGTGGCGATACCGCCCAGCAAGCAGACCGCTGTCGAGTCTCGACGGCTGAGTGTGATGACAAGTTGTCCAGTGGCGACAGCGGAACTGATGCGAAGCTATCTTTGTGCGAAAAAGAAGCCAGATATTTTGTTTGTCTGTCGAGTGGCGACGACGATGTCACTTCCGCCGTCGCCACTTGACAGCCGAATGAGTGCGAGTGCTACCTAATACCGAAGTGCCGAGAGGTTACGCGAGCGTCGGGGATCACACCAAATTGCGCGACGACTGGCCCTATTAGTTCGCGATCAGGTCGCCCGAGTGGGGGAGGTTCCGTACGCGCAACTATTCCGCTGTCTTCTGCATCAGGCGCACCCCCAATGGATTGGTGGTCGCCAATGCCCCCAAAGGACCAGCCCCGGTGACGGTTGATGTCTGCAGGCAACTGCTCGATGCGACCGATACTGAGGCTCGCTTGGGAAGCAGCGTGGCCGAACCGCGATCCCTGGAAGCCGGCGGTGGTCATAGCTGGCGGACGAAGTGATGCTCGCGTCCGGCCGCATTTGGCACCTGCGTCCACGACCTGCTTCCAGCGCTTTCCTATTGCGCCTAAGGATTGGCGCCAGCGGACGCGCCGCCGAGTTCCGGTATGGTCCGTCCTCACGGGAAAAACCTTTCGGGTGCCGGCAATGAGGCTCCGCCTGGCCGGAATTTCGCTTGCGGTTCTGCTGTCAGTTGCCTGCATGACCGCAACATCATGCGGCCCGCGACCGCTGAATATCCGCTCGGAGGGTGGTCAAGTTCTAAGCTGCATTTCGCAGGATGAGGGAGAGGAAGAGGTCAAACTCGCCAGGGTCTCGCCCTGCAGCGCCGTTGGCCAGCGCTATCAGCGAGCGCAAGTGCGTATGGTCCGTGGACAGGTGTGCTTTCCCATCGAACTGTCGGCCGTCAACAAAGAGGCTGCCCCGTTGCTCTCAAGCGTCCGGATTGACCAGCGGATCGCTGGGGTTGCGCAGACGATCTGGGAATCCGATTTCCTCGTGCGGGACACGCGCTTTGACCCGGCGGCAGGGGACTGCATTTCGTACTCGAATGGTGTTCCCGACCCCGCGCCGATCTTGAAGCCGGGCGAGGCCTGGCGCCAGGCGAATGCCTGGCCTACGGGAACCTCCCCGATGGCTACACGGAGGTCATTGCCCCAGCGGAACTGGAAGAGGACTGGCCGTATTCTTTCGCTATCAGGTCTCCGGCGTGGGGCAAGCACGGGACGCGCAAGCACGCCGTTGATTTTTGCGTCCGACGATCCGGCGGCCGCTGGCTTTCGGTTGACGTCCCCGAAGGCCCGACTGCGATCACGGTGCAGATTTGCAAAAGCCTGCTGGATGCAGCCAGTTCCGGGAACCTTTGACCGTCTTCGACTTCGACATTCGTCGCCCGTCGTTTCCCAACGCTGCCGGCGGGGGCGACCTGGGGAGGCGGGCGTGGGTGGCAAGTCTGTTCAGGTTTCCCTTCGAATCCGGAAGACGCTGCTCCCAACTTATTGATTCAACTTGGATACCGGCCCGGGGCCGCGATCTGCTGGCGCCCGCCCGCTTGCATCCCCCTCCGGGCAGCCCCATAACAGGGGGCATGCCGGTTTGCCGGCCCTGAACCCGAGTTCCCGGAGCCCTGATGACTGCTGAATCCACCCCGATCCTCGATTTGCCGGTGCTGCCGCTGCGCGACGTCGTCGTGTTCCCGCACATGGTGATCCCGCTGTTCGTCGGCCGCGACAAGTCAATCCGCGCGCTGGACCTGGCGATGGAGGGCGACAAGCGCATCCTGCTGGTGGCCCAGAAGTCGGCCGAGACCGATGATCCGGCCGCCGGTGACCTCTACGCGACCGGTACGCTCGCCCAGATCCTGCAGCTGCTCAAGCTTCCCGACGGCACCATCAAGGTGCTGGTGGAGGGGGTCGAGCGGGCCCAGGTGTCGGGCATCGTCGAGCGTGATGGCACGCTGATGGGCCAGGGCACCGTGTTGGCGCCCGTGGAAGGGCGCGAGGAGCGTGAGGTCGAGGCCGTCGCGCGCTCGCTGATGAGCCTGTTCGAGCAGTACGTGAAGACCAGCCGCAAGCTGCCACCCGAGCTGCTGCAGACGCTGGCCGGCATCGACGAGCCAGGGCGGCTGGCAGACACCATTGCAGCGCACCTTGGTGTGCGCCTGTCGGACAAGCAGAAGCTGCTCGAGACCGCCGAGATTGGCGATCGCCTGGAAACGCTGGTTGGCCTGGTCGACGGCGAGATCGACGTGCAGCAGATGGAAAAGCGCATCCGCGGCCGCGTCAAGTCGCAGATGGAGAAGAGCCAGCGCGAGTACTACCTCAACGAGCAGATGAAGGCGATCCAGAAGGAACTGGGCGAGATGGACGATGCGCCCAACGACATGGAGGAGATCGCGCGCAAGATCGCCGAGGCCGGGATGCCGAAGGAGGTCGAGGCCAAGGCCAAGAGCGAATTCAACAAGCTCAAGCAGATGTCGCCCATGTCGGCCGAGGCCGCCGTGGTGCGCAACTACCTGGAGTGGCTGCTTGGGGTTCCGTGGAAGAAGCGCAGCCGGGTGCGCCGCGACCTCAGCGTGGCCCAGGAAGTGCTTGACGCCGACCACTACGGGCTGGAGAAGGTCAAGGAGCGGATCCTGGAATACCTGGCGGTGCAGAGCCGCGTGCGCAACATGAAGGGCGCGATCCTGTGCCTGGTGGGCCCGCCGGGCGTGGGCAAGACCTCGCTCGGGCAGTCGATCGCCAAGGCCACCAATCGCAAGTTCGTGCGCATGTCGCTGGGCGGCGTGCGCGACGAGGCCGAGATCCGCGGCCACCGGCGCACCTACGTGGGCTCGATGCCGGGGCGCATCGTGCAGAACCTGACCAAGGCCGGCACCAGGAACCCGCTGTTCGTCCTCGACGAGATCGACAAGATGTCGATGGACTTCCGCGGCGACCCGTCGTCGGCACTGCTGGAAGTGCTCGATCCCGAGCAGAACGATGCCTTCAACGACCATTACCTCGAGGTCGACCTGGACCTGAGCGAGGTGATGTTCGTGGCCACGGCCAACTCGCTCAACATCCCCGGTCCGCTGCTGGACCGCATGGAGGTCATCCGCATCCCCGGCTACACCGAGGACGAGAAGATCAACATCGCCACCCGCTACCTGGTGCCCAAGCAGCTCAAGGCGAACGGACTGAAGGACGATGAGCTCAAGATTGCCGAGGGCGCGATCCGCGACATCGTGCGCTACTACACCCGCGAATCCGGGGTCCGCAACCTGGAGCGCGAGATCGCCAAGATCTGCCGCAAGGTGGTGAAGGAGATCGCGCTGTCGGGTCCGGCCCCGGCGAAAAAGGGCAAGGCCACGAAGAAGACGGCGAAGGCCGCCAAATCCGCCAAGGCGACCAGCGCCAAGGCCATCAGCATCACCTCCCGCAACCTCGACAAGTACCTGGGGGTGCGCCGCTTCGACTTCGGGCGCGCCGAGCAGGACAACGAGATCGGCATGGTCACCGGCCTGGCGTGGACCGAAGTCGGCGGAGACCTGCTGCAGATCGAGGCGACCCACATGCCGGGCAAGGGCAACCTCATCCTCACCGGCCAGCTGGGCGACGTGATGAAGGAGTCGGCCTCGGCCGCGCACTCGATCGTGCGCGCCCGCGGCGCCCGGGTGGGGCTGGACATGGACTGGCTGCAGAAGCGCGATATCCACGTGCACGTGCCGGACGGCGCGACCCCCAAGGACGGCCCGAGCGCAGGCATCGCGATGACCACGGCGCTGGTCTCGATGCTGACCCGCATCCCGGTGCGTGCTGACGTTGCAATGACGGGCGAGATCACCCTGCGCGGCAAGGTCACCGAGATCGGCGGGCTCAAGGAGAAGCTGCTGGCGGCCCTGCGCGGTGGCATCCGCACCGTCATCATTCCCGAGGACAACCGCAAGGACTTGGCGGAAATCCCCAAGAACGTCACCGACAAGCTTGAGATCATTCCGGTCAAGTGGATCGAGGAGGTGCTGGACGTGGCGCTGGAGCGACCGCTTCCCGAGCGCACCGGCGCGGATGTCGACGAGGTGATTCCAAAAGCGGGCAAATCCGGCGAGCGCGCCGCCGTCAACAAGCATTGACGAACGGGCCGCCGTCGTGGCAGGCAGCTGAAAAGTGGCGCGGTTATGCGCTTTTCGGTTGCGTCCCGGCAGCGCGCGCTGGTATAACGTTGCCCATTCGCGGCGCCCTCCCGGCGCGCCGCTCCAAGTCGGACGCAGCCCGTCCGACATCTAATCGCGACGGCGTCGCACAGGAGATACCAGGAACATGACGAAGAAGAGTGACATCATCGAAGCCGTGGCCAGCAAGGCTGGCCTGACCCGCGCCGACGCGACCAGCGCCGTGGATGCCGTGTTCGACACCATCAGCGGCTCGCTGGGCCGCGGCGAGAGCGTGGCCATCGCCGGCTTCGGCACCTTCGAAGTCCGTGAGCGTGCAGCCCGTACCGGCCGCAATCCGCGCACCGGTGAAGAGATCCAGATCCCGGCTGCAAAGAATCCTGCGTTCAAGGCTGGCAAAGCGCTGAAAGACGCTGTAAACTAAACGGCTCGGTACGGGTGCTTAGCTCAGCGGTAGAGCGTCGCCCTTACAAGGCGAGGGTCGGGGGTTCGAAACCCTCAGCACCCACCACGCCAAAGAGTCAAGGTTTCAGTGCGGAGCGGTAGTTCAGTTGGTTAGAATGCTGGCCTGTCACGCCGGAGGTCGCGGGTTCGAGTCCCGTCCGCTCCGCCACTAGAACAAGGAAGACCCCCGCCTCGGCGGGGGTTTTTCTTT